>DATJVW010000216.1:0-6046 GCA_035501675.1 Burkholderiales bacterium
GCCCGCATCATGCCCGATGCACCGCACGAAGTCATGCTGGTGCTCGACGCGAACACGGGACAGAACGCGGTCAGCCAAGTGAAGGCCTTCGACGACGCGCTGGGGTTGACTGGCCTCACCATCACCAAGCTGGACGGAACCGCAAGAGGCGGGGCGATCGCCGCAATCGTCCGCTACAAGCCGATACCGGTGCGCTTCATCGGGGTAGGCGAACGGATCGACGATCTGCGGCCGTTCGACGCAAAAGAGTTCGTCGACGCGCTGTTCGACTGAGCGCACACGCGGCCCCGATCCCGGCACACACGCTCCTGTCCGATGATTTCCTTCAGCCACGTGTCCAAGCGCTATGCCGGCGGCTTCGAGGCGTTGCGCGACGTCTCGCTCACCATCGAGAGCGGCGAGCTGGTGCTCATTACGGGCCACTCCGGAGCCGGCAAATCCACGCTGCTCAAGCTCATGGCGGCGATCGAGCTGGCGAGCTCCGGCGCGGTGCTCATCAGCGGCCAGAACTTGGCCAAGCTCACCCCCGCGGCAGTGCCTTTTCTGCGGCGCCGCTTCGGCATCGTGTTCCAAGACCACAAGCTGCTCTACGACCGTAATGTGTTCCAGAACGTGCTGCTGCCGTTGCAGATCGCGGGCTTCGACGGGCGCGATGCGGCGCGCCGCGCCCGCGCTGCCCTGGACAAAGTGGGGTTGCTGGGCAAGGAGAAAGCCGCCCCGATCACGCTGTCGGGCGGAGAACAGCAACGCGTGTGCATCGCGCGCGCCGTAGCACATCGGCCCGCGGTGCTGCTGGTGGACGAGCCTACCGGTAATCTCGACGAGGCCTACGCGCGCAATATCGTCGAGCTGTTCCGCGCCTTCCATCAGGTGGGTGTGACGGTAGTGATCGCGACCCACGACCGTTCGGTCGGCGAGCAGCTCTCAGCGCGCACCATCCACCTTGGGCAGGGACGTATTGCGGCGTGAGGAGCTGGGTGCGCGATCACGGGCGGGCCCTGCGCGACGCCGCCGGCCGACTCGTAGCGAGCCCGATGGCATCTCTGCTCAGCGTGCTGGTGATCGCCGTTGCGTTGAGCCTGCCCGTTGGCCTTTACGTGGGCCTTTCGCACCTGCAGTCGTTTACCCGCCAACTGTCCAGCGACCCCCAGGTGAGCATCTTCCTGGCTTTGGACGCGGACAGCCGGGATGCGGCAGCCGTCGAGCAAAAGCTGCGCTCCGATCCCGAAATAAGCGGTTACCGCTTCATCGCTAGAGCGCAGGCCCTGTCCGATCTCAGGCGCAACGCCGGGTTGTCCGATGTGCTGGACAATCTAAAACAAAACCCGCTTCCCGATGCTTTCGTGGCCACAGTCCACGGCAATCGCCCGGAAACGCTGGAGCGCTTGCGCGACGATGCGGCGGGCTGGCCTAAGGTGGGCCACGTTCAGTTGGACTCGGAATGGGCACGCAAGCTCGACGCGGCGCTCAGGCTCGGCCGCACCGCGGTGGAGATCTTGGGCGCGTTGCTCGCCGCCGCCCTGGTGGCTGTCACGTTCAATACCATCCGGCTGCAGATTCTGACCCGGCGCGAGGAGATCGAGGTGGCGAAATTGATCGGAGCGACCAATCCTTTCGTCCGGCGGCCGTTTCTCTGGTTCGGGACCTTGCAGGGGCTGGCCGGGGGGCTGGCGGCCTGGGGCGTCGTGGCGCTGGCGATACACCTGCTGAACCGGGACCTGGCCGGGCTCGCCGCGCTTTATTCGGCCGACTTCCGCATGCCCGGGCTGAGTCTTCCCGATGCAGCGACGTTGCTGGCATTTTCTGCGGTGCTGGGCTGGCTCGGGGCCTGGTTATCCGTCACCCGTCACCTCCGGCGGATCGGCCGGGTATAGCCGAGCGAAATAGTCGGGAACTTTGGTAGTGCTGTAGCAGTCTGATGCGACGAGTGCTAGAATGCGCACCGTCAGGAGGAATTCTTAATGATCAATGCCTTGCCTGTAGCCGTTGCCCTCCCTTCGACCGCTGGCAGCCTTGAGACCTATATCCAGGCCGTCAACCGCTTCCCGCTGCTGTCCGAGGAGGAGGAGATCCGGTTGGCCCGCCAACTTCGCGACCAGAACGATCTGGAGGCGGCCAGCAAGCTCGTGTTGTCCCATCTGCGCTTGGTTGTGTCCATCGCCCGTGGGTATCTGGGCTATGGCTTGCCGCACGGCGACTTGATCCAGGAGGGCAATATCGGGCTGATGAAGGCGGTAAAGCGCTTCGACCCCGAGCGTCGTGTGCGGTTGGTGTCATTCGCTGTGCACTGGATCCGAGCCGAGATTCACGAGTACATCTTGCGCAACTGGCGAGTCGTGAAGATCGCCACCACCAAGGCGCAGCGCAAGCTGTTCTTCAACCTGCGCAGCATGAAGAAAAGCCATGGCGCACTCAGCCGCGAGGAAACGGATGCCATGGCCAGCACGCTCAACGTCAAGGCCGCAGACGTGTCCGAGATGGAGATGCGTCTGGGCGGCCAGGATATTTCCCTGGAGCCGGTAGGCGAGGGTGAAGACGAAGGCTTCGGACCGATCTCATATCTGTCCAACCCCGAGGAGGAGCCTGGCCGCATCCTCGAGCACGAGGAGGGGCAACGTCTGCGCACCCAAGGCCTCGAGCAGGCGCTGGCGAATCTCGACCCGCGCAGCCGCCGGATCATCGAGGCGCGCTGGCTGCGGGAGACCGACGCCGCCACGCTCCACGAACTGGCCGACGAGTTCGGCGTCTCGGCCGAGCGCATCCGGCAGATCGAGGGCCAGGCCATGAAGAAGATGCGGACCCTGATCCAAGCACCCGCCTGAGCCGTTCGGTTCAATGGGATTGCAAACGCCGCCCGCGGGCGGCGTTTCTGTTGGTGCTTCTCGAGTGGGCCGAGCGCCTCAGGAGGACCTCAGCAGTTGCGCGATGTCGTGGGCAAATACGTCGGCGCTCTGGCCGTAGCTTACGTACAGGCGCAGCCTGCCGCTCGTGTCGTAGACATACGTCCCGGACGAGTGATCGACGGTGTAGTTGTTGGGGTCCGCACCGGGGTTCTTTTGGATCAGCACCTTGAACGCCTTGGCGACTTCCGCAGTCTGTTCCGGTGTGCCGCGCAGCCCCAGGAAAGAGGGATCGAAAGCGGTGACGTACTGCCTGAGGACCTCGGGTGTGTCGCGCTCCGGATCGGCGGTGATGAAAAGCACCTGCACCTTCCCTCCATCGGGTCCCAGCTTCTTCACGGCAGAGGCCAGGTCGGTGAGCGTCGTGGGACAGACGTCCGGGCAGTGGGTGTAGCCAAAGAACACGGCCACCACCTTGCCGTGGAAATCCGCGAGCCGGCGTTGCTGGCCGTTGAAATCGGTCAGCTCGAAGGCCGCGCCGAACTGCGCACCAGTGATGTCGGTGGAGCGGAAAGCGGTGGCCTGATGACCCTGGTTGCAAGCGGCCAACCCCAGAGTCAGCGCGAACACGAGAAACAGACGCCCCTTCATGGCCGGGACGCAAGCGATGATCAGACGACGCTGGGACCGTAGTGGTCCACCAGCAGCGCCGCAAACAGTAGGGACAGGTAGACGATGGAGTAGCGGAAGGTGTGCTGCGCAAGCCGGTCGGTGTAATCCACGTAGATCTTGACCGCATACCACACGAAGACCGTCCCCAGCGCCAAAGCGGCAGCAAGGTAGATCAGCCCGCTCATCCCAGTGGCGAACGGGAGCAGGCTGACCGCCAACAGGATCAGCGTATACAGCAGAACGTGCAGCCGCGTGTAGCGGTCGCCGTGGGTGACCGGCAGCATCGGGATGCCGGCTTTGGCGTACTCCCGTTTGCGGTAAAGAGCGAGCGCCCAGAAGTGCGGCGGGGTCCAGGCGAAAATGATCAGGAACAGAAGCAGGGCGTCGGGAGACAGCGCGCCGGTGACCGCCGCCCAGCCCAGCACCGGGGGCATCGCGCCAGAGGCCCCGCCGATCACGATGTTCTGAGGCGTAAGCGGCTTGAGGATAATCGTATAGACGACGGCGTAGCCGACGAAGGTGATCAGCGTCAACCACATGGTGAGGGGATTGACCAGCGCATAGAGCACACCCAGCCCGAGGCCACCCATCACACCCGCGAAAACGAGCGTCTGCCGGGACGTGAGCTGCCCCAGGGGAAGCGGACGTGCGCGCGTACGCGCCATCACGGCGTCGATCTTTTGTTCCACCAGACAGTTGATGGCCGCCGCTGCTCCGGCCGCCAGCGCGATGCCGAGCGTGCCGAACACAACCGGGCCCAGCGGGGGCAGTCCCGGCGTCGCGAGGAACATCCCGATCACGGCGGTAAAGACGATGAGGGAGACGACCTTGGGCTTGGTGAGCTGCAGGAATTGCCGCGCCTCCGGCGCCACGCGCAAGGGCGCCGCCGCCGAACCGCCTGGCGGCGCGGGCTTGGTCTCGGCGGTGGCGGACATCTGGCGCGGAAGGCGTGACGCGTGATTGTGGAGATCGCCGAATTCTAGCATCTCAACCCGTGGTCGACAGTTTCAACAGCCTGGCGATGTCGTTCTTCATCTTGCTTGGGTCCGCGTCGCGCGGGTAGCGCATCATGAGATTGCCCAGCGGGTCCACCACGTAGATGTGATCGCGCACGGACGCCTCGGCCGGCAGGAGCGACAGCAAATGACTTTCGCGCGCGCGGACCACGTACATGCCCGGATACTCGGCCAGGAGCTCGCCGGAAGGGCGCGCATCGTCGTCGATCAGCCAGGCCCGCTCGATGCGATCCATGTCCTTGCCCTGGGTTAGGCGCACTTGACGCATCTTGTACAGCCTTTGGCGGCAAAGCTCGGGGCAGGTCCCGGAGTCCACAATCAGGAATACCCACTTGCCCTTCAACGCCTCGAGGCGGAACTCGCGGCCGCCCGTGCGCCCGAGACTGACACCGGCGACCGGCGTAGGCGGCAGCAGTTGTCCGTAGTTGGTGAACGCCGTAGGTCGCCAGAAGGTGTACAGCGTGTAGGCGGCGATCATCGGCGCGATAGCCACAACGCCCACAAACAGCAGGCTAAGCAGACCCTTGCCCGCGCGATGCTCTTCTGACATTCACGATGACATAGATGACGATAATGGCAGCGCACATCGAAAACCATTGCAACGCATAAGCGCGGTGCCGGTCCACTCCTGCATCGGGCCGGCTCCACTCGCGAGCCAGCCCGTCGCCGAGGTCGTTGTGCTGCTGGATGATGATGGGCTGGAGGTCCAAGCCGAAGACCTTGCGGTAGCGATCAACCGTGACGTTCTCCCACAGCGGGCCCGCCTGCACGCGACTCGACAACTCGAACAGGCGCGGATTGCCGGGCAGCGCAATGCCCTCTACCGCCACCGCGCCGGCGGGCGTCGCGACTTGCGGAAGCTGGCCTCGGTTCGCGCCCGCCTTGACCCAGCCGCGGTTGACCAGCACATAACGCGTGCTGCCGTCGATGCGCAGCGGCGTGACGATCTCATAACCGGGCACACCCTTGCGCACGCGGTTGTCAACGTAGAGCGTACCGTCGGGCTTGAATTCCCCGCCGGCTTCGACGGGTAGATAGTCGACATCCACTGGATCCACCGGCGCTGCGCCGAGACGTATCGGCGACTGGCCGACGGCGCGATCGATGCGCTGCTGCAGGAGCGCCTTTTCTGCCGCCCGATTGAGTTGCCAGTTGCCCAGCAGCGCGGTGGCTAGCGCGGCCACGACGGCCGCCAGGGTGGGCACAAACCGTGGCTTGAAATGCGCTGCGAACCGCATGCCTCTAAGCGGGGAAGCTTGGTCGGGTGCGGCTCGAATGGCGAGTCCCGACGTCGAAGAGTAGACTCGGTACACGCGAAAAGGCATTCAAGATGAGAATCATCGTGATCGCGATGCTGTTCCTGATCGTGGGCAGCCTGGGCTCCGCGCTCTGGTTTCTGATCCGCGATAAGGGCGCCTCCGAGCGCACTGTGAAGGCGCTGACCATTCGGATCTCGCTGTCGATCGGTCTGTTCCTCCTCCTCATGGCCGGATACTACTTCGGGATCATCCCGAAGAC
>DATJVW010000217.1:0-4026 GCA_035501675.1 Burkholderiales bacterium
GACGATTTTCTGAGCGCTGGTATGGACCTCGGGTGCGGTGGCCTGCGTGCGGTTGGCGATGGCGGCGCCGATCGTCTTGATGGCCGTGACGCACTGCCCCAGCTCGTCGTGCAGCTCGCGCGCGATGGAGCGGCGCTCCTCCTCCAGGCGGGTTTGGATCAACTGGGTGAGCCGCCGGTTCTGTTCCAGCTCTCTTTCCGTTTGCTGGGCGCGCTTGTGCTCGGTGATGTCGCGCATGCTGCAGATCTCCCCGATCACCTCGGCGCTGACCGGGTCAACCAGAGGCGCGGCCGACAGCGCGACATCCACGACGCGCCCGTCGTGGGTAAGCCGCCGAGTCTCCACGTTGTCCACCACGCGCCGGGCGCGGATGGTGTGAAGATTGTCGGCCACTTCCGCCTCCAGCCCGGGCGGCGTGAGCACGGTAGCCGAATGCCCCACGATCTGCTCCGGCTTGTAGCCAAACAGGCGTTCCGCCGCGGGATTCCAGAAGGAAATGTTCCCGGCCAGGTCGTGGATCATGATCGCGTCGGACGACTGCGTGGCTACCAGCGCCAGGCGCATGTTCTCGGCATGGGTCTCTTCGAGTGCTCCCGCCATGCGGTTAAAGGTGTGGCTGATGGAATCGAACTCGGGCAGCGAGAATCCGGGCAGGCGCGTGTGCAGCCGCCCGCGCTCCATTTCCGACAGCCCGCGCAGAATGGGCGCCACCGGCCTGAATGCACGGCCGAGCAGCCAGAACACGACGGCATTGACGAGCACCAGGAAGCCCAGCGCGAGCCCAATCAGGTTCTCCATGTCGTCCCACGCATCCAGGATGGCGCGCGAAGCGTCTGGAATCACCAGGATGCGGCCGCCCTTGACATCCAGCTGCACGACAGCGAGCCGCGGGGCCACGAGGCGCGAGAACCAGTTCGGGGCGGCGCGCCCCGCTTTGTACGCCGGCGGGGGCGAGGTGTACGCCAGCGTGCCGTCGTAGGTGTAGAGGCGGATCTCGTGCGCGCGCACCCGGCCGAGGCGCTGTAGAAACGCGAGCAGGACCGCGTTCGGCTCGCCGGATCGGGGAGCAAGCTGGCTGGTGTAGAGCGCCGTGGTGAGCAGCTGCAGGGTGACTTTGGTCCCGGCTTCCATCTCCTCGCGGATCGAGCTGCGCGTATCGTCTAACACGATCTTCGCCGTCACCAGCGAGAACAGCACGATCACCACCGTGATGATGAGGTTGATGCGAAAGCGCAAGCTCATGTCGGTGCGACCAACGCTTTGATGTCTTGCGTGGCTTGGACCAGGGCGCGAGCCATAGCGGGGTGCATCGCGGAGTGGCCGGCCTCTTCCACCAACCGAAGCCGTGCCCCGGCCCAGCGTCGCGCCACAGTGTACGCGGTGCCCGGGGGGCAGGCCAGATCGCGGCGCCCCTGGACCAGGATCGCGGGCAGCTGGGCGAGTCGCTCCAGCCCGCGCAGCAATTGTCCGGCAGCGAGGAAGCAGCCGTTGACGAGGTAATGCAACTGAATCCGCACACGCGCCAGCGTGGCCGCGGACGCTGGCGCGGCCGAGGCGGACGGCGCTTCGCCCACCGCCATGACTGCGGACTCCCACGCGTTCCAGCGTCCAGCCGCAGCGACATCGTTCATCGCGACCCGCTCGTGATAATGTCGCAACAACCCTGCACACGATCGATCATCGACCTCGCCTGCGAACGCACTCCAGGCCTCCGGCAGAAAGCGGCGCAGGCCCGTGACAAACCAGTCGACTTCGTCGTGCGAGGCCAGAAACAGCCCGCGTAGCACGAGCCCGCTCACGACGGCGGGACGCATCTGAGCATAGGCGAGCGCCAGCGTGCTTCCCCAGCTGCCACCGAACAGCAGCCATCGCTCTACGCCCAGCTCGAGGCGCACGCGTTCGAGATCATCCACCAGATGCGCCGTGGTGTTTGCGCCAACCTCGCCGCTCGGCGTAGAGCGGCCGCAACCGCGCTGGTCCACGAGCACGATGCGGTAGAAGGCGGGGTCGAAGAACCGTCGATGGTCGGGGTTGGTGCTACTGCCCGGCCCGCCATGCAGGAAGACCACCGGCGCGCCGCGGGGATTTCCGGACTGCTCGTGCCAGACCCGGTGCCCGTCACCGGCTTCGAGCCAACCCGCGGCGTAGGGTTCCAGAGGCGGGAACAGGGCGTCGGACATTGCCCGGGGGTTCTGGGAACTACTGCCCGCGGTTACGCAATGAAAATCTGAACGGGACGTCGACGCTGAAAGCGCGCTCGCGCAACTCATCGGGTATGTTGGGCAGCCGGATCTCCCGGATCTTCGAGACCGCGCGGTCGTCCAACACAGAGTAGCCGCTGCTGCGAGTCACGGTGACCGCCTTCAGCAGACCATCCGGGCCGATCTCGACCCGGACCAGCGTCGAGCCCTGCCAGCCACGGTCACGCGCCAGGCGCGGGTAGTCTCGCTCCGAAACAACCTTGCCGACAATGCGCACGACATCCTGCGTGAAGCGCCTCAGCGCCGCGTCCTCGTCTCCCCGCTTCAACTTCGGAGGAGTCGGCAAAGGGGTGATCGCGACCGGGTTGGTGGGCGTGGGGACGGCGGACGGACGCGCCGGCCCGGGCGGCGCGGGCGCAGCGAGCGGGGCAGGCAGACTCGGCTCTGCACGCGCCTCGTACGTGGGCTGCGGCTTCGGCTCGGGACGGATCTGGGGCTGCGGCTCGGCGCGCGGGACGGGTTGCGGCTGTGCACGCGCCAGCGGACGCGCCGCGGCGAGCGGCTCGGGTGGAGGCGCCACGGGCCGCGCGGAGGGATTCGGTGGCTCGATCTGTGGCTGCGGGCGCGCTGCCAAAGTTGGCTCGGGGCGCGGCTCGGCCTTCGCCGTGAGCTGCGGTTGGACGCGCGACTCTGCCGCCGGCAGTTCGCCCCGTGGCACCACGACCGGCTCCGGCCGCAGCTCGGGGCGTGCCACCGGCGCGGGCTCGCGCTTGGGCTGCAGGCTCGGCTCGGTGCGGCGCGCAGGTACCGGCTCGGGCCTCGGGGCCGTCTGCTGTACTGGCAGGTCCACCTTCGGCGCCACGACGGGTTCGGGTCGCAGCTCAGGACGCGCTACCGCGACCGGATCGCGCCGGGGTTCAAGGCGCGGCTCGACGCGCGGAGCTTGGATCGGCGCCGGCCGAGGCTCCACCCGCTCGAGCGGGCGCGTTTCCGGCGCGAGCTGCGGCCGAGGCTCGACGCGCGGTTCGACGCGCGCCTCCGGCCTCAGCTCCTGGCGCGGCTCCAACCGGGGTTCAGGGCGCGCCTCGGGCCTGAGCTGCGTGCGCGGTTCCGCGCGTATCTGCGGCAAGGGCTCTGCGCGCGGCTCCGGGCGTGGCTCCAGGCGCGCGACCGCCTGCGGAGGCGGCGCGAGTTCCGGTTTCGCCTGAAGGCGCGGCTCCACTTTGGGCTCGGGACGGATCTCGGGGCGCGCCTCTGCCTTGGCCGGTAGCGGCTTAGGCGCTACGTTGGGGACCGCCGGCGACTGCAGGTCCTGGCGCTGGAAGGGCCGCTGTATCCTCTTTGCCTGCGGCGGCTTCTGCTGCGCCTTTGGCTGCTCTTCAGCCGGCGGTGGCGAACGCGCGAGCTCCACCGTCAACACCTTCGGTTTGGGGACGGGCGCGCGCAACCCGGGAAGAAACAGGATAGCGGCGGCGTGCAGCAGCACGGACACTACGAACGCCACCAATAGGGGGCGGTCGCGGTGCCAGGGCTGGTCGAGCGAATACGAGAGGAGTCCGCTATCGGCGATCGCGTTCGTCATGGCTCCGGGGTCAGGACGATGGCACGAGTTGTGTCAGAGATGATCGACAAACTCATGAAAATCATGAGCTGCATTTGCTGATTTTGATGTGTGAGCCGGGAGCGGATATGGTTGACAATGAACCCCGACCCTGCCTGCTGACTGGAGCCTCGGGCTGCGCATGCAGCCGACGCGACTCGAGGCGGGTGGGACTCACCAAACTGCGGTCTCGACGGCCGTAACCCGCTAAACTCTATCATTTCT
>DATJVW010000218.1:0-4415 GCA_035501675.1 Burkholderiales bacterium
ACAGCGCGCTCACACCGAAGGTCAGGGTCTTGAACAATGCGCTGTTCACCCCCATGGCCTCCGCCGCAATCGGATGATCGCGGATGGCCACTATTGCGCGCCCGACGCGGCCCCGCAGCAGGTTCCAGCCGATCACGAACATCACGACGAGTATTGCAAGCGTGAACAGGTAGAGCCACTGGTCTGGCGTGACTTTCAGCCCAAACGGTGGGTCCGGCTTGATGATGACGATGCCCTGGACCCCTCCCGTCCACTGCTCGATGTGCTTGTACTTGAGGATCTGCGGCATGGCCACGGCCAGCGCGAAGGTCGCCAATGCCAGATAGTGCCCGCGTAGCCGTAGTGCAGGAAGTCCAAACAAGAAACCGGAGATGAAGCACACCACTCCGGCTACGGGCAGCGTGGCCCAGTACGGCCAGCCAAAGCGGTCCATCAAGATGGCAGCGACATAAGCGCCGATGGCGTAGAACGCGCCATGTCCGAGCGAGATCTGACCGTTGTAGCCGGTCAGCATGTTCAGCCCCAGCAGCACGATGGTGTACACCAGCACCATGTTCAACTGGAACACCCGGTAGTTGCTGACCAGGAAGGGCAGTGCCACGGCGGCGGCAGCGAGCACAATGAAGCCGATCGCTTTCCACGCGCGCGGCGACAGGCCCGCATAGCGGGGCAAGCTCACCACGGATGTGGTCACTGCGTCGTTCATCGGCGCTCCGCTATACGCGTGTCACGAAGACCTTGCCGAACAATCCCGTCGGCTTGACGAGCAGCACGCCGACGATCAGCACCAGCGCCACGGTCAGCTTCAGCTCGGTGCCGATCACATAGGCACCCACGAGGTTCTCCAGCACACCCACGGCGAAGCCGCCCAGTACCGCACCGAACGGGCTGTCGATGCCGCCGACCAGCGCGGCAGCGAACGCATACAGGAGCACGCCGGACATCATGTTGGGTTCCAGATAGATGATCGGTGCCACGAGCATCCCGGCGATCGCGCCCACCGCTGCGGCCAAACCCCAACCCAGGGCCAGCATCCAACCCACACGGATTCCCACTAGACGGCTGGACGCCTGGTTCTGGGCCGAGGCTCGCATGGCCAGGCCTAGCGGTGTGAAGCGGAAGAAAGCGTACAGCATCACCAGCACGGCCAGCGTGACGCCGATCGCTCCCAATTCGTGGGAGGAGATGAAGCGGTTTCCGAACAGCGGCCGCTCCGGGAAGGGGCTGGGAAATGTCTTGATCGTGTAGGTGTAAATCCAACCTGCCATGCTGTTGAAGATGACCAGCAGCGCAATGAATACCACGACGACCGACAGCACGGGCGCGTTCTCGACCGGGCGGATGATCACCCGTTCGATCACGATCCCGGCGATGAAGGAGAGCGCGACAGTGAGCAAGAAAGCCCACCAGTAGGGCACGCCGTGGTTGATCATGTCCCAGGCCAGATAAGTCGAGAACATCGCCATTTGGCCTTGGGCGAAATTGATGTGATTGGTCGACTGGTAGATCATGACCAGGGCGAGCGCCAGGCTCGCATAGATGCCGCCCGTGGCCAGTCCCGATAGGACTTGATGGAGGAATGCTTCCATAGGGGCTCACCCGGCCTTGATCGAAGGCCGGCGATTGAACCAAGGTCGAGCCTGCTCCAGCTGCGCGGCGAGGCGCAGAAGCGTGGCCTCTTCGCCATATCGACCCGCGAACTGCACGCCGACCGGCAGCCCACCCGCCGTCCAGCACAGCGGGACCGACATCGCCGGGTTGCCACTGGCATTGAACGGCGCCGTGAAAGCCGTGAACAACGCCACAGCGCGCCGGTAGTCCTCGGCGTTGTCGCCATTCATGTCGAACACGCCCAGCTTCTGCGGTGGGTGGGGAAGCGTCGGTGTCAGCAGCATATCGTAGCGCTCGAAAAAGCGCGCAATCATGCGCCCGGTCCGATGAATGGTCAGCACGGCGCGTGCATAGTCCGCTGCGCTCGCCTGCGCACCGGACTCGAACAACAGCCAGGTCACTCTCTCGAACTTCTCCGGCGAGGGCTGGCGGCCGAACTTGGCCGCGTGGCTCTCGATCGCGACGCGCGTGTTGCCGGCGATCACCAGGCGGAACGCCGGCCCCAGCTCCTCCGGAACGAAATCGAGCTTGGTCTCCTCGATCCTGTGGCCCATCCCCTCCAGCAAGCGCGCTGTCTCGCCCACGGCCTGCTCGCACTCGGGAGCGACCTCTTCTGCGGCCGGTGTGTACTTGGCAAAGGCGATACGCAACCGTCCTGGGTCGGCACCCACCTCGCTCGTGTACCGCTGGCGAGGCGGTGGCGCGAAGTACGGCGCGCCCAGATCGGGCCCGCAGGTGAGATCAAGCAGCGCGGCGCTGTCGCGCACGCTGCGCGTGATCACGTGCTCCGTACTCATCCCGGCCCAGCCCTCGCCGCGGTCGGGCCCGTGCGGATTGCGCCCGCGCGTAGGCTTGAGCCCGAACACCCCGCAGCACGACGCAGGAATGCGTATCGAGCCCCCGCCGTCCGAGGCGTGGGCCACGGGCGTAAGCCCTGCGGCAACGGCCGCTGCCGCGCCACCGCTTGAGCCGCCCGCCGTGTGGTTGCGGCTCCACGGGTTTCGAGTCGGACCGAACAGCACTGGCTCGGTGGTGATGGTCAAGCCGAACTCGGGCGTGTTGGTCTTGCCAAAGATGACTAGCCCACCTCTCTTGTAGCGCGCGACGAGCTCAGTGTCGTGGTCCGCCACATTGTCCTGGAAGAAGCGGCTGCCGTTGCTCGTGACGGTGCCGCTGCACAGCGCATGCAAGTCTTTCAGCAGAAATGGCACACCACGCAACGGCCCATCGGGCAGCCCGGCCCGAATCGCGGCGCGGCCGTGGTCGTAGAGCTTGCTGACCACCGCATTGAGCTGCGCGTCGCGCTGCTCGACGCGCGCAATGGCCTCCTCGAGCAGATGCTCCGCGGCGACTTCACCGTTGCGCACGAGCTGCGCGAGCCCCAGCGCGTCGTATTTGTCGTATTCCTTGAACATCGAGGTTCGCGAGTCAGTAACCGAGATACGACCGCCGCACGGCTTCGTCGTTTCGGATCACCGACGAGGGGCCCGACACCACCACGCGCCCGGTCTCCAGCAGATACACGTGGTCGGCGAGGTCGAGCGCCAGCGTCGCGTTCTGCTCGACCAGCAACATGCTCACGCCCTCCTCCTGGTTGATGCGCCGCATGATCTGAAAGATCCCCTGTACCACGAGCGGCGCCAGGCCGAAGGACGGCTCGTCCAAGAGCAGCAGGCGGGGCCGCAGCATCAGCGCACGAGCCAGGGCGAGCATCTGCTGCTCGCCGCCCGACAGCGTGCCCGCTTGCTGGTGACGTCGCTCCCGCAGCCGCGGAAAGTACCCGAACACGCGCTCGAAGTCATCCGCCACGCCCGACCTGTCCTTTCGTGTGTACGCGCCGAGCTTGAGGTTTTCCTCGGTAGTCAGGTCAAGGAAGGTGCCACGGCCGTCGGGAACATGGGCTACGCCCTTGCGCACGATATCTTCCGTGGCTCGACCGCTGATCGCCTGGCCGCTCAGGCGCACTTGCCCGGTGGACCTGATCATCCCGCACAACGCGCGCAGCAGCGTGGTCTTCCCGGCGCCATTGGCGCCCAACACCGTGGTGATGCCGCGTTCGGCGACCTCCAGCCCTACACCGTGCAGCACCAAGGTCGACCCGTACCCGGCGCTGAGTTCCTTGACCTCGAGCAGCGCGGTCATCAACCCGCGACTCCCAGGTAGGCGCGGATCAGCTCGGGGTTGCTCTGCACTTCCGCCGGCGTTCCCTCGGCGATCTTGCGCCCGAAGTCCAGCGCCACGACGCGATCCGAGATGCGCATCACCAGGTTCATGTGATGCTCGACCAGCAGCACGGTCACCTGCAACCCGTCGCGCACGCGCCGGATCAGCGCCATCAGGCCCTCCAGCTCCTCGTGGTTGAGCCCCGCCGCCGGTTCATCCAGCAGCAACAGCTTGGGCTGGCTGGCCAGCGCACGCGCCAGCTCGACGCGCTTCTGCAGACCGAACGGAAGATCGGCCACCCGGCGCGCGACCACTGCGCCCAGATCCAGGAGGCCAATGAGGTGATGCGCCTGCTCCTGCAGCCTGAGCTCCTCGCGCGCCACCAGTGGCAGTCTTAACGCGTTCACCAGAAACCCGCCACGCGTGCGGCAGTGACCGCCCAGGAGCACGTTCTGCAGCACGCTCATGCTGCGGAACAGCGCAAGATTCTGGAAGGTGCGACCAATGCCGAGCTCGGCGATGCGGTGACGCGACAGGCCCTGCAGCGGGTGGCCGTCGAACACGATTGAACCGCCCTCGCAGTCGTAGAGGCGGGACAGGCAGTTGAATAGCGTCGTCTTGCCTGCGCCGTTGGGACCGAT
>DATJVW010000219.1:0-6619 GCA_035501675.1 Burkholderiales bacterium
GACTGCGCAGAGACGGGCACGATCACCAAGATCGCCTGCTTGTAAACCAGCTGCACCTCTCCGCGGCTTTGCAGCGCGATGATGTAGGAGTCGAAGCTCGTCAAAGTGCCGCGGATCTTGACGCCGTTCACGAGCGTGACCTCGAGGAGCGCGGCGCCGCGCTGCCAGTCCTCGAGCACGCGCGTCTGGCACGGCTCGGCCTTGGTGCGACTGCCCGACCCCGTTTGCCCGGCGACCGCGCGCCGCTCCTTTGACCTTGGTGGATGCGCCGAGCGCCCGCCGACGTCTTTGGCGCGATCCTGGATCACCGACCCGCCTCGCCAGTGACAGCTTCGTGTCTCGACGCCGTGTGCATATGCTTACGCCAAACTGGCGCCTCAGTGGAGGATACCGCGGTCTCGATCCCCGCGGGAGGCAATGTTCTCAACGTGTTTATTTCCGGATGCGCCCTTGCGCCGGTGTTCCTATGATGCACGAATTTCACCATCGACGGAGGGCCCCGGCGATGGTTCGAGCCGGTCCGATGGCTTGTCTTGGCCTTCGCGGCGTTATCCCCGAGGGCATATAATGCCTCCAGTCATTCGCAAAATGCGCTAAAAGAAAGGGTATGAGAGAAGACTCGCCCCCCAGCACGCGGCCGGAGCGCCCTGCGATGGTCCCTGCGCCGGGCCGGCCGCAGCTGTCCGACGCGCGCGGACGGCCGTTGCGCGATCTGCGCATTTCGGTGACCGACCGATGCAACTTTCGCTGCACCTACTGCATGCCCAAGGAGGTGTTTGGCAGAGACTTCCAGTTTCTCGACCGCGGGCAGCTCCTGAGCTTCGGCGAGATCCATCGTCTGGTGCGCATCTTCCGCGACCACGGCGTGCAAAAGATCCGCATCACCGGCGGCGAACCGCTGGTACGACGCAAGCTCGAGCGGCTGATCGAGATGCTGGCGTATTGGAGCGACCTCGATCTCACGCTCACCACCAACGGCTCGCTGCTCAAACAGCAGGCGCGCGGCCTGAAGGACGCGGGCCTGAAGCGCATCACGGTGAGCCTCGATTCCCTGGACGACGCCGTGTTCAAGGCCATGAACGATGTGGACTTCCCGGTGCAGAAAGTCCTGGAAGGAATCGAGGAAGCGGCGGCGGTGGGGCTGCGCCCCGTCAAGATCAACATGGTCGTCAAGCGCGGCGTCAACGAGCACAGCGTCCTGCCGATGGCGCGCTTCTTCAGGCGGCAGGGCCACGTACTGCGCTTCATCGAGTTCATGGACGTGGGGGCCACCAACGGCTGGAGGATGGATCAGGTCGTGCCCTCGCGCGAGCTGGTGGAGATGATCGACCGTCACCTGCCCATCGAGCCCGTCGACCCCGGCTATCGAGGCGAAGTGGCCGAGCGCTGGCGGTACCGGGACGGTAGTGGCGAGGTCGGCTTCATCTCCTCGGTGAGCCACGCCTTCTGTCGCGACTGCACGCGCGCGAGGCTGTCGGCCGAGGGCCAGCTCTATACCTGCCTGTTCGCAGCCAAGGGCACCGACCTGCGCGGACCGCTGCGCAGCGACGCTCACGATGATGCGATCTCGCAACTCATCGCCCGGGTCTGGACGGACCGCGCCGATCGCTACTCGGAGATCCGCACCGCCGAGACGGCGAAGCTGCGCAAGGTCGAGATGTCTTACATCGGCGGCTGATCCGGGCACTGAGCTATGGCGGAGAACCGTGCAGCCGGTCCTCAACCGGACCGGATAGCAGGCTGAGCCGATCGCGCGACCCGTCTCCTTCATCGTCCACCCGTTCGGTTCCCGCCCCATGGACGCCGCCAAGCGCATCTCCGCAATAGCCGCCGACAGCGACTACGACCCGAACTCCATGCCGGTGTCCAGGGCGCGGGAGTACATCCGCGCCTTCCTGTCTCCGGTCACGGCGGTCGAGCGGCTCCACGTCCGCGCCGCGCTTGGCCGCGTGCTCGCCGCCGAGATCCGTTCGGGCGTGAACGTCCCGGCTCACGATAACTCGGCCATGGACGGCTACGCGGTGCGTTTCGCGGATCTCAAGCCGGACGCCGAATCCACCCTCACCATTGCCGGCACCGCGCTCGCGGGCAAGCCGTTCCAAGGCACTGTGGGCGCCGGACAAGCGGTACGCATCATGACCGGCGGAGTAATCCCCGCCGGCTGCGACACCGTGATCATGCAGGAGCGCGCGACCGTGGCGGATGGTCGTGTCGCGCTTCCGGGCGGCCAGCAGAAAGGCCAGAACGTACGCTACGCCGGCGCCGACATTCAGGCCGGCCAGGTGGTGTTCCCCGCAGGTCAGATCGTCCGCCCCGCGGAGTTGGGGATGATCGCCTCGCTCGGCATCGGCGAAGTGTCGGTATATCGCAAGCTGCGGGTGGCCTTCTTCTCCACCGGAGACGAGCTGGTGCCGGTCGGCGGCAGCCTCGAGCCGGGCCAGATCTACGACAGCAACCGCTACACCCTCTACGGGATGCTGATGCGCCTAGGCGTCGAGGCCATCGATATGGGCCTGATCCGCGACGATCCCGCCGCGATCGAAAGCGCCTTCGCGCAAGCTGCGCGGGCGGCAGACGTGGTCATCACCAGCGGCGGGGTGTCCGTGGGCGAAGCGGACTTCGTCAAGCAGCTCCTGGCCAAGCTCGGCGACGTTTTGTTCTGGAAGATCGCGATGAAGCCGGGCCGGCCGCTGGCCTACGGCAAGATCGGCGACGCTCACTTCTTCGGTCTCCCCGGAAACCCGGTATCGGCGATGGTGACGTTCTATCAGTTCGTGCGCGAAGCGCTTCTGATGCTGATGGGAGTGCCGCAGCCGCATCCGCTGCCGGTCCTGAAGGCCGTCTGCACGTCGTCCATCAAGAAAGCGCCCGGCCGCACCGAGTTCCAGCGCGGAATCTTGAGCCAAGGCGACAACGGTGAGTGGAGCGTGCGTGTCACCGGCGATCAGAGTTCCGGAATCCTCTCCTCGATGAGCCAGGCGAACTGCTTCATCCTGCTGCCGGACGCTCAAGGCAACACGCCCGCGGGAGCGACAGTCGACGTACAAGTCCTCGAGGGGCTGATCTAGGTCGCAGAGCACACCGCCAGCTAGCGGAACAGGACGAACGCTTTCTGCTACGTGACGTAAACGCCCCACGCGAGCGGGATGCCGATGAACAGCCAGAAGAGTGCAACCTTCGCCGGGCTGCTCGGGTGCTTGTTCTGTCTTGATGCCGCCGGCAGCCCGGAGAGCGCCGTAATGGTACCGGAGGCCGCGCTGTGCGGGCACTCCCCTCGGGTGGGATAGAATTACCGCATGTCGGTTCGTTGCGTGTCGCGCATGCATTCCGGGGACCCGCCGCCGTGAGCAACAACGCATTCAACCTGTCGGTAACCGGCGTTGTCCTGTCCGGTGGGCGGGGCACCCGCATGGGCGGGGTGGACAAGGGCCTGCTCCCGTTCCGGGGTCGCACCATGGTGGAGTGGGTACTGGACCGCATCGAGCCGCAAGTGGCCGAGGTGCTGATCAGCGCGAACCAGAATCTCGACCGCTACCTCGCTTTCGGGCATCCGGTGCTCGCCGACCGTATCACCGGATTCGCGGGGCCGCTCGCGGGCCTGCATGCGGGCCTGTGTCTGGCACGCTCCGAGCTGGTGGCCGTGGTGCCGTGCGACTCCCCCTTCCTCCCAGCCGATCTGGTACAGCGCATGACCGACTCGTTGGAGCGCGCTGAGGCGGACGTCGCGGTGGCCAGAACGAGTGCGGGGCGGCATCCCGTGTTCTGTCTATGCCGCGCCTTTCTTCTCGGTCACCTCACGCAATTCCTCGAGGCGGGCGGTCGCAAAGTGGACGCCTGGTACGCCTCATTGAAGCTGACCGAGGTCGCGTTCGACGATCGCGCCACGGGCTTCCTCAACATCAATACGCTGGAGCAACTGCGCGCGCTGGAGCGCTGAGGCGGAAGCCGCCCGCTTTAGCCGGTTCCGGCAGACGCGGCTGACGGGAGCTGCCTATTGAACTCGGCGGCCGACGCGCCGCGTCCATAGACGCTATTGCGCGGTGGCGGGTGGCCTGGGACCGGCCTCGAGCACCTGGAAGAAGACTTCGTCCTGCTTGATCATGCCGAGCTCGCTGCGGGCCCGCTCCTCGATCGCGTCAAAGCCGGTCTTCAGATCGCGGACTTCAGCGTCCAACGCTGCGTTGCGCGCGCGCAACGCCTCGTTGGTGCGGCGCTGGGCGTTCAGTTGCTGATCGAGCTCCCACACCCGCATCCAGCCGCCTTTGCCCGCCCACAGCGGCCACTGCAAGGCCGCGATCAGGAACACCAGGACCAGCGCGAGCAGCCGCATCACCAAAGCTGGTAGAACGCGTCCCGGCCGGGATAGCTGGCCGTTTCGCCCAGGTCCTCCTCGATGCGAAGGAGCTGGTTGTACTTGGCCAAGCGGTCGGAGCGCGACAGCGACCCGGTCTTGATCTGCAACGCATTGGACGCCACCGCGATGTCGGCGATGATGGTGTCCTCGGTTTCGCCGGAGCGGTGCGAAATGACGGACGTGTAGTTGGCGCGCTTGGCCATCTCGATGGCCGCAAACGTTTCGGTCAGCGTCCCGATCTGGTTGATCTTGATCAGGACCGAGTTGGCCACCCCTTCGATGATCCCCTCGCGCAGGATCTTGGTATTGGTCACGAACACGTCGTCACCCACCAGTTGCACGGTGTCGCCCAGACGGTCGGTGAGGATCTTCCAGCCCTCCCAGTCGTCTTCCGCCATGCCATCCTCGATGCTGATGATGGGATACTTATCGACCCAGGCGCTCAGGTAATCGGTAAACTGGCTGGCGCTCAAGCGCAGAGCGTCGGAGCCGAGCACATACGCCCCATCCTCAAAGAACTCGGAGCTCGCGCAATCCAGTCCGATCGCCACTTGGCTGCCCGGCGCATAGCCGGCCTTGTCGATGGCTTCGATGATGAGTTGCAACGCCGCCTCGTTGTTGGCCAGGCTCGGCGCGAAGCCCCCTTCGTCGCCTACCGTGGTGGGCATGCCCTTGGCGTCGATCAGCTTCTTGAGCGCGTGAAACACCTCGGCCC
Organism: Burkholderiales bacterium; assembly: GCA_035501675.1. Taxonomy (GTDB): domain Bacteria; phylum Pseudomonadota; class Gammaproteobacteria; order Burkholderiales; family SHXO01; genus SHXO01. The sequence goes on from DATJVW010000219.1 coordinate 5,070, forward strand.
CGCAACGCAGCGCCTCGCGAAAGCTCTGGGCGCCCACCGGGATGATCATGAATTCCTGCAGGTCGAGGTTGTTGTTGGCGTGCGCCCCGCCATTGATCACGTTCATGAGAGGGACCGGAAGCTGCATGCGCCCGGCACCGCCGAGGTAACGGTAGAGCGGCAACCCCGATTCCTCTGCCGCCGCCTTGGCCACCGCCGCCGACACCGCCAGCATCGCGTTCGCGCCCAGGCGCGACTTGTTTTCGCTGCCGTCCAGCTCGATCAGCGTCTGGTCGATGAGCGACTGCTCCACCGCGTCCAGCCCGATGATGGCCTCGCAGATCTCGGTGTTCACGTTCTCCACCGCCCGCAGCACGCCCTTGCCGCCGTAGCGTTGCGCGTCGCCATCACGCAGCTCGATGGCCTCCCTGCTCCCCGTGGAGGCGCCGGAGGGCACCGCGGCGCGCCCCATGACGCCGGACTCCAGCAGGACATCCGCCTCCACGGTCGGGTTGCCACGGGAGTCGAGGATTTCTCGAGCCACTACGTCCACGATCGAGCTCATGCCTTGGCCTTCTGCGTTGCGGTTCGGTCGCCCTGCACCCGGAGCGCCGACGCCGCGACCCGGTCTTCGGCAAATCCCTTGCGCTTGACCAGTTGGTCGATCTCCCGCAGCGTCTCGAGCAGCTCTCGCATGAGGTGCAGCGGCCACGCGTTGGGCCCGTCCGAGAGCGCCTTCTCGGGATTGGGATGGGTCTCCATGAAGATGCCCGACACGCCGGATGCGACCGCGGCGCGCGCCAGCACCGGGACGAACTCCCGCTGACCGCCGCTGGAGGTGCCCTGTCCGCCGGGCAGCTGCACCGAGTGGGTCGCATCGAACACGACCGGGCAGCCCGTGTCGCGCATCACCATCAATGAGCGCATGTCGGAGACGAGATTGTTGTAGCCGAAGGACGCGCCGCGCTCACACACCAGGATGTTGTCCGCGCCGCTCGCCTGCCGCGCCTTGTCCACCACGTTTCGCATCTCCCACGGTGAAAGGAACTGGCCCTTCTTGATATTGACCGGCCTGCCGGCGGAGGCCGCAGCGTGGATAAAATCGGTCTGACGGCACAGAAAAGCGGGCGTCTGCAGGACGTCCACGACGCCTGCCACGAGCGGCACCTCCTGCTCGGTGTGCACATCGGTCAGAACCGGCACCCCGATCTGCTTGCGGACCTCGCTCAGGATGGTCAAGCCGGCGTCCATGCCCAGCCCGCGGAACGACTTGCTCGAGCTGCGGTTGGCCTTGTCGTAGGACGACTTGAAGATGAACGGGACGCCAAGCGCGGCGCAGATCTCCTTGAGCTCGCCGGCGGTATCCATCTGCAGCTGGCGCGACTCCACCACGCACGGGCCCGCGATGAGGAACAGGGGATGATTCAGCCCCGCTTCGAAGTGGCAAAGTTTCATGGGCTCAGCGCTGTGCAGCGCAGTCTGGGTCAAGCCGAGAAGGCGCGCTCACCCGGTTCGCAAAGAGCCAACGAAGAGCGCTGCGCATCGTCCTCTGTCCTGCGGACTGTGGATCA
>DATJVW010000220.1:0-10330 GCA_035501675.1 Burkholderiales bacterium
GAATCACGAATCACGAATCACGAATCACGAATCACGAATCACGAATCACGAATCACGAATCACGAATCACGAATCACGAATCACGAATCACGAATCACGAATCACGAATACGCACAAACATGATTCCAGGCGAAATAAAAACCGTGCCGGGCGAGATCGAGCTCAACACCGGGCGGCAGACGATCACGCTCGAGGTCGCCAACACCGGCGACCGGCCGATCCAGGTCGGATCGCACTATCATTTCTACGAGACCAATGCCGCTCTGCGGTTCGACCGCGAACGGGCACGTGGCTTCCGGCTCAACATCGCGGCCGGAACGGCGGTGCGCTTCGAGCCGGGGCAAGAGCGCAGCGTGGAGCTGGTGGCATTCGCCGGCGATCGGATGGTCTACGGCTTCCTGGCCAAAGTGATGGGAAAACTCTGATGACCGTCAAGATCACCCGCTCGGCGTATGCGGAGATGTTTGGGCCGACCACCGGCGACAAGCTCCGGCTGGCGGACACCGACCTGTGGATCGAAGTGGAGAGGGACTGCACGGTCTACGGCGAGGAGGTGAAGTTCGGTGGCGGCAAGGTGATCCGCGATGGCATGGGGCAGAGCCAGCGCCGCGCCAGCGACGTGGCAGACACCGTCATCACCAACGCGGTGATCATAGACCACTGGGGCGTCGTCAAGGCCGACATCGGCCTGAAGCACGGACGCATCAGCGGCATCGGTAAGGCTGGCAACCCCGATATACAGCCCGGCGTAGACATCGTGATCGGCGCAGCGACCGAGATCATCGCGGGCGAGGGAATGATCGCAACGGCCGGAGGCATCGACTCACATATCCACATGATCTGCCCGCAGCAGATCGAGGAGGCGCTCGACTCCGGCGTCACGACCATGATCGGTGGCGGCACTGGCCCCGCGACGGGCACCGCGGCCACCACTTGCACCCCTGGGCCGTGGCACATCCACCGCATGCTACAAGCGCTGGATGCGTTCCCAATGAACTTCGGCCTGCTCGGCAAAGGCAACGCCAGCCTGCGCAACCCGCTGCGCGAGCAGATCGCGGCGGGTGCGATGGGGCTCAAGCTGCATGAGGACTGGGGGACGACGCCCGCCGCTATCGACAACTGCCTCGCCGTGGCCGACGAGATGGATGTCCAGGTGGCGATCCACACGGACACGCTCAACGAGTCCGGCTTCGTCGAGACCACGCTGGCCGCGTTCAAGGGCCGCACCATCCACACCTATCACACGGAGGGCGCCGGTGGTGGCCACGCACCCGACATCATCCGCGCCTGCGGAGAATTGAACGTTCTGCCTTCCAGCACCAATCCGACGCGCCCGTATACAGTGAACACCCTGGATGAGCATCTCGACATGCTCATGGTATGCCATCACCTGGACCCCGGGATCGCGGAAGACGTGGCCTTCGCGGAGTCGCGCATTCGGCGCGAGACGATCGCCGCCGAGGACATCCTCCACGACCTGGGGGCCATGAGCATGATGTCATCGGACAGCCAGGCGATGGGGCGCGTGGGCGAAGTGATCATGCGTACCTGGCAGACGGCCCACAAGATGCGCGTGCAGCGCGGGCCGCTGCCCCAGGACAAGGCCGGCAACGACAACTTCCGCGTCAAGCGTTACGTCGCCAAGTACACCATCAACCCCGCACTCACGCATGGACTGGCGCACGAAGTCGGGTCGCTCGAGCCGGGCAAGCTGGCCGACGTCGTGCTGTGGCGCCCGGCCTTCTTCGGCGTCAAGCCCTCGCTGGTCATCAAGGGCGGGATGATCGCGGCCGCGGCGATGGGTGATCCGAATGCCTCGATTCCCACGCCGCAGCCGGTGCACTACCGGCCCATGTTCGGCGCCTTCGACCGCGCCTGCCAGGCGAGCGCGGTCACGTTCATCTCGGGCGCCGCGCTGGAGCAGGCGGTGGGCCAGCATCTCGGCCTGCGCAAGCGTCTCGTCGCGGTGCGTGGCACGCGGCGACTGACCAAGAAGGACCTGCGCTTGAACGATGCGACACCGCGCATCGAGGTGGATCCGGAAACCTACCAAGTACGCGCCGACGGCGAGCTGCTCACCTGCGAGCCGGCGTCGGTGTTGCCCCTGGCGCAACGTTACTTCCTGTTCTGATGCTGATCATCACCCAGCGCTGCACGCCGCGGCAAAGGTGGGACGCTGAACTGGTGCTGCCATTCGAGCTGCGCCAGAAGAGCCGCCTGCGCACGGTCCTCGCCACGGGTGAGGAGGTGGGGCTGCTCCTGGAGCGCGGCGAGGTCTTACGGGACGGAGATTTTCTGCTGGCGCAAGATGGGCGCACCGTCCGGGTGGTCGCGAAGTCTGAACGGGTCTTGGACATCGCGTGCGCCGGACCCGAGGCGCTCGCGCGCGCGGCCTACCATCTGGGAAACCGTCACGTCCCGGTTCAGGTGGGAGCCGGCTGGTTGCGCATCGCTGACGATCATGTGCTGCGCCAACTGGTAGAGGGATTGGGTGCGACGGTCGTCGCGCGCGAGGCCCCCTTCGAGCCGGAGGCCGGAGCGTATGCGGGCGCGCACAGCCATACCGCGCCCGCGACCCACGGCGGGATCATCCACGAGTTTGGCGACCGGGGCGAACGTCACTGATGCCTGCATCGCACGACGCGGACCGCGCGCTCGCCAGACTGCTTCGACTCGCCAGCCCGATCCTTCCCGTCGGTGCTTTCAGCTACTCGCAGGGGCTGGAGCCCGCGGCCGAACGGGGCCTGGTGCGCGACGAGGCAACGGCCCAGCGCTGGATCGGCGATGTGCTCGCCTATAGCGTCGGCACGTTCGAAGCGCCGCTCTGGAGCAGATTGTATCGGGCCTGGGAGGCGGGTGACGTCAAGGCCGCAGCGGGTTGGAACCAGGTTTTCCTGGCCGGAAGGGAGTCCGCAGAGTTCCGCGCTGAGACGCTGCAGATGGGGTACTCGCTGCGCACGCTGCTCATCGACAGCGGCGAGTTCGACGATGTGCGGCTCACGCTGCTGCGCGAAGTCGAGGATGCTGCGTTCCCGACCGCCTTCAGTTTCGCTTGCGCTGCCTGGCAGATTGCCGAGCGCCAGGCCCTGCTCGGTTACCTGTGGGCCTGGCTGGAGAACCAGGTCAGCGCGGCGATGAAGACCGTCCCGCTGGGGCAAAACTCAGGACAGCGTCTGTTGGCGGCGCTCAGCGCACGCCTGCCGGGTCTGGTGGATGCTGCCCTCACCATGGAAGACGACCAGCTCAGCAACTGCGCTCCGGGGCTGGCGTTGGCGAGCTGTCGCCACGAGACCCAGTACAGCCGGTTGTTCCGCTCCTGAACCGCCGTGAGCGCGTCACCACTCAGAGTAGGCATAGGCGGGCCCGTCGGCTCGGGCAAGACCGCGCTGACGCTGGCGTTGTGCCGCGCGCTGCGCGAGCGCTACGAAATAGCGGTGGTGACGAACGACATCTACACCGAGGAGGATGCCGCTTTTCTCGTTCGGCACGAAGCGCTTCCCCCGGAGCGCATCATCGGCGTGGAAACCGGCGGCTGCCCGCATACGGCTATCCGCGAGGACGCCTCGATCAACCTCGAAGCCGTGGCCCGGCTCGCGGCCAGATTTCCGCGGCTCGATGCGATCTTCGTCGAGAGCGGAGGCGACAACCTCGCCGCGACGTTCAGCCCCGAACTCTCGGATCTCACGCTATACGTCATCGACGTGGCCGCCGGCGACAAGATTCCGCGCAAAGGCGGTCCCGGCATCACTAAGTCCGATCTGCTGATCATCAACAAGATCGACTTGGCGCCGATGGTGGGTGCTTCGCTCGAGGTGATGGATCGCGATGCCCGAAAGATGCGCGGCGAGCGGCCCTTCGTCTTCACCAATCTCAAGACGGGCCAGGGCCTGGATCAGGTCATCGCCTTCATTGAACTGTGCGGGATGCTCGTGCGCGGGCCCCCCGTCCACGCGCCTCATCGCGCTTCGCGCTGATCAGGGACGCAAGCTCATTGTGCGATCAGCCCGTTTCCTGCACAGCGTCGGTGCAGAAATCGTGCAGGACGCGGCTCCCGGACGGAGGCCCGCAAACAGCCAACTCCATGAAAACCGGCCGCAACCGGCACGATCGCGGGCGCATGGCACGCCAGTTGCAAATGTCTGCGCATATCGCGGCTAGCAGCCGTAACCGAATCTCAGATGTCTGCCAGGGTTGGCCTGCGGCGGCCTTACCGTCCCGCAGGCCCTTTTTTTGGGGGCGTCAGGCGCGCGCTCTTACGTAGCTCAGCGCGTAGGGACTGCACAGCGGGCGGGTGAGGGGCCAAGTCCTACCGCGGCGACCCACACGCCGGGTGGAGATAGACTGGACCGCAGCGCGAAGCGCTGTCAAACCTTGACCTTGAACTCGTAGTGCCCGCCGACGCGATACGAGATCCAGCACCGCTCCCAGAAGGGACGGTTCGCCTCCAACGCGGTGATGAGGGCCTCGTTCCCAGGCCATCCTCGCGTTGAAACTTGGTAGAGCCTGCAGGCGATATCGCGGGTGAAGGGGTTCCTCTCCTGTTTCCAGCCCCAGTCTCCCATCCAGAGCGATTCAACGTACTCCATCAGCCCCGGGTAATCGGTATCCGGCCAGGACTGGATTCGTTCCAGCTGACGCTCTTCCGGATGTCGATCAGCGCCCATGCCTCCCAACCTGCCGTCAAGGGTATAGACCCACCGCAGGGTCTATAGTTTAGGCGAAGGTTAGCCCTTCCGCTGTGACCGTACCGACGAGGTGGGTGAGATGAAGCGTTACGTCGTTGGCGCTGCCGTACTGCTCGCGATGCAGGGGGCCGCAGCCGCCTGGCTCACAGGCAACGACCTCGTGAGGGATTGCAGCAACAGCCAGAACTACTTCAGCTATGGCAGTTGCGCCGGATACGTGATGGGCGTGGCCGACATGATGGCGCAGCCCGAGTGGCCCTACCCTACGAAGGCGTGCTTCCCCGAACAGGCGGAACGAGGTCAGTTGGTTGCGATCGTCAAGAAATATCTGGCCAAGCATCCCGAGCAGCTGCACGATGATGCCCTGGGCATCGTCGCGTCAGCCTTCGCGCAGGCGTTTCCATGCCCGGGCCGTTGAGCCGCGGTTGCTGCCAGAATCGACTGCTCGATGAGGATGGACCACGACGTGGGCATTGTTTGCCTTACGGCAGGGTGTTGAACCCCTGCTGGCGCTTCTCCCACTCGCGCATGCGCCGCTCGAGATCGGCGAGACTCGCGCTTTGCGCAAGATACTTTTCCATCTCGCGGGTTTCGGCGTGCTCGATCCAGCTCAATATTGAGGAAATCCAATTCTTCATTGCCGTGCTCCTGTATGGGACATCAAGATTCCGTGTCGCGCCAATCCACCTGCGCAATCTTTATGCCATGGAATCATATGCATAATGCGCCTTAGATTCTTATCATGCCGCAATGCAATATAAGGCTCCTTCAGGGTGCTTTCAAGTCCGGGCAGGGCGTCTAACCCTCTGTACGAGCGAGGAAAATCGGGCTGAAACCGGAAGCGGGTCGGGCGTGGACGGAGCCAAACGCACCCGGTACACTTTTCGATGGAGCTGGGAAACTGATTTCCCGGTAGAAGCTCGAAGCGAAAATGGTCGGAATCGGACAGTCATTCGCGCGGCTCGTCGCCCTGGTTTTGTGGGCGTCAGCATGGACCATGGCGGCCGCGCAAACGGGGCCCCGGGATGGGACTGACCGCAACCTTCTGCAGCGCGAGCAGCAGGCGCTGGAGTTTCACGTCAAGCTGTACGACAGCGCGCGAGCCGCGGATCAGCGCAGCACAGCGCCCCTTCCTCCCGTCCCGCATTCCTTCATCGGAGAGTCGTACCGCGACGGATTGCCGGCGCCCTCGGCCGGCGGCACTGCCGCGGCGCCCTCGGTGCCCGACGCGGGTCGCCAACAACTGGATGAAAGCCAGTTGCGCCGCCAGCTGGAGCTGCAAACGCAAAACAAGTTCCTGGACGAGCCGACGCGACAGCAGCAGAGCCAGATCCAACAGCTGCAGTTCGGCCGTGAGAATCAGGCGCAGCAGCTTCACCAGCAGATTCAGCTCGATTCGGGCAATCTAATGCAGCGGCTGCACTGAGCGTTGCGCAACGCCGCTCGCCGGTCGTTCCCCAGCGTGAGGGAGAGGACAAAGGGTGCATACAATTCGCGGGCTGGCGCGCAAGACAAGCGCCGGAATGCTGCTGTTGGCGGTGGCTGGACTGCCGGCGTTGTCGGGTGCGGATGGGCCGAATGTGGAGGCCGCACTGGACCAAGTCATGGCTGGGGCGCATCGCGATCCAAAGAACGCCGCGCGCGATGTGTACCGCCATCCCAAGCAGGGGCTGATCTTCTTCGGCATCCGGCCGGACATGACCGTTGTCGAGGTCTGGCCCAGCGGCGGCTGGTGGACGGAGATCTTGGCCCCGCTGCTCAGGGACCAAGGAAAATACTACGCGGCTTGGTACGCGACGCAAGCGAGCGGGACCTCGGATTACGCGAGGGAGCAGGAGCAGAAGTTCGACGCCAAGCTTGCCGCGCGCCCGGACCTCTACGGCAAGGTGATCAAGACCCACCTTCTCGCGCCCGAGTATGTGGACATCGCCCCAAGGGGTTCGGTCGACCTCGTCCTGACCTTTCGCAACGTGCATAACTGGGCCAAGGCGGGCAACGCCCAGGCCATGTTCAAGACCTTCTACGACGTGTTGAAGCCCGGAGGTAACCTCGGTGTCGTGGACCATCGAGCCAAGCCTGGCACAGCGTTCCAGCGCCAGATCGACAGCGGTTACTTGACCGAGGCGTACGTGATCGGCTTGGCGGAGCAGGCCGGATTCAAGCTCGTGGAAAAGTCCGAGATCAATGCGAATCCCAAGGACACGACCGACCACCCGAGGGGCGTCTGGACGCTGCCGCCCACGCTCGCCTTAGGCGACGTGGACCGCGCAAAGTATCTCGCCATCGGAGAGTCGGACCGCATGACGCTGAAGTTCGTCAAACCCCTGCCTTGACGCCTGCGTTCACGGCACAGTGTTACACTCGCCACGCGCCGCAGGCAAATTCAAGCGTATTTCGCAACAGCAGAGGAGAACCATTCGATGAAGTCGGCTCGTGCAGTCGCCTTTCTGGCGGGTTTGGTCGGTTTGTTGCTATGGGCCTGCGCGGTCAGCGCGGAAGAAGACGTGCCTGGGTTCGTCCGGATCGCGCCTGAGGATATTCCGTGGAAGCCATTGCCGGGATATGAAGGCGTCCGCGTAGCCGTGCTGGTCGGCGATCCTTCGAAGCCGGGGCTGTACGTCGTTCGAGTCAACTTCCCGCCGGGCCTCATGAGCCGCCCACATTACCACCCGGATGACCGCTACGCCGTGGTGCTGAAGGGCACCTGGTGGACCGGGACCGGCGACCAGTTCGATCCAGACAAGACGGTGCCGCTGACGCCGGGAAGCTTCATGAAGCATCCTGCCGGCGGTCATCACTTCGACGGCGCGAAGGACGAAGAGGTCATCATCCAGCTCACCGGATACGGTCCGACCGCGACGACCCTGCTGCATCCCGAAGACGGCCACACCGGGCACTCTCTCAAGTAACCGACGCGCCCGGTCGCAAGCGGCAGCCGTGCTGTAGACTGCCGCTTTTTTGTTCGCCTGAGACGGTATCGTGCTCTCCGACATCCAAATCGCCCAGCAGGCGAAGCTCGAGCGTGTGAGCGCGCTCGCAGTGGAGCGCCTCGGCATCCCCGATCAGCATCTCGAACCGTACGGCCATTACAAGGCCAAGGTCGCGCTGGATTTTCTCGACACGCTCCAGGACCGGCCTGACGGCCGGCTGATCCTGGTCACCGCGATCAGCCCCACGCCCGCCGGCGAGGGCAAGACGACGACCACGGTCGGGCTCGGAGATGCGCTCAACCGCATCGGCAAGAAGGCGTTGATCTGTTTGCGCGAGCCCAGCCTGGGCCCGGTGTTCGGGATGAAGGGCGGCGCGGCCGGGGGCGGCCACTCTCAAGTCGTGCCGATGGAGGACATCAACCTGCACTTCACCGGCGACTTCAACGCGATCCAGCTCGCCAATAATCTGCTCGCCGCGATGCTGGACAACCACATCCATCACGGCAACGAGCTCGGGGTCGACGTGCGCCGCATCGCCTGGAAGCGCGTGCTCGACATGAACGACCGCGCGTTGCGCGACATCGTCGTGTCGCTCGGCGGTCCGGGCAACGGCTATCCGCGCCAGGATGGATTCGACATCGTGGTCGCCTCGGAAGTGATGGCCATCTTCTGCCTGGCGACCTCACTCGAAGACTTGAAGGCTCGGCTCGGTAATATCGTGGTGGGCTACACACGGGACCAGAGCCCGGTGCGTGCTCGCGACTTGCATGCGCATGGGGCCATGACCGTGCTGCTGAAGGATGCACTCAAGCCCAACCTAGTGCAGACGCTCGAGAACAACCCGGCATTCATACACGGCGGTCCCTTCGCCAACATCGCGCACGGCTGCAACTCGGTCATCGCCACTCGCGCGGCCCTCAAGCTGGCCGACTACGTGGTCACTGAAGCCGGGTTCGGCGCCGACCTCGGCGCGGAAAAGTTTGTCGACATCAAGTGCCGCAAGTCCGGTTTGAGACCCGACGCCGCGGTGATCGTTGCGACCATACGCGCGCTCAAGTATCACGGCGGCGCGGACCTGAAGAGCGTGAGCCAGGCAAACGCAGAGGCGCTAGAGAAGGGCATGGCGAATCTGGAGCGGCACGTGCGCAACGTGCGCGAAGTGTACGGTTTGCCCTGCGTGGTCTGCATCAACCATTTCAGCCACGACACCGATGCCGAACTGGCGTTGGTCCGGGACAAGATGCAGGCGCAGAGCACGCCGCTCGTGGTGGCCAGGCACTGGGCGGAAGGCGGGAAGGGCGCGGAAGCGCTCGCGCGCGAGGTGGTGCGCGTCATCGACGAGGGGAACAATCGCTTCCGCTTCGTCTACGACGAGAACCTCCCGCTGTGGGACAAGGTCGAAGCCGTCGCTACCAAGATCTACGGTGCAGCCAATGTCAGCGCGGACGGCAAGGTGCGCGCCGAGATCGCGAAGCTGCAGGCGGACGGCTACGGCCGCTACCCGGTGTGCATCGCGAAGACACAGTATTCGTTCTCGACCGACCCCGGCTTGCGTGGCGCGCCCTCCGGACATACCCTGAATATCCGGGAGGTGCGGCTGTCGGCCGGCGCGCAGTTCGTGGTCATGGTGTGCGGCGACATCATGACCATGCCGGGCCTGCCCAAAGTCCCGGCGGCGACCAAGATCGATCTCGCGCCCGACGGAAAAGTGACCGGGCTCTTTTAGCCCGGTGAAGAGACAACGCGCGCGGTGACGCGCGACCGCCTTACACTTTTGCTGTTCACGAACCACGAGTCACTAACCACGAGCCACGTAGCCACGTGTCCAGTCCGGAGTCCAAACGCATCACTGCGCTCTCCGTCGGAGCGGAATCGGTGGAGTCGTCTGCCGCGTGCGCCGAGCAAGACTTCCACTGGCTGCGCGAGAACATCCCCTGCCAGACCGCCTGCCCGGCGGGCACCGACATTCCCGGTTACCTCGAGGCCGTCTACCACGGGCGCTTCCAGGAGGCCTACGAGATCAACCTGCGCGACAACGTCTTCCCCGCGGTGCTCGGGCGAGTGTGCTCGCGTCCCTGCGAAGCCGCTTGCCGGCATGGTTGGGTCCGCAACGGTCAGTCTGTCGCGATCTGCTTCTCGAAGCGATCGGCCGCCGACTTCTATCATCGGCAACCAATCGTCCTGCCGAAGCTGTTCCCGCCATCGGGCCGGCGCGTGGCGGTGGTGGGCAGCGGCGTGGCCGGGCTCGCTGCTGCGCGCGATCTGGCGCGCTTCGGCCATGCGCTGACCGTGTTCGAAAAGCACCGCGCGCCAGGCGGCATGCTGAATCAGGGTATCCCGGCGTTCCGCCTGCCGCGCGATCTGATCGAATTTGAGGTCGCGCAGGTGCTTGCGCTCGGGGTCGAGATGCGTTGCGGCCTCGCCATCGGTGGCGATGTCGCGCTCGCCGATCTGGTCGATGAATTCGACGCGGTCGTAATGGCAGCAGGAACACTGCGCCCCAACGTCCTCGAACTCCCGGGAGGCGATCTGGCCGGTGTGGAGCACGGACTCGACTTCCTGCTGCAGGTGAACGAGTTCGGCCGGCGCAACATAGGCAGGCGCGTGGTGGTGATCGGCGGCGGCTATACGGCCATGGATTGCTCGCGCACCGCGCTGCGGCTTGGTGCCGGCAAGGTCGAGGTCCGCTACCGGCGCGGGCGGCGTGATATGGTC
>DATJVW010000221.1:0-16305 GCA_035501675.1 Burkholderiales bacterium
AGGAACAGCATCTGGGCGATGACCAGGTTGGCCGTTTCATCGCCGAGCGGGCCGCCCAGAAACAATACGCGGTCCTTGAGCAGGCGCGAGTAGATGTCGTAGGCACGTTCGCCGCGCCCGCTTTGCTCGACCACCATCGGAATGAGCCCTGTGCCGCTCGGGCCAGCGCCGGTCGTTTCCCAGGTCATACACCCACCCACGCGTTCGTTGGAGCCTGCCGGCTCGTCGGGCACCACGCCATTTGGACCCTCGACTGGATGAGATTACTCCTGAAAATCGGTGCTGGGCGAACGGCGAGGCCGCTGAGACGGCTCGGACCCGGCCGCTCCCTGGACAGCTCGATCGATGGAAGCGCGCCGCACGGTGCATCCATGGCGTTGTCCAACGCAGCGGAGGAATGCTTTTGACAACGGTGAGCGTGTTCGGTGGAACGGGGTTCCTCGGCCGGCGCCTCGTGCGGCGCCTCGCCGCCGAGGGGGCGACTGTGCGGGTTGCCGTCCGGCATCCGGAGCACGCGGGGGCCGCCTTTGGCGCGGCTGCCTTGGATCGGGTCAACGTCTTACGCGCCGATGTGCGCGACCGAGCCTCGGTCGCCGCCGCCGTCGCTGGCGCGGACGCCGTGGTCAACGCGGTCTCCGCCTATGTCGAGAAGGGCGGCGTGACTTTCGAGGCCGTGCACGAGCAAGGCGCCAAGACCCTCGCGCAGGAGGCTGCCGCTGCCGCCGTCGCCCGCTTCGTGCTCGTCTCCGGCATCGGCGCAGATCCCGAGTCCCGATCTCGATACATCCGCGCGCGCGGGCGCGGCGAGCTCGTCCTCCAGCCGGTGTTTCCCGCCGTTACCATCGTCCGCCCGGGCGCCATGTTTGGTCCCGGCGACGCCCTGTTCGGCACGCTGGGCCGCCTCGCCCGTCTGCTCCCAGCGCTCCCGCTGATGGGCGATGGGCGCACTCGCCTGCAACCCGTCTACGTGGAGGACGTGGCGGAAGCCATCTGCCGCGTGCTCGCCGACCCGGGGACCGCTGGCCGGACCTATGAGCTCGCGGGCCCTGGGGTGTACACGCTGCGGGAGCTGATCGAGATCACGCTGCGCCTCATCGGCACACGGCGCTTGCTCGTGCCGGTGCCCTTCGCGATCGCCGCGGCTCAGGCGCGATTGTTCGAGCTCCTGCCGAGCCCGCCGCTGACCACTGGCCAGGTTGATCTTCTCAAGGCTGATAACGTGGCGAGCGGGAACCTGCCGGGGTTTCGCGAGCTCGGCATTCGACCGAAAGCGGTGGAGGAGGTCGTGCCGACCTACATCGGCCGGTCTCGCGTGCCGGAGCTGGACTGACGGCGTTCGCACGCGCCGTCCGCACCTTCCCGTGATGGATGGCTCCTCACTCGAGATCAGCAGTCCTGGTCGGGCAGCGCGCGATCAGCGCGAGAGCGCCTCGTCGAGCGCCGAAACCAGCGGTCCCAGCTTGGGAGGGCTGGATTCGAGGCCCACCGTAACCGCGAAATGCTGCAGGGCGCTGGAGGACACGCGCGCGCCGCGTTTGCGGGCGAGGGTCACGGGAGCTTAGTTCGCACACGGCGCGACGCCGGCCGGATGGTTCCACGCTTGCTCCGAGCCGGTTTCGCGGGACGCTTCAACAGGCGCAGGGTGAGGCGCGATCCGGTGATGATCAACGGCTCGTCAACGTCGAAAGCGAAGACGAGCCGGATGTTGCCGGACGCGCTGAAGCTGGCAGGCAGAGGGCCGCTGCGTTTTCCGCCCGCGTGGTACAGCTCCCAGTCGCAGAGCGGACGAGGGAGCCGTCGCGGGTGCTGCTCGACGCTGCCGCCCCAGACGCGCATTTCCAATTCCACGCTGTGATCGACTTGCACCCCGCTCGCGCTGCGCGCACGCAGCGTCACGCGAGGAACGTGCACCGCGACGTGAGTGGCTCGCTGCGTCACGGCTCCGATTACCGCGCGGTCCAGAGCGATTGTCGAGTCCTTCACGCGACGCAAGGGCCTTCAGACCTGAGCGCTCATGTCTCGACCCGGCCGGAAGACTGGCGGATGATGAGCCGCGGCTGCGCCAGATGGCGCAACGGTGGGCTCGCCGGATCGCGCAGGCGCGTCAGGAGCAACTGCGCAGCCGACTCGCCGAGGCGCGCAGGATCCACACTGATGGTGGTGAGCGGAGGGTTCGAGTGCGCGCCGTCGGCTATGCCGTCGAAGCCGACGACGGAGAAGTCGCGGCCCGCCCTGAGCCCGCGCTCCCCGAGCTCGCTGAGCGCGCCGAAGGCCACGATGTCGTTGTAGCAAATCGCCCCGGTCGGCCGGCTGCGCAGGGCCAAAGCCTGGCGGATGCCCGCGCGCCCGCCCTCGCGGGTCGGCGGGATGTCGATCAGCCACTCGTCCTCGATGGTGAGCCCCTGGTCGCGCATCGCGCGCGCGAACCCGCGGCGCCGCAACTCGTATACGGGCCCGCCGCCGACGCGGCCCAGGAATGCGATGCGCTGATGGCCGAGTTCGGCGAGGTGATTCGTCGCGGCAAAGGTTCCCGCCTCGTTGTCCGAGCCCGCGAAGTCGAAGCTCGCGTCACCGACCGGACGCACGACGATGAGCACCGGAATCTGCCACGCGCGGATCTGTTGCAGCAGCGCCGGGGAAGTATCGAAGGCCGGACACAGGATCAGGCCGGCGGCATGGTACTCGCGCATCGAAGCGAGCACTCGCTCCTGTGTCCGCAGGTCCTCCCCGGTGTGCGCCATCAGCGTGACGTATCCGGCCTCCGCCAGCCTTCGCTCCAATCCGACCAGCAGTTCGGCGAAGAAGGGATTGGTCAGGTCGTTGATGACCGTCCCGATCATGTTGGACGCCCGCCGCCGCAAATCGGCGGCGCTGCGGTTGTAGACATACCCGAGCGCATCCGCCACTTCGCGCACGCGCGCGGCCGTTTCGGCCTTGATCAACGGGCTGCCCTGGAGGACGAGGGACACGGTGGACTTGGAGACGCTCGCCCCCTTCGCGATGTCGGTGATCGTGGGCGATCGTAGTCCGGGAGATCTATCCGACGTTTGTCCGGGCATGGCGAACGAGTTTCTCGTGGCAACCGAGGCTATTGACAAGTGGCTTGGATTTGGCCATATTGTTAGCCGATTTGGAACGTTCCAAATGTGTTTTGGAACGATCGAACGGCACCGATTTGAGCACAAGAACCAAGGCTAAATCAAGCCGAGCTTAGGGGAGAGCAGTGGACCTGTCCTTGCGCTGGGGACTCATCGGCGCCAGCACCATCGCCCGCGAATGGGTGATCGATGCCATTCGCGCCCAGCCCCGCAACGAAATCATAGGGGTGCTGAGCAGCGATGCAAGCCGGGGAACCGATTTTGCCCGCGCGCACGGCATCGCCTCGAGCTACACCGACCTGGGCGCTTTGCTCGCCAACCCGGACATCGACGCGGTGTATGTCAGCACCACCAATGAGCTGCACAAAGGGCAGACGCTCGCCGCGGCGAGGGCCGGCAAACACGTCCTGTGCGAGAAGCCCCTGGCGCTCAGCGTTGCCGACGCCCGTGAGATGGTGGATGCGTGCGCGCGCGCCGGCGTGGTGCTGGCCACCAATCACCATCTGCGCAACGGCGCGACGCACGGCAAGATCCGCGAGCTGATCCGCGCCGGCGCCATCGGCAAGCCGCTCTTCGCGCGTGTCTTCCACGCCGTTTATCTTCCCCCCCATTTGCAGGGCTGGCGGCTGCATAAACCGGAGGCAGGCGGTGGTGTCATCCTGGACATCAGCTGCCACGACGCCGACACGCTGCGCTTCCTGCTCGACGCCGAAGCCATCGAGGCCGTGGCGCTGTCCCAGCAGGCCGAGCTCGCCTCGGGCGAGCTGGAGGACGGGGTCATGGCCGTGCTGCGTTTCGACAACGGCGTGCTGGCTCAGCTGCACGACGCCTTCACGGTGAAACATGCGGGCACCGGCCTGGAGGTGCATGGCACCGAGGGCTCGATCATCGCGCGCAACGTCATGACCCAACGCCCGATCGGCGAGGTCGTCCTGCGCAACGCGAGCGGCGAGGCCGCCGTCGCGGTCGAGCACGAGAACCTGTATGTCCGCGCTTTGCGCGCCTTCAACGCCGCGGTCGCCGGGCAGGGGGAACTGTCCGCCAGCGGCGAGGATGGCGTGAAGTCGCTGGCGGTCGCGTTGGCGGTGCAGGAAGCCTCGCGCACCGGCCAGCGCGTCGCCGTTCGTTACGAGTGAGCCCGGCGCCGGCGATCCGCTCACCACAGAGGCACAGAGACGCAGAGGAAACCGAGTTTGGAGCCCGCGTGTGCAACCGTCTGGTGAGGGCCGATCGACCTAGTCGGGTTCGCTATGCGGTTGAAAGGGGATCTCTGTGCCTCTGTGTCTCTGTGGTGAACTGGCGTTTCTAACGTGCATCTGCTTCAACGAACAATGAACAAAGTCGTCTCCGCCGAACAGGCCGCCACACTGATCCGCGACGGCGATGTCGTGAGCGTCAGTTCCTCGAGCGGCCTGGGCTGCCCCGATGCCATGTTGGCCGCGATCGGCGCGCGCTTCGCCGCCGAAGGCCACCCGCGCGACCTCACCACCGTGCATCCGATCGCCGCCGGAGACATGTACGGCATACGCGGCATGGATCACCTGGCGCAGCCGGGCCTGTTGAAGAAAGTGCTCGCCGGCTCCTACCCGAGCGGCCCCTCCTCGCTGCCGATGCCCGACATCTGGCGCCTGATCGTCGAGGACCAGATCGCGGCGTATAACGTGCCGAGCGGCATCTTGTTCGACATGCATCGCGACGCGGCCGCGAAGCGGCCCGGAGTGCTCACCAAAGTGGGGCTCGGCACGTTCGCCGACCCGCAGTTGCAGGGCTGCGCCATGAACGCCCGGGCCGCAGCCGAGCCGGTGGTGAGCAGAGTCCGCTTCGCCGATGACGACTGGCTGTTCTTTCCGACGCTCTATCCGCGCGTGGCGATCATTCGCGCCACCACCGCGGACGAGCGCGGCAACCTCTCGTACGAGCACGAGGGCGCGTTCCTGGGCGTGCTGGACCAGGCGCTGGCCGCGCGCAACAGCGGTGGTCTCGTCGTCGCGCAGGTCAAGCGAGTGGTGCGCGCCGGCTCGATCCCGCCGCAGCGCGTGCACGTTCCCGGTGTTCTGGTCGATCACATCGTGGTCGATCCGGAGCAGAAGCAAACCACGCAAACGGACTACGACCCGTCGATCAGCGGCGAGATCCTGCGTCCGGACGACAGCTTCGAGCTGCCGCAGTGGGGACCCGAGAAAGTCATCGCCCGCCGCGCGGCGCTGGAGCTGTGGTCGGGGGCTGTGGCGAACCTTGGCTTTGGGATCTCCTCCAACGTGCCACGCATTTTGTTGGAAGAAGGACTACACGGGCAGGTCACGTGGGTCATCGAGCAGGGCGCGGTGGGAGGTGTGCCGCTTCTGGGTTTCGCCTTCGGCTGTTCCGCCAATGCCGACGCGATCGTCCCCTCTCCCAGTCAGTTCGCATACTTTCAGGGAGGCGGCTTCGATATCGCCCTGCTGTCCTTCCTGCAGATCGACCGTCAGGGCAACGTCAACGTCTCCAAGCTCGGCGCCCGGCCCTACCTGACCGCCGGATGCGGCGGCTTCGTGGATATCACCACGCACGCCCGCCGCCTGGTGTTCTCCGGGTTTTTCACGGCCGGGGCCAGACTGGAGGTGGGCGACGGTAGACTGAAAATCGTTCAAGAGGGCAAGAGCCGCAAGCTCGTGAACGCCGTCGAACACATCACCTTCAGCGGACAGATGGCGCGCGCCCGCGGTCAGCGCGTGACTTACATCACCGAGCGTTGCGTTCTCAGCCTCGATGCAGACGGCGTGACGGTGCGGGAGGTGGCTCCGGGTGTGGACGTGCAGCGCGACGTGGTGGCGCAGAGCGATGTCCCGCTGCGCGTGGCGCCTGACCTGAAAACCATGGACCCCGCGCTGTTCCGCGCCGCGCCGATGCAATTGACGCTACCGGAGAGGCCGCGTGACTGACGCCATCTTGCTCAGCGTCGACGGGCCCGTCGCGATCGTGACGTTGAACCGGCCCGAGAAGCTCAATGCGCTGACCATGGCAATGCTCGACGCGCTCGCCGCGATCGCGGCGCAGCTCGACGCCGATCGCGCGGTGCGCTGCGTGATCCTCACCGGCGCAGGAGAGCGCGCCTTCTGTGTCGGCGCAGACATCAACGCCTGGTCGGCGCTCGAACCCCTGGACATGTGGCGCGTCTGGACCAAGCGCGGTCATCAGGTGTTCGATCAATGGGCGCGGCTGCGTCAGCCTGTGATCGCCGCGATCAACGGGCACGCGCTGGGAGGTGGCCTGGAGCTCGCCGCCGCCGCCGACCTGCGCATTGCGGCCGCCTCGGCCCAGTTCGGCCTGCCAGAACCCACCATCGCTACCTGCCCGGGCTGGTCGGGCACGCAACGCCTCACAAGCCTGCTCGGGCCCTCGCGTGTGAAATACCTTGCGCTCACGGGGCGCCGTGTCTCGGCGGACGAGGCCTTGCGCATCGGACTCGTGCAGGAGCTGGCGGGCGACGAAGGCGTGATGACAGCAGCCGCGCGCCTTGCCCGCGATGTCTGCGCTCTGGCGCCAGTCTCCGTGCAGCTCACCAAGCAGCTCATCGACGCGTCGACCGGCGCGGGGCTCGACTACGCGCTCGAGGGAATGGCGGGTGCGCTAGCTGGCTGCACGCAGGACGCGCGCGAAGGCCTCGCCAGCTTTCGCGAGCGACGCGCACCGAGCTATCAAGGGAAGTGATATGGCCCTAAAAGCAGCGATCGACCACCGAGACACAGAGGCGGAGAGATTCTTCTTCGAGAGGACAGGCAACCCAACATGGCGGTCGACCTTCACCGAACGGTTGCACAGGCTTTCTCGGACAATCCCTTGCTCTCTCGGTGTCTCGGTGCCTCTGTGGTGAAGCGACTGCTGAATCTAAGATGGCAGCTGTTCCGGACGCCCGGTCACGGCCGGGTACATGCAACAAACGTTATGAGGAGGAGTGTGATGCGAACCAAGACCATCGCCGCCGTTGTCGCGGCGGCATTCGGCGTGACCGGCGTGACGGCAAGTGCACAGCAGGTTGTGGAGGTCGTCCACTGGTGGACCTCGGGCGGCGAGGCGGCCGCGTTGAACGTGCTCAAGGAGGACATGCAGAAGCGCGGCTACGGCTGGAAGGACAGCCCCGTCGCCGGCGGCGGCGGCGACCAGGCTCGCACCGTCCTGCGCGCGCGCGTGGCCGCTGGCAATCCGCCCGAAGCCATGCAGATGCTGGGCTTCATCATCACCGACTACGCCGAAGAGGGCCTGCTGGGGGACCTTACCCCGATAGCGACCAAGGAAGGCTGGGCCAACCTAGTGCCCGCACCGTTGCAGAAGTTCGACCAGTACAAAGGCAGGTGGGTCGCGGCGCCGGTGAATATCCACCGCACCAACTGGATCTGGGCCAACAAGAAGATCTTCGATGAGCTCAAGATCACGCCGCCGAAGACCTTCGACCAGCTGCTCGCCGCCGCGGAGAAGATCCGCAAGGCGGGCTACATTCCGCTCGCGCACGGTGGGCAGCCGTGGCAGGACGCCACCATCTTCGACAGCGCGGTGATGTCGGCCGGCGGCCCCGACTTCTATCGCAAAGCGCTCATCGATCTGGACCCGAACGCGCTGGGCAGCAAGACAATGGAGAAAGCGTTCGAGCAGATGCAGAAGCTGCGCGGCCTGGTCGACCCGAACTTCCCCGGCCGCGACTGGAATCTGGCCACCGCCATGGTGATCAACGGCAAGGCCGGGATGCAGATCATGGGCGACTGGGCCAAGGGCGAGTTCCTCAAGGCGGGCAAGAAGCCGGGCGTGGACTTCCTCTGCTTCCAGTACCCAGGCACCGAAGGCGACTTCTCCTTCAACTCCGACGCTTTCGCCATGTTCAAGGTCGGCAAGTCGCAGGAAGCCGGGCAGCTCGCGCTTGCCAGCGCCATCATGGACAAGAACTTCCAGGAGCAATTCAACCTCAAGAAGGGCTCCATACCGGCGCGCATGGACGTGTCCGACGCGAACTTCGATGCTTGCGGCAAGAAGTCGATGGCAGACTTGAGGATCGCGCTGAAGAACAACGCGATGGTCGGCAGTTTCGCGCACGGTCACGCCGTGCCCGAATCGATCAAGGGTGCGATGATCGACGTGGTGACCAAGTTCTTCAACTCCGGCAAGAACCCCTCGGAAGCGACCAAGCAACTCGTCGCGGCGGTGGCGGCGTCGAAGTAGCCGGATGACCGCGCCCGTGGACCACCCCGGAGAAGTATGTCCCTCCCCTCCTGCCGGAGGAGGGGTGCCCACGCAGTGGGCGGGGTGGTGACGCCGGCTCGGGCATAGCCTGACTGACAGGGAGGAGCGATGGATTCGAGCACCGCGACGGCCGCGCCGGTGACCTGGAGCGCAGCCGGCCGCTGGCTGCAGCGCAGCCTGCCCAGGCTCGTGCTGTCGCCCACGCTGGTGGTCTCGCTCGTCTTCGTGTACGGGTTCATCCTGTGGACCGCCTATCTGTCGTTCACGCCGTCCAAGGGCTACCCGATCCACGAGCTGGTCGGCTTCCTGCAATACGTGCGCGTGTGGAACCATCCGCGCTGGCAGGTGGCGATCCACAACCTCGCCATATTCGGAGTGCTCTACATCGTCCTGTGCATGGCGCTCGGGTTGCTGCTGGCCATCCTGCTCGACCAGCGCATCCGCCAGGAGGGAACGCTGCGCGCCATCTATCTTTACCCGCTCGCGCTGTCGTTCATCGTCACCGGCACGGCGTGGAAGTGGATGCTCAATCCCGGTCTGGGTATCGAGAAACTGGTGCAGGGGTGGGGCTTCCCGAACTTCAAATTCGACTGGATCGTCAGCGAGGAGATGGCGATCTACTGCGTCGTGATAGCCGGGGTATGGCAGGCGACCGGCTTCGTCATGGCCATGTTCCTGGCCGGCCTGCGCGGCATCGACCAGGATCTCATCAAGGCGGCGTCGCTGGACGGCGCGTCGCTGCCCAAGATCTACCGGCGCATCGTCATCCCGCAATTGCGGCCCGTGTTCATGGGCGCGCTCATCATCCTCGCGCACCTCGCCATCAAGAGCTACGAGCTGGTGGTGGCGCTCACCGGCGGCGGTCCCGGCTACGCGACGGAGCTGCCCTCGACTTTCATGTACGTGCACACCTTCACGCGCAACCAGCTCGGCATGGGCGCGGCCAGCGCGGTGATGATGCTGCTCACGATCGTGGCGATCATGGTTCCCTATCTGTACTCCGAGATGCGCGGCGCTCGGAAGCAGACGCACTGAGAGGCGCAATGGCGCACCAATGGGACTCCCCGCAGATGGTCAAGGGGACCGGCGTGCGCTGGTCCGCCTTCGTCATCTATGGGCTCCTGATGTTCTTCGCGGCGATCTACGTGCTGCCTCTGGTGGTGATGCTGCTGACCTCGCTCAAGCCCCTGCAGGAGATCTACTCCGGCAGCATCATCGCGCTGCCTCACGAGTGGACAGTGAAGCCGTGGATCGACGCCTGGGGGCAGACCTGCGTCGGATTGAGCTGCCACGGCATCAAGGGCTACTTCTGGAACTCGACCAAGATGACCGTGGCAGCGGTCATCCTCTCCACCGCCATCGGGATGCTCAACGGCTACGTGCTCACCAAGTGGCGCTTCAAGGGCGCCGATCTGTTGTTCGGCCTGATCCTGTTCGGCTGCTTCATCCCGTTCCAGATCGTGCTCATCCCCATGGCAACCTTGCTCGGCAAGCTCGGGATCGCCTCTTCGACCCCCGGGCTGGTGCTCGTGCACGTGGTCTACGGCCTGGCGTTCACGACGCTGTACTTTCGCAACTTCTACGTCGCGTTCCCCGACGAGCTGATCCGCGCCGCCATGATCGACGGCGCCAAGTTCTTCTCCATCTTCTTCCGCATCCTGGTGCCCAACTCCGCGCCCATCGTGGTGGTCACCGTCATCTGGCAGTTCACCAACATCTGGAACGACTTTCTCTTCGGCGCCTCGTTCTCGACCGGAGAGAGCGCGCCGATGACGGTGGCGCTGAACAACGTCGTGAACACCTCGACCGGAGAGCGGGAATACAACGTCCATATGGCCGCGGCCATCATCGCGGCCTTGCCCACGCTGCTGGTCTACATCGTGGGCGGGCGCTACTTCGTCCGCGGCCTGATGACCGGGTCGGTGAAGGGCTGAGGCAGGGGAGGGCGCGCGATGGCATCGCTCGAGCTGCTCAACATCCGCAAACGCTACGGCGAGCTCGACATTCTCAAGGGCATCGACATCGCGGTGGACGCCGGCGAATTTCTCGTGCTGGTCGGCCCCTCGGGCTGCGGCAAGTCCACCCTGCTCAACATGATCGCCGGGCTGGATACGGTCTCCGATGGCGAGATCCGCATCGGCGGCAGGCGCGTCAACGACCTGCACCCGAGCGAGCGCGACATCGCCATGGTGTTCCAGTCCTACGCGCTGTATCCGAACATGTCGGTGAAGGACAACATCGCCTTCGGCATGGAGATGCGCAAGGTGCCTAAGCCGGAGCGGGAACAGGCGGTGAGGGATGTGTCCAAGACCCTGCAGATCGACCATCTGCTCGACCGCCGTCCGGCGCAGCTCTCCGGTGGTCAGCGCCAGCGCGTGGCGATGGGTCGGGCGCTGGTGCGCAAGCCGCGCATTTTCCTGTTCGACGAGCCGCTGTCCAATCTCGACGCGCAGTTGCGCGTGGACATGCGCACCGAAATCAAGAAACTGCACCAGCGGCTGGGCGCGACGATCGTGTACGTGACTCACGATCAGATCGAAGCCATGACCCTGGCCACGCGCATCGCAGTCATGCGCGCGGGCGAGCTCCTGCAGCTCGGTTCGCCGGCGGAGATCTACAACCGCCCGGCCAACACGTTCGTCGCGGGCTTCATGGGCTCGCCGCGCATGAACCTCATTCCCGGCACGTTGAAGAGCGAAGCAGGCGCGCTGCATCTGGAGATCGCCGCCGACGGTGCCGCACCCGCACGCGTGTTCCTCTCCCGGATCCCGGAAGCGGCCCGCGCCTACATCGGACGCGAGATCACCGCGGGCCTGCGGCCCGAAGCCATCAGCGACAAGCTGGACGGCGGCAGCGCGGACGGTCGCCCGGTGATCGAGGCGGCGGTCGAAGTGACCGAGCCGACGGGCCCCGACACGCTCGCAGTGCTGCTCCTCGGCGGGCGCGAGGTCACGGCGCGGCTGCGGCCCGACAGCACGCTGAAAGCGGGCGACCTGGGCCGCTTCGCCATCGACCTGTCCAAGCTGGTCTGGTTCGACCCCGGGAGCGGCGCCCGGGTGGCGTGATGGATTGCGATGTCGCGATCATCGGCTCGGGCGTGGGCGGAGGCTGCATCGCGCTCAGCCTGGCCGACACCGGCGCTCGCATCTTGATTCTGGAGCGCGGGGAACGCCTGCCGCGCGAGCCGCAGAACTGGGATCCCGAGGCGGTATTCGTCGAGAACCGCTACCGCACCACGGAAACCTGGTACGACGCAGCCGGCCAGGCGTTCCGTCCCGGACAGTTCTATTACGTCGGCGGCCACACCAAGGTTTACGGCACCGCGATGTTCCGCTTCCGCGAGCGCGACTTCGAGGGCATCGAGCACGCCGAAGGGGCGACCGTGCCGTGGCCGATACGCTATGCGGAGATCGAGCCTTGGTACGCGCAAGCCGAGCGCGTGTTCGGCGTGCATGGAAAAGCGGGAGATGACCTGACCGAGCCGCCCCGCTCGAGCCCCTTCCCGCATCCGCCGATTCCGCACGAGCCGATCATCGGCGAGGTCTTCGAGCGCATGCAGGCGCGCGGCCTGCATCCCTCGCACATGCCGGCGGCGATCGACTTTCACCCCGGAGGCACGTGCATCCGCTGCGGCACCTGCGATGCCTTTCCGTGCAAGATCGGCGCGAAAGGCGACGCGGAGACGCGCCTGATCGATCCGTCCCTCAGGCATCCGAACGTCCGGCTCCAGACCGGAAGCCTGGTCACGCGCCTGCTCACCGACGAACGGGGAAAGCGCGTCGTCGCCGCGGAGGTCGAGCGCGGCGGTGAGACGCTGAAGATCAGCGCCCGGTTGTTCGTGCTGTCGGCCGGTGCGATCAACAGCGCCGCGGTGCTGCTGCGCTCCGCCGACTCGAAAAATATGAACGGCGTCGCCAATTCCTCCGGCATGGTCGGGCGCTACTACATGAACCACAACTGCACAGCGATCCTGGCGGTCACGCCGTGGCGCGTGAACGGCACGCGCTATCCCAAAACCCTCACGCTCAACGACTACTACTTCGGCGGCAGCGCCAGCGAACGGCCGCTCGGTAATCTGCAGCTGCTCGGTAAAATCGAGGAACCGATGCTGCGCGGCGCACTCCCCAGCGCACCGAAGTGGTCGCGCGTCTGGCTCGCGCGCCACAGCGTCGACTGGTACGTCATGTCGGAGGACCTCGCGCAACCCGACAGCAGCGTGACGCTGCGCAATGACGGCGCCATCCAGCTCAACTGGAAGCGCAGCAACCTGCCCGCGCACCGGCGCTGGGTCGAGGTGGCGAAGAAGCTGCTGAAGGACGTGGGCTTCCCGATCGTCCTGTCCAAGCCTTTCGGCACCGACACGCCCTCGCATCAGTGCGGCACGGCGCGCTTCGGCACCGATCCCTCGACCTCGGTGCTCGATCCTCATTGCCGGGCCTGGGACCACGAGAACCTGTACGTGGTGGACGCCAGCTTCTTCCCCTCGTCGGCTGCTTTGAATCCCGCTCTCACCGTCGCGGCGCAAGCGTTGCGCGTGGGCGCGCATCTGAAATCGCGACTGACTCAGTTCTGACCATGAGCGCCAAGACCGACCGCCCCGTTGCCATCGTGACCGGCGCACGCCGCGGAATCGGCGCCGCCATCGCCGTGAGCCTGGCCGGCAGCGGGTTCGATGTGGCCATTACCGATATCGCGGAGGAGGGCGCTGACGTCACGCTGGGCGCGATCGCGGCTGCGGGCGGGCGGGCGCGCTTCATCCGCAGCGACGTCGCAGATGTGGAGGATCACGCACGGGTGGTGGACGAGCTCTTGGGCTGGCGCGGTACGGTCGATTGCCTGGTGAACAACGCCGGAATCTCCGCGCCCCGACGCGGCGATCTGCTCGAACTGGTCCCAGAGGCGTTCGACCGCGTGCTGGACGTGAACTTGCGCGGAGCATTTTTCTTCACTCAAGCCATCGCCAAGCGCATGCTCGCCGCGCCCTCAGCGGGCCCGAGGTCGATCATCACCATCTCGTCAGTCAATGCGGAGCTCGCCTCGCCCGAGCGCGGCGAGTACTCCATCTCGAAGGCCGGGCTCGCCATGCTCACCAAGCTGTTCGCGCTGCGCCTCGCGGCCGACGGCATCGCCGTGTTCGAAGTGCGCCCCGGCGTGATCCGCACGTCTATGACGCAGGTGGTGGCCGAGAAGTACGAGCGCCGCATCGCGGACGGGCTGGTGCCGGTGGGGCGCTGGGGCACGCCGCAGGACGTGGGCGAAGCGGTCGCCGCCCTTGCCAGCGGCCGGTTCGCTTTCTCCACCGGCTCGGTGGTGCATGTGGACGGCGGGCTCGCGATACCCCGGCTGTGACATGGCTACGGACAACTACGATTACATCATCGCAGGCGGCGGCTCCGCGGGCTGCGTGCTGGCGAACCGGCTGAGCGCGGATCCGGGCGTGCGCGTGCTCCTGCTGGAGGCGGGCGGCTCCGACCGCCATCCGCTGTTCCACATGCCCGCCGGCTTCGCCAAGATGACCAAGGGCATCGGCTCCTGGGGCTGGCACACCGTGCCGCAGAAGCACCTGAAGGGGCGGGTCCTTCGATTCACGCAGGCCAAGGTGATCGGCGGCGGGTCGTCGATCAACGCGCAGCTCTACACGCGTGGCGTGCCCGCGGACTACGACGAATGGGTGAGCGAGGAGGGCGCGGCGGGCTGGTCGTACCGGGAGGTGTTGCCTTATTTTAAGCGCGCCGAAAACAACCAGCGCTTCGCCAACGAGTTCCACGCCTACGGCGGACCGCTGGGCGTTTCCAACCCCATCAGCCCGCTGCCGATCTGTGAAGCTTTTTTCCAAGCGGGGCAGGAGCTGAGCATCCCATTCAACCCCGACTTCAACGGAGAGCGGCAGGAAGGCCTGGGTTACTACCAGCTCACTCAGTTGGATGCGCGCCGCTCGTCGACTTCGACCGGGTATCTGGATCCGATCCGCGCCCGGTCGAACTTACGTGTGATGCTGAAAACACAGGTTCTGCGTCTGGTGGTCGAGCAGCGCCGCACCGTCGGTGTTGAGATCGTCACCGGCGGCGAGCGTACGCCGCGAGTGCTACGCGCCGATCGCGAAGTCATTGTCTGCTCCGGCGCGATCGGCTCACCCAAGTTGCTGCTGCAATCGGGCATCGGACCGGCCGATCATCTACGCGCGGTCGGCATTGACGTGGTCCATGACCTGCCCGGCGTGGGGTCCAACCTGCAGGACCACCTGGACCTGTTCGTCATCGCCGAGTGCACCGGGGACCATACCTACGACAAGTACAACAAGCCCTATCACGCCTTCTGGGCGGGGCTTCAGTACCTGCTGCTTCGCAACGGGCCGGTCGCCTCCAGCTTGTTCGAGACCGGCGGCTTCTGGTATGCGGACTCGAACGAGCACGCCCGCGCGCGCTCGCCCGATATCCAATTCCACCTCGGTCTCGGCTCTGGCATCGAAGCCGGTGTGGCGAAGATGCGCAACGCGGGCGTTACGCTGAACAGCGCTTACTTGCGCCCGAGGTCGCGCGGCACGGTGCGGCTGGCCAGTGCCGACCCCGCCGCGGCGCCGCTGATCGATCCGAACTACTGGTCCGAGCCGCGCGATCAGGCTCTGGCGCTCGGCGGGTTGAAGTTGGGTCGCACCATCATGAGTCAGCCGGCGTTGAAGCGCTTCGTGCTGGCCGAGGTCTTACCGGGCGCGCACGCCAAGACCGACCAGGACTTGTTCGACTATGCCTGCTCCAACGCGAAGACCGACCACCATCCGGTAGGCACGTGCCGCATCGGCCCCGCGAATCGTGCCACCAGCGTTGTGACACCCGATCTGCGCGTTATCGGCATCGACGGGCTGCGCGTCGCAGACGCCTCCGTGATGCCGCGCGTGCCGTCGTGCAACACCAATGCGCCCACTATCATGGTCGCCGAAAAGGGCGCCGACCACATCCTGGGGAAACTCTGAGGCCATCGCTATGCTGCAGCTGACTCTGCCACAACCCGACGCCAAGCTCGTTCGCTACACCCTTACCCACGAGAGCTCGCCTTTTGCATCAGTCACGCAGGGACCGTTCAATCGCACCGCGTATGCCGCGGCGCACGTCGTGGCGAACCCGCGCCAGTCCAGCGATCCGTGGGATGGCCCCACGCCCATCGACTGGGACGCGACGCTGCGCTTCCGCGAGCACCTGTGGCGGCTCGGCTTCAAGGTCGCCGAGGCCATGGACACCTCGCAGCGCGGAATGGGCTTGGACTGGAACACCGCGCGTGAGCTCATTCGCCGCAGCGTCGCGCACGCCCGGACCATTCCCGGCGCCGATCTCGCCTGCGGGGTGGGCACCGACCAGCTTGCCTGGAGCGAACGCACCACCCTGCGCGACGTGTTGGCCGCGTACGGCGAGCAGATCGAGACGGTCGAAGCGGCGGGCGGGCGCATCATCCTCATGGCCAGCCGCGCGCTCGCGGCGATCGGCCGTTCTGCGGACGACTATCGCGAAGTGTATGGGGCGCTGCTGCGCCAGTGCCGGCAGAAAGTGATCCTGCACTGGCTGGGCGAGATGTTCGATCCCGCTCTGAAGGGCTACTGGGGGACCACCGATCTCAACCAGGCGACGGAAACCGCGCTCGGGATCATGCGCGAGCACGCCGACAAGGTGGAAGGCATCAAGGTGTCGCTGCTCGACGCGCAACGCGAAGTGGACCTGCGCCGGCGCCTGCCGCCGGGCGTCAAGATGTTCACCGGCGACGACTTCAACTACGGCGAGCTGATTGCGGGCGACGGTACCCACCACTCACACGGCCTGCTAGGCATCTTCGACCCGATCGCGCCCATCGCCGCGAAGGCGCTGCAGGCGCTGGCCAAGGGCGACCTGGAGGATTACCGCCGCATGCTCGATCCCACCGTGGTCCTGTCGCGCGAGATTTTCCGCGCGCCGACCCGTCATTACAAGGCGGGAGTCGTGTTCCTGGCCTGGCTCAACGGCCACCAGGA
>DATJVW010000222.1:0-25239 GCA_035501675.1 Burkholderiales bacterium
CACCATAGCGCGACACGGAACCCCGACGCGCGCTGGGCGGATGGGATCATGCCGCCCCCGCCTCCGACGCGAGGTGGGGGAGCGGGCGCTCGTCGATGGGCAGATTGAGCACCCCGGCGAGCAGGCTGAGCCCGATGCTGCCGATCCACACCGCGCTGTAGGAGCCGGTCAGGTCGAACAGGTACCCGCCCAACCAGACACCCAGGAAACTGCCGACCTGATGGCTCAGAAACACGAGCCCGAACAGGGTCGAGACATGGCGCACACCGAAGATCTGGCCGACCAGACCGTTGGTGAGCGGCACGGTGCCGAGCCACAGGAACCCGATGCCTGCGGCGAACAGATATACGCTGAGCGGTGAAGCCGGAAGGAGCAGGAACAGTCCGATCACCACGGCGCGCAGCAGGTAAATCGACGACAGCACATGCTTCTTGCTGAAGCGCGCGCCAAAGTAACCGGCCGCAAACGATCCAAAGATGTTGAACAGGCCGATCAGCGCGAGCGCCCAGCCCGCGACCGTGAGCGGCATGTTCAGGTCGCGCAGATAGACCGGGAGGTGGATGGAGATGAATGCCACCTGGAACCCGCAGACGAAGAAACCCGCGGTGAGGTACCAGAAACCGGCATGTCGGCCGGCTTCGCGTAAAGCCGCGCCGAGCGACTGCGACCTGAGTTGGCGCGCGCCTGCATCGCGCGCCGGGGGCGGCCGGTGCGACTCGGCCATCGCCGCCGCCAGCGGCACCGTGGCGAGGATGATGCCGGACAGGACCAGCAGCGCGTGCTTCCAATCGACGCTGCCGATCAACCAGGCACCGAACGGGACCATCAGGAACTGGCCGAAAGAACCTCCGGCGGAGGCGATGCCCAGCGCGATGCTGCGCCGCTCCGCGGAAAACGCGCGCCCCACCACGCCCAGGATGATCCCAAAGCTCACGCCGCTGAGGCCGAGCCCGACGAGCAAGCCGGCGCTGAAGTCCAGCATGAGGGGCGTCGCGGACAAGGGCATCAACGCCAGCCCGGCGGCATACAGCAACCCGGACACGGCCACTACGC
The DNA here is from genome assembly GCA_035501675.1 of Burkholderiales bacterium. Classification (GTDB taxonomy): domain Bacteria; phylum Pseudomonadota; class Gammaproteobacteria; order Burkholderiales; family SHXO01; genus SHXO01. Next base: position 1,054 of record DATJVW010000222.1, read on the forward strand.
GCCCGCTGCCCTGCTTATCCGCCCACGCGCCGAAGAACGGCTGAGCCAAGCCCCAGATCAGGTTGGAGAGCGCGAGCGCGAATGAATAGTGGCCGCGGCCCCAGCCCAGCTCCGCGCTCATGGGCTGCAGGAATAGACCGAAGGTCTGGCGTACGCCCAACGCCAGCGTCAGGATGACCGCTGCGCAGACCAGCACGACCGTTGGGGTGCGCCAGCCGGCAGCGCTCGCGTTCATGGACGTCCGAGCGACCAAATGGTTGGGTGCGGCCGGCCTATGCGGCCGCGGCTCAATGCTCCTGGCGTTGATGCGGGCCCATGGAAGCGCCGGCGCCGGCCGGGAGCACGATTGCATCCTCGTCCTCCAAGCTGGGCAAGTGCACCTTGCGCACCAACACCGAGTACATCGTGGGGATCACGAACAACGTCAGCAACGTGCCCAGGAGCAGGCCTCCGACCACGACCCACCCGATCGCTTGACGCGACTCGGCCCCGGCACCATGGGCCAGCGCGAGCGGCACGGCGCCGAGCACCATGGCGGCGGTGGTCATCAGGATGGGCCGCAGACGCAGGGTCGCCGCTTCGATCAACGCCTCCATTCTTTCCATCCCCTTGGCTCGCAACTGATTGGCGAATTCCACGATCAGGATCCCGTGCTTGGTGATCAGGCCCACCAACATCACGAGCCCGACCTGGCTATAGACGTTGAGCGTCCCACCGTGGTCGAGCTTGAAATTGATCCACATGGCCAGCACCGCGCCGGTCATAGCCAGCGGCACCGTGAACATGATCACCAGCGGGCCGACGAAGCTCTCGAACTGGGCCGAGAGCACGAGGTAGATGAAGATCAAGGCCAGGCCAAAGGTCATCCACAGCTGTCCGCCCGACTCCCTGAATTCGCGCGAAATGTTGTCGAGGTCGGTGCGCGTATCGGGGCCCAGCTCCGTCTTGACCAGGCCGTCGATGTGATCCAGCACCTGCCCCAGCGTCGCATTGCCCGCCGGCTCGCCGCTGATGACGACCGCGCGCAGCTTGTTGAAGTGGTTCAGCTCCTTCGGCGCCACCGTCTCGGACAAGGTCACCAGGTTCGAGAGCTGGTTGAGCGAGCCGTCCGCACCGCGCACGTAGATCGAGGTGAGATCGCTGGGCTGCCGCCGCTTGTCGTCCTCCATCTGCACGACGACGTCGTACTGCTTGCCCTCGTGCTTGTAGCGCGTCACGTCGAACCCGCCGAGCAGCGTCTCCAGCGTATGGCCGATGGTCTCCATGGAGATACCCAGCGCCGCCGCCTTGTCGCGATCGATCTTGACGGCAAACTGGGGCTTGTTCAGCTTGAGATCCGAGTCCAGGCCGGTGATGCCGGGATACTGGCTCAGCTTGGCCATCATCTTGTTGACCTTTGCCTGCAACTCGTCGTAAGTGTTGCCGTAGATCACGTACTCGACTTTCTTGGAGAACAGGGGCTGCCCTAAGGGAGGCAGGCCCTTGACGAAGGACAACGCCCCGGGCAGGCCACCATAGAGCTTGGGTCCCAGCTCCTTCGTGATCTGCTGCTGGCTGCGCTTGCGCTCGTCCCAGGGCTTGAGCACGGCGAAGGCGATGCCCAGATTCACCGGGTTGGGCCGCTCCAGCCCCGGCGCGACCACGGCGAACATCGTGTCGATCTCAGGCACTCCCTTGGCGATGTCCTCGACAGCATGCATATAGCTGTCCGTGTACTGCATCGAAGAGCCTTCAGGCGCGATCACAAACGCCAGGAACAAGCTGCGGTCCTCCTCCGGAGACAACTCCGCCTTGAGCTGCGTGAACAGCCAGGACATGACGCCGAGCACCGCGATGAACACGACGCCGATCACCCACCGATGCCGCAGCGTAGCGGACAGCAAGGCGCGGTAGCCATTGGTCATGCTCTGGAAGAACGGCTCGGTCTTGCTGTACACCCAGCTGTGCTCGTGCTTGAGCAGCTTCGAACACATCATCGGCACCAGCGACAGGGCAACGAAGCCCGACACGATGACCGAGGTGGCGACGGTGAGCGCGAACTCCGTCATGAGCTTGCCGGTGTTGCCCTGTGCGAAAGACAGCGGGGTGAACACGGCAGCCAGAGTGATCGTCATGGCGATCACCGCGAAGCCGATCTCCTTGCTGCCTATCAGGGCCGCTTTGAAGGGCTTCATGCCCTCCTCGATGTGGCGGTGCACGTTCTCCAGGACCACGATGGCGTCGTCCACCACCAGACCGATGGACAGCACCACGCCGAGCAGCGTCAGCGTGTTGATGGAGAAGCCCATCGCCTTGAGGAAGGTGAAGTGGCCGATGATCGATATCGGTATCGTCACCGCTGGAATGAGAGTGGCCCTGACCTCGCGCAGGAAGAAGAAGATCACCAGGACCACCAGAACCAACGCTACGAAGATCGTCTCAAAGACGGAGTGGATGGAGGCCTCGATGAATTTGGACGTGTCCACCGCAACCCACATCTTCATGCCCGGCTCGAGCGAGGCCTGCAGGCGCGGCAGCAACGCCTTGGCGGCCTGCGCGACTTCCAGCGTGTTCGCGGTGGACTGCTTCACGACGCCCAGCCCGAGCGCTTCCTCGCCGCGCACGCGGACGATCTTGCGGTTCTCGTAGGGGCCGGGTGCGGCGCGGCCGACATCGCGGAGGCGGACCGGGTAGTCGTTCACCTCCTTGATGATCATGTTGTTGAACTCCTCCGGCGAGCGCAGATCGGTGCGCGCCTGCACGGTGAACTCGCGCTCCGTGCTCTCGATGCGCCCGCTCGGAGAGTCGAGGTTTTCACGGTTCAGCGCATCCTCCACGTCCTGGGCCGTGAGGCCCTGGGCCGCGAGGCGCTCGCGGTCGAGCCATACGCGCATGGCGTATTTGCGCTCGCCGCCGATGATCACCGAAGCCACGCCCGGCAGCGCCTTGAGTGGGTCGGTCAGATAGCGGTCCGCGAAGTCGCTCATGTCCATCGGGGAATGGCGGTCGCTCGAGAGCGCGATCCACAGGATGGGCTGGGCGTCCGCCTCGATCTTGGACACCACCGAATTGTCCGACGCGGCCGGCAGGTTCTTGCGAATGCGCGCGACGCGGTCGCGCACGTCGTTGGCCGCGCCGTCGATCTCGCGAGCAGCGACGAACGTGATGGTGATCTGGCTGACCTCTTCACGGCTCTGCGACTTGATGGTCTTGATGCCCTCGATGCCCGAGAGCGAATCCTCCAGCGGCTGCGTGATGGCGCTTTCCATCACCTGCGCGGTGGCCCCCTTGTAGACCGTACGGACCGAGACCACCGGCGGATCGATGTTCGGGTACTCGCGTACCGCCATGCGGGTAAACGACAAGTAGCCGACCAGCACGATGACCAGGCTCATCACCGTGGCCAGCACCGGCCGCCGAATGGAGATATCCGATAAGACCATAAGACGATCCTCTCTCGCTGCCGGGACGCTAGCCGACCACCTCGTGCGCGCCGGATTCTTTGAATGCCGCCTTGGGGGGAGCGGGCTGGGCCGGCAGCACCGTGACCGGCGCGCCGTCTTTGAGCTTCATCTGCCCGTCGGTCACCACCACGTCGTTGGCGGCCAGACCCTTGAGAACCTCGACCTCGCCCGGACGCCGCACGCCGAGCTCGACCTTGGTCAGCACCGCTTTGCCGTCCACCACCCGAAACACAAAGGAATCGCGTCCCTGCGGCCAGATGGCCTGCTCCGGTATCACGATGGAGTTGGGCCGCGTTTCGAGCAGCACGCTCACGCGCGCGAACATCCCGGGCCGCAGCTTATGGTGCGGGTTGGGGATCTGGGCACGCACCACGACGGTCCGCGTCTTCTCATCCACTGCGGGTTCGAAAGCGTAGATCTTGCCGTGAAAGGTCTCGCTGGGATAAGCGTCGACCGCAATGGTGACTTCCTGTCCGGTCTTGAGCTGCGACAGATACATCTCGGGCGCGCGGAAGTCGAGCTTCACGAAGCTGAGGTTCTCCAGGCGCACGATGTCGTCGCCGGCTTTCACGTAAGCCCCGGGGCTGATCTGGCGCAGCCCTAGGACACCGGTGAAGGGCGCGGAGATGGTGGTCTTGGACAGCAGCACCTCGTCCTGCTGTTGCTTGGCCACGGCCTTGTCCATATTCCCCTTGGCCACGTCGAGCGCTTCCTTGCTGATGAAATTCTTCTCCAGCAGCTCCTTGGCGCGCTCGTAGCGCTGGGTCTCGGTCTTGGCATCCGCCGTCGTAGCCGCCAGCTGCGCGCGATATTCCGACGGGTCCAGCGTCACGAGCTTGGCACCTTTCTGGACCAGCTGACCCTCCTGAAAGGGCAAGCCGATCACCCGCCCGGCGATCTCCGGGCGAATCACCACGGAGTCTGCCGCGATGAGGCTGCCCACCGCGCTCACGTCCGACTGCATGGTGGCGATCTTCACCGGTTGCGCCTTGACCGGCAGGCCCATCGGCTTGGCCGGGCTGGCCGCGGCAGCAGGCGCTTTGTCGGCCGGCGCTCCGCCGCCGGGCTTGCTCTGATCGGCGGGCTTGTTCTGGGAGCCCGCCACCCCGTCGTCCTTCCTGGCGCATCCGACGAGCGCACCCACAATGACCAAGCTGGCGAGAAGCGCTACAGTACGGCCTATCGATGTGTGCAACGGATTACCTCGAGCGTCTAGTGGCGTGCGAAGAACCGGCCTCCGTCCGGGACGTGGTGGCAGCCGGCCCGAAGGAGGTATAAGGTTGTAAATTTTACCGCAGTTTTCCGGTCATTAGCGCAACAAATCTAGACGCCGCGTTCCGAAAAGACAACCGCCTATGCCCGCCACCAAGCTCTCCCTGGACGCCCTGCTGGTTCTGGACGCGATCGCCCGCAAGGGCAGTTTCGCGGGAGCGGCCGAGGAACTGCACCGGGTCCCGTCGGCCATCACGTACACCGTACAGAAGCTGGAGCAAGACCTCGACGTGCAGCTGTTCGACCGCAGCGGCCACCGCGCCAGGCTGACGCGCGCGGGCGAGGAATTGCTGCGCGAAGGCCGCCACCTGCTGCGCGCGGCTTCGGACATCGAATGCCGCGTCCAACGCATCGCCAAGGGCTGGGAGACCGAACTGCGCATCGCCTACAACGACATCATTCCCGGCGAGCGGTTGTGCCCGCTGATCGCCGAGTTCTACCGCGAGGGCGCCGGGACTCGCCTGCGGCTGTCCGCTGAAATCCTGGAGGGTTGCTGGGATGCGCTGTTCTCCGGGCGCGCGGATCTGGTGATCGGTGCGCCCAGCGAGGCGCCGCCCGAACACGGCGCCGCCGTGCGCCCCTTGGGCGAGGTGCAGTTCGTGTTCGCGATCGCCCCGGACCACCCGTTGGTCCACGCCTCGGAGCCGGTGCCCGTCTCCGAAGTCTTGCAGCACCGCATCGTGGTCGCGGCCGACACCTCTCGCAGCCTGCCGCCGCGCAGCGTGGGCTTGAGCAACGGGCAGGATACGTTGACGGTGCCGAGCATGCAGGCCAAGCTCGAAGCACAGGCCTTCGGCCTGGGCGTGGGTTTCCTGCCCCTGAACATCGCCGCGCCGGCCATCGCCTCCGGCCGCCTCGTCCGCAAGGAGGTCGAAGAGGAGTCTCCCAAAGCGACGCGCATGTCTCTCGCCTGGCGGCCGCGCGACGCCGGCAAGGCGCTCAAGTGGTGGCTGGAGAAGCTCGAGGAGCCGGCCGTGAAGCAGGCGCTGCTGGCATAACCCGCGAGAGTCCGAGCGTGCGCAGTGCGAGCCGGCGCCGCGCTAAAGCTTGATGCGTCCCACCAGGATATCGCGGAACATCACCCAGTCGCCTGCGAAACTGTACAGCGGGTGCCGGAAAGTCGCCGGCCGGTTCTTTTCGAAGAAGAAGTGACCGACCCAGGCCAGCGCATAGCCGAGGACCAAGCCGAGCAAGACGAACCAAGCGTTGGCCGTGGCGACCGCCGTGACCACACACGCCAGGCCCAGCGAGGTGCCGACGAAGTGCAGCCGCCGGCATGTACGATCGCGGTGCTCGGACAGGTAGAAGGGATAAAACTCCCGAAAACTCGCGTAGGTCTGACTCATGCGCCGGCGTCGGTTCCTTTCGCTTCCTGTGCTTCCTGCTCGGCAAGCTCGCGGCGCACCCGCTCCATGTCCAGCGCCTTCGCCTGCTCGATGAGCGCATGCAGCTGCGCCTGCGGGAGCGCTCCCGCCTCCGAATAAAGAATCACCTTCTCGCGCAAGATCATCAAGGTCGGGATCGACCGGATACCAAAGGCGCCCGCCAGCTCAGGATGCTCCTCGGTATTCACCTTGCCGAACACCACGTCGGGATGCTTATCCGACGCGTGCTCGAACGTGGGCGCAAACGACCGGCAGGGTCCACACCAAGGGGCCCAGAAGTCCACGATGAGCATCGGGTTTTCGTCCACGGTCTGGTCGAAGTTGTCCTGGGTCAGACTGACCGTCGTCATCGGTGCGCCCTTGGATCAAGCCCTCGCGTGTCGAGCGCACAGTCTAGCAGTCCGGTCGCTACGGGTCAGTCGGACCGGCGGCCCAAACCTGACAGCCATCGATCCTGTAAGCTGATCGGAAATCGCCGCGGGTGCGATCGGGAAATTCAATCGATGCTGGCTTGAATTTCCACGCCGCGTCCGCACGATGGCGATGTGGCGCCTGGAACGGCCGGGCGCCGCGAGGGATCCAACAACTCTCATCCAGCCAGGAGATCATCGTGGAAATCAATATCGGACTCAAGGAAAGCCAGCGCAAGCCTGTGATAGACATCCTCAACGCTCTGTTGGCCGACGAGGTGCTGCTCTACATCAAGACCCGCAACTACCACTGGAACGTGGAGGGTCCGGACTTCAGCGAGACGCACAAGTTCTTCGAGGCGCAATACGAGGAGCTCGACGAGATCATGGACGAGGTGGCGGAACGCGCGCGGGCTCTGGGGGGGCGTGCAGCCGCCTCGATGGGCGAGTACCTCAAGCTCACCCGCCTGAGCGAGGACGCTGGCAAGACTTCCGGCGAGAAAGCCATGATCTCGGACCTGCTCAGGGATCACGAGTCCATCATCCGCCAGCTGCGCACGGACTTGGAGGCGGTGGGCGGCAAGCACGGCGACATGGGCAGCAACGACTTTCTCACCGGCCTCATGGAGCAGCATGAGAAGATGGCGTGGATGCTGCGGTCGTACCTCAGGTAGGCCGCAAGCGCCGTTGCAGTAACCGCCTGTAACGACATGCCCCCCACCCGCATCGAACGCGACACCTTCGGCGAGATCGAGGTCCCGGCCGACCGCCTGTGGGGGGCGCAGACCCAGCGCTCGCTCGAGCACTTCCGCATTTCCAGCGAGCGTTTCCCGGAAAACTTCATTCGCGCCCTGGCCGAAGTGAAGCGCGCGGCGGCCATGGTCAATGCCGAGCTCAATCTGCTGGATACGGCCAAGGCGCGGGCCATCGTGGCCGCTGCAGACGAGGTCATCGCAGGGCAGCACGCCGAGGACTTTCCGCTTGTGGTGTGGCAGACCGGTTCGGGAACGCAGACCAACATGAACATGAACGAGGTGCTCGCCAACCGTGCCAGCGAGCTTCTCGGCGGCGTGCGCGGCGTGCAACGGCTGGTGCACGCGAACGACGAAGTGAACCGCAGCCAATCGTCCAACGACGTCATCCCCACCGCAATGCACCTCGCGGCAGCGCGTGCCCTGGTGCACGACCTGCTGCCGCGCCTGCACGCGTTGCGCGATGCGATGAACGAAAAAGCGCGCGCGTTCGGCGGCATCGTCAAGATCGGGCGCACCCATTTGCAGGACGCAACGCCGCTCACGCTGGGCCAGGAGTTCTCCGGCTACACGGCGCAGACCGACCGTGGGGTGTCGCGCGTGCGGGCTGCATTGCCGGGCCTATACGAGCTGGCCATCGGCGGCACCGCGGTGGGTACCGGTCTCAACGCGCCGCCCGATTTCGCGCGCAAGGTGGTCGATGCGCTGGCGCACCTGAGCGGGCTGCCGTTCGTGAGCGCGGCGAACAAGTTCGAAGCGCTCGCGGCGCACGACGCTCTCGTGTTCGCGCACGGGGCGCTCAAGAGCGTCGCCGCCGCGCTGATGAAAATCGCAAACGACGTGCGCTGGCTCGCGTCCGGACCGCGCTCCGGACTCGGTGAGCTGCGCTTGCCGGAAAACGAACCGGGGAGCTCGATCATGCCCGGGAAGGTGAATCCGACCCAGTGCGAAGCCTTGACCATGGTCTGCTGCCAGGTGATGGGCAACGACGTCGCCGTCAACTTCGGCGGGGCCTCGGGAAACTTCGAGCTGAACGTTTTCAAGCCGCTCATCATCCACGACTTCCTGCAGAGCACGCGGCTGCTCGCGGACGCGGTCCAGAGCTTTACCCGCTATTGCGTAGACGGAATCGAGGCCGACACCGCACGCATCGCCGAGCTGGTGAAGAACTCGCTGATGCTGGTGACCGCCCTCGCCCCGCACATCGGCTACGACCGGGCCGCAGAGATCGCCAAGAAGGCCCACCGGGAGGGCACCAGCCTGCGCGAAGCTGCACTGGCGCTCGGCCACGTCGACGCCGAGCAGTTCGACCAGTGGGTGCGGGCCGAGCGGATGATTGGGCCGACGGGTTAGCCCAAAAGTTGAGCATGAGGCCAACACACGACCCGAGAGCCTCGGCTGGCGCCAAGACGGTAAGCCTCACCCCGTCGCAACTGCTGATGCTTGCCCAGCGCGAGCACGAGGAGTGGCTGCTGGACGAGGCGCTGCGCGAAACCTTCCCGGCGAGCGACCCGATCGCTGTGACGGTGATCACCGCAGGTCGCACGCTAGAACGTTTTCCTGCGCGTAGGGGCTGATACGAACCTGCTCGCGATGCGCAGCATCGTCGGGCGTCAACGCCAAGTCACTCAGCTCGTGGTCGGCGAGCTGGTTGACCTTACGCCCTTCCTCGGCCAGTTCGCGGCTCGCTCGCGCAAACTTCGTTAACCAGACAACGCGGAAAGCTGTGACGCGCGTCACATCTTTTCTGCGTACTGGATCATCTCTCCGACCGGGTCGTCGATGGGATGCTGTAGTCGGGCGATCGGTCGATGGACATGGCTCGAAGTCCTTCCGCTGCGACGCCCGCCACGGCAACCCAAACCAAGCACACCCATAAAGGAGGGTCCGAAACATGAACGCGTTCACAACCTGTACCCGGCACGTTCTTATCGCAGTCCTGGTGCTGAGCGCCGCAGGAGTAGCTGAACAAGCTAGCGCAAGCGAAAAGAAGAAGCTGCAGGGCACCGGCATCTTCGTCAGCATGGCCGGCCGGCAAGCAGGGTACGAGGCAGACAACCCGAAGCGGGAAATGGCGCAGTGGACTGCCGTCTGGACATTCACCAGCAATGATCCGGACTTCGACGGGATCATCGAGACCGCGCCCACGCAGGTGATCTGTGTTCCGACCGGTTGCCGTCACGAGGGGCTTCTGGTGTTCCGCCACAAGAACGGCGACGAGAGCTGGGGCTACTTCAACGGAACCCACGAGATCACCCCAAAGGGCGATGGGACCTGGGTGCTGTCCTCCGATGGGCAGAAGGTGCTGATGGGTGGCACCGGCAAGTTCGCAAACGTCAAGGGGGTCCTCAAGTACTCGGCCAAGAACGTCCCCTTTGGCGCCACGTTCAATTGGACCGGAGAGATCGAGTATTAGTCTGCGGTTGATCCAAGCCAGGTCACGGCCATGGCCCTCCCCCAAGCGGCGGAGGGCCGTGGGTCCGACCGCAGGAGCGCGAAATGAACACACGGATAAACTGCCAGTGGCGCATCGCGCGCCGTCCAGTGGGTCTGGCCAAGGAATCCGACTTCGAATGGCGCGAGGAGCAAGTGCAAGCGCCGGGACCCGGGCAGCTGCTGGTGAGAAACCACTATTTATCTCTCGACCCGACCAGCCGAGCATGGATGTGGGAAGAGGGTACCTATCTGCCCGCACAGCGTCTGGGCGCAGTCATGCGCGGCATCACCGTAGGCAGCGTGGAGAAGTCGAACAACCCCGCGTTCCCGGAAGGCATCGCAGTCACGGGCGCGCTAGGCTGGCAGGACTACGCCGTGACGGATGGGGCATCAGAGTTTCTCATGCCCGTGCCCAGTGCTCCGAGCATCCCACCGGCCATGCATCTAGGCCTGTTGGGGCACATCGGCATGACGGCGTACTTCGGCCTGCTCGATATCGGCAGACCGAAAGGCGGCGAGACGCTCGTCGTCTCTAGCGCCGCCGGCGCGGTTGGATCGCTGGTCGGACAGATTGGCAAGCTATACGGGTGCCGCGTCGTCGGCATCACGGGCACGGACGAGAAGTGTCGCTGGATCCAAGATGAGCTCGGCTTCGACGCCGCCATCAACTACAAGTCGGAATCAGTCTTCAAGCGCCTTCGCGCGCATTGCCCCAGAGGAATCGACATCTACTTCGACAACGTCGGCGGCGCAATCCTCGAGGACGCCCTCAATCTGCTCAATCTGCGGGCACGCATCGTCGTTTGCGGAATGGTGTCGCTGTACAACGATGTCGGTGGGTCGCTCAACTTCCCGGCTGGACCAAACAATCTGCTTAGCCTGATGGTGAAGCGCGCGCGCATGGAAGGGTTCGTCTGCCTGGACTACCTCGACCGCGCACCCGAGGCCGTAGAGGCGCTGTTAGGTTGGCACCGAGCAGGGAAGATTCAGTATCAGCTCAAGGTCATCGAAGGATTGCGCAACGCCCCGCGAGCCATGAACAGGATGTTTGACGGTTCGAATCGGGGTAAGCTCGTGGTGAAAGTGTCATAGTCCTGCGCCACGCAGGGGGAGGGGGCCATGCAAACCATCCGCCAATGGCTCGACGCGCTCGGGCTCGCGCGGTATGCCGCAGCCTTCGAAGCCGATGATGTGGAACTGGATGTCCTCCCCGCCCTCACCGAAGAGGATTTGCTTCGCCTGGGGGTGTCGCTCGGCCACCGCAAGCGCATCCTTCGCGCGCTGCAGGAGGTAGGCGCGGCTGCCCTTGCTCCGGAGACCCCTCAGCTCAACGCCGCCGCGACGAGCGTCCCGCCTTCCATCGAATCTCTCACCGCGCAAGGCGAGCGCCGTCAGGTGACTGTGCTGTTCTGCGACCTCGTGGGCTCGACCGCGCTGTCCAACACTCACGACCCCGAGGAGTACCGGGCGATCCTGGCGCGCTACCACGAGACCTGCATCGGCGCCATCCAGCGCTTCGACGGGTTCGTGGCACAGATCCAGGGTGACGGCATCGTGGCCTACTTCGGCTATCCGCTGGCGCACGAGGGCGAAGCCGAGCGCGCGGTGCGCGCAGGCTTGAGCGTCGTGGAGACGCTCGCCAAGCTCGATATGGAGTCAGAACAGCCGCTGCGCGTGCGGATCGGCATCGCCTCGGGTCTAGTTGTGGTCTCGCACATCCTCGCCCCCGACAAGAGCGCGGTGGGCGAGACGCCCAATCTGGCGGCTCGGCTGCAGACGGTGGCGCAGCCCGGCGAGGTGATGGTGGGCGAGCGCACTCGCACGCTGGCCGGCGGGAGCTTCGAGTACGAAGATCGCGGCATGCATGCGCTGAAGGGAATCGCCGAGCCTACCCGTGCTTGGAAGGTGGTGGGGCCAAGTGGGGCGGCAAGCCGCTTCGAAGCCGCCACTCGCGGGAAGTTGACCCCGATGGTGGGCCGCGAGCAGGAAATTGCGTTGCTGCTCGATCGCTGGGAGCTATCGCGTGTGGGCGAGGGTCAGGTGGTGCTGCTGCAGGGGGAACCTGGGATCGGCAAGTCGCGCATGCTGCGGGCGTTTCGCGAGCGTCTTGGCGCCCGCATCGAAATGGCCTTGCAGTACCAGTGCTCGCCCTACTATGTCAACAGCGCCTTCTACCCCATCGCCGATCACTTGGAGCGAGCACTGAAGTTCCAGCGCGAGGACTCTCCAGAGCAGAAGCTCGACAAGCTCGAGGCCCGCCTGATCGGAGAACTCAAACGCAGCCGCACCGATTGCAGCCTGCTGGCCCGCGCTCTATCGATCCCCTGTGAGCAGCGCTACGGCCCACTTGAGATGAGCCCGCAGCGGCAGAAGGACGATACCATCCGACTGCTGGTGGACATCGTGGCCGCCATCGCCCGCGACCAAGCGACGGTGGTGCTGTTCGAAGACGTTCACTGGGCCGACCCCACCACTATCGAGGTGCTCGGCGCGCTGATCGACCGCGCCGAGAAATTGCCACTGCTGACGCTGATCACTTACCGGCCGGAGTTCTCCCCAGCGTGGCTCTCGCGCTCGCATGTCACGCCAATTGCGCTCACGCGGCTGAGCCGCGCCCAGGGGGCGAGCATCGTGTTGCGGGTGGCCGGAGACAAACCGCTGCCCGTCGATTTGGTCGCGCAGATCGTAGACAAGACTGACGGGGTGCCGCTGTTCCTGGAGGAGTTGACCAAGGCGGTGCTGGAGTCGGACATGCTCGCCGACCTGGGCGACCGCTACGACTATTCGGGCAAGGTGAACAAGCTCGCCATCCCAGCCACGCTGCGCGACTCGCTGATGGCGCGTCTGGACCGGCTGATCCCGGTCAAGGAGATCGCCCAGATCGGCGCTTGCCTGGGGCGAGAGTTCAGCCACGAGTTGGTACAGGCGGTTTCGCCCATGGGCCAGGCGCAGCTCGATGAAGCGCTGGACAAGCTCACCGCGAGCGAACTGGTATTCAGGCGCGGCAGCCCACCCGAAGCGGTGTACATCTTCAAGCATGCGCTAGTGCAGGACGCGGCCTACGACTCGCTGCTCAAGAGCAAACGGCAGGCGCTGCATGCGCAGATCGCTGATGCGATCCTCGAGCGCTTCCCTTCCAAAGCCGACACCGAACCCGAACTGCTCGCTCATCACTATACCGAGGCGGGCTTAACCACCGCTGCGATACCCTACTGGCAGAAGGCAGGCGAGCTGGCGCAGAAACGTGTCGCTCTGCAGGAGGCCATCGGGCACTTCGAGCGCGGGTTGGGCCTCGTCCACCAATTGCCTCCGTCGAGGGACCGCGACACCTACGAGTTGCAACTACGGGCGCTGCTGAGCATGGCCTGGCTTGCGCTGCAGGGATGGGCATATCCGGCGGTGGCTGAGCACTTGGAGCCTGCTTATGCTCTCGAGGAAGTTTTGACACCCGGACAACACTCCCTGCGGGTGCTGTGGGGACTTTGGGTCCATCGGCTTGCGTCAGGTCAGACGAGACAGTCGTTACCCATGGCAGAGGAATTGCTGCAGCAGGCACACCTCAGGGGCGACGAAGAGATGCGGCAGGCGGGCCTGTGGGGCCTGGTCACCACGCACTATTGGCTCGGACAGTTCGAGAAGTCCATCGAATACGCTGACGTCATCATCGACCAATACGATCTTGCCGGTCACCGCCCTCTCGCAGATGCACTAAATCACGATCCGAAGACTGTTGCGTTGCAGTACAAAGCAGCCTCGTTGGGCCAACTTGGGTTTGCCGACACGGCCGCAAGATTGATGCATGAGACGCTAGAGCACGCGCGTGCCCGGGGTCATGCATTCGATCATGCGTGGGCGCTCTACTTTGCCATGGCCGAGTTCTACGCGTTTCAGCGCGACGCTGCCGCCATAGAAACGCTGCTCGCCGAATTCGATCCTTTCGTACGAGAACAACGCCTGCTGGTTTTCGAGCAAATGCTCGGCCCCTATTGCGGAGCGATTCGAGACCTACTGCGTGAGAAGCCTGAAAATGCTGATCAGGCGCTGCGGGAGCTTACTCCAGGGTGCGAAGCGGCAAGGCTTGGCCAGGTCCTGTGTGCGATGAAGACCTTGCGAGCTCTGGCTGCGTTGCTCACGCGCCAGCCCGACCTCTCCCTCACTCTGGTTGACGAAGTGCTCGCGCAGATCATGGAACCGAGTTGCGGCCTCGATTACCTGCGTGCCGAGGTATTGCGGGTTAAGGGCCTCGCCCTGCAGGCCAAAGGCGACCTCGATGACGCAGAGACGTCTTTCCGCAGCGCGATTGAACTGGCGCACTCTCAAAAAGCGAAACGGTCGGAGCTGCGTGCATCGACCAGCCTCGCTCGACTGTGTCAGAGCCGGGGTGAGTACAGGGAGGCCCACAAGCTGCTCGCTGCCGTTTACAACTGGTTCACCGAAGGTCACGACACCCGCGATCTGCGCGAGGCCAAGGCACTGCTCGAAGAACTCGCGTAGCTCTCGCTCTCACCCTACCAGTGCTTCGGCAAGTGCTGCTGAATCACGATGCGGTTGTTCTCGATCGCGATATAGTTGCCCTCGCGAAGATCGGTCAGGATCCGCGACACCATCTCGCGCGAAGCGGCCACACGCTTTGCGATTTCCTGCTGAGTGATGCGCCCGCCCACCATAAGCCGTCCCGATTCGTCGGTCGCGTTGTCCAGCAGGAGCCTGGCGACACGTCCATAGACGTCGAGCAAGCCAAGGCTGCCGACGCTCCGGGTCAAGTTTCTCGCGCGGCGGACCAGCGCGATGTACAGCCAATACGCCGCATCCGGGTTGGTGGCGAAAAATCGCCTGAACTGCGAGCGCTCGATCACAGACAATCTGGACGGCTCCGTCGTCATCACCGACGCGGAGCGTGGCTCTCCCTCCAACGCCATTTCCCCGAAATACTGGCCGGGGCCCAGTACGTCGATGACGATCTCCTTGCCGTCGCTGTCGGCTAGGAAGACTTTCAGCCTCCCCGACAGTACGACGTACAGCTGGTCGCTCTTGTCGCCTTCCTGAACGAGGATCGCGTTCTTAGGGAACGCTCGCACCGTCCCGAGTGCAGCGAGCGCCTCCACGTGGTGCTGCTCGCTGTCGCGATCTTCCATCTCAGAGGTCCTCGTTGTCGAAGGCGAAGGATTCACCGCAACGCACGGAGGTGTCAGCAGCGCCCGGCAAGTTCAACCGTATCACGCCTTTGAGGAGCGCTCAAGGCGCTAGCCTGCGGCGCTGAGAAAGCAGGCGCAAATGTGTTGCGCGACGCTCAATGAGACGTCTTGTGAGTCTCGAACCTGCCGAAGTGCAGCAGAATGGTCGGCAGCACCAGCAGGTTCAGAATGGTCGAGGTCGCGAGCCCGCCCACGATGATCGTCGCCATCGGACCTTCGATCTCGCGCCCCGGCTCGCCGGTGCCCAGCGCCAGAGGCAGCAGGCCCAGCGCTGTGACGAGCGCGGTCATCAGGATGGAAGGCAGCCGCTGCGCCGCGCCCCGCACCGCGGTTTCCCCGTTCCACGGCAAGCCTTCCGTCTCGACCAGATGCTGGTAATGGGACACCAGCATGATCGAGTTGCGCAGGGTGATGCCGAACAGCGTGACGAACCCGACCAGCGATCCCAATGACAGCCAACCGCCCGTGGCGAGCACCGCGATCACGCCTCCGATCAAAGCAAACGGCAGGTTGAGGAAGGTGATCAGCAAGTTGCGCAGGCTGTTGAAGGCGATATAGAGCAGCAAGAAGATGCCGATGCCTGCGATCGCGGAGTGCACGACGAGGTCCTCGCGCGCCTGCGCCTGGGCGCGCGCGGTGCCGCTGAACACCACGTAATTGCCCGGAGCGAGCTTGACTTGCTTCGCGATGCGTTCGCGGGCGTCGGATTCGAAGTCCTGTAGATCGCGCCCGGCAACGCTGGCGGTCACGCTCTGAATCCTGCGCCCGCCGGAGTGCAGGATCTTGTAGCGGCCGCCCTCCAGTCCGATGTCGGCGATGTCGCGCAGCGGCACCAGCCTGCCGTCGGCGGCGCGCAGCTGCAGGCGGCCGATCTGCGCGATCTTATCGCGCGCCTCGGGCGCCAGGACGACCACCAGCGGGATGACGTGGCTGCCCTGGTAGACCTGTGCCACCTGGGCGCCTTCGTAGGCCGCGCTGATCGCTTCCAGCGCATCGAGCGGCGCAATGCCCAGGGCCGCCGTCCGTTCCTGGCGCAGGCGCACCACGATCTGCGGCGTGCCCGGCGGTGCTTGCACCTGTACATCGCGTGCGCCGTGCACCCGCGACAGAGCCGCCGCTACGGCCTGAGCGTCGCGGTCGAGCAGATCGAGGTTGGACCCGTAGACATTGATTACGAGCGGCGCGGCAAACCCGGCGATGGTCTCCTCGATGCGCTCCGTCAGAAAGGTGTTCACCGCGAAGGTGACGCCGGCGAAGCCGCCACCGCGCTCGCCTGAAAGCGTCGCGCGGATTTCGCGCAGGACGCGGGCCTGCTCCTTGCCGCCCAGCGCACCGATCTCCACCTCGAACTCGCTGTAGTGGGTGCCGAAGGTATCGGCGCCGTTCGGTGCCCGGCCTACCCACTGCGCAACCGACTTCACGCCGTCGATCGACCTGATGGCGTTGGTCACCCGGTTCCCGATGCGCAGCGACTCGGTTTCGGCCGTGCCGGGGACCGCGGTCATGTGCAGGACATAATGGCCCTCGCGCAGTGGAGGGATGAACTCGCCCGAGAACAGCGGCAGCATGCCGATGCCGATCGCGATGACGACGAACACCGCGCTCACGATCCGGCCCGGGAAGCGCTCGATGCGTCGCAGCGCGGCAGCATAGCGGGGCTTGAGCCATGCGACGGCGGGCGGGTCCTGCGTCTTCAGCCCGGCGTGCGCGAGCAGCAGGTAGCACAGCGCGGGCGTGAGGGTCAGCGCCACGATCAGCGACGCGAGGATGGCGAAGATGTATGCGAGGCCGAGCGGAGCGAACAACCTGCCGGCTACGCCCGAAAGCGTCAGGAGGGGCACGAACACCAGCGCGACGATGAAGGTGGCGTACACGACCGAGCTTCGCACCTCGACCGAGGCGTCGAGCACGACCTGGTCCGCGCGGCGCGGCTGCGGCGCCGCTCGGTTGAGGCGCAGCCGGCGGAAGATGTTCTCGGTGTCGATGATCGCGTCGTCCACCACTTCCCCCAGGGCGATCGCCAGACCACCGAGCACCATGATGTTGACTCCGACGCCGAAGTAGTCGAGCACCAGGACCGCGCCGAGCAGTGATGTGGGAATCGCGGTTGTGCAGATGAAGGCGGTACGCGTGTTGAACAGGAACAGGAACAGCACGATCACCACCAGAGCCGAGCCGATCAGCAAGTCGCGCTGCACGTTGCGCACCGCCGTCTCGATGAAGTTGGCCGGTCGGAACAGACGCGCATTCAGCGCAATCTTCTCGGCCGCAAGCAGCGGCTCGAGCTCCTTGAGCGCTCGCTCCAGGTCCAAAGTGACCGCGCGCGTGTTGGCCCCGAGCTGGCCCTGCACCATGAGGAACACACCCGGCTCGGCGTTGATCGCCGCTGCGCTGATGGACGGCGCCGGCCCCTCGGTCACGCTGCCCACGTCGGCCAGGCGCAGCACTTGTCCCGCCCTCTGCATCAGCACCGTGTGGCCCAGCTCCTCGGCCGAGCGCGGCTGCGCTTCTACGTTCACGATGAGGCGCTGGTTGTCGGTACGCACGAATCCGGCGGCCAGCACTCCAGTGGCACGGCGCGCCGCCTGCACCACGTCTTGGATCGACAGGCCGTAGCGCATCAACTTCTCGGGGTCGACCTGGACCTGCCACTGCCGCACCTCACCGCCGAACACGTTGACTTCGGCCACGCCCTCCACAGCAAGCAGGTGCGGGCGCACCGTCCAGTCGACCAGGGTCCGGATCTCCATCGGCGAGCGGCTGGCCGATGTCAGTCCCAGCCCCAACACCGTGCTGGCGGAGGAAGTGAGCGGGGTCATGGCCGGTTGCGCCACCCCGCGCGGCAGCTGATTCGCGAGCGAGGCCAGCCGCTCGCTCACTACCTGCCGGTTGCGATAGGCGCTCGAGCCCTCGCGGAACAGTACGGTGACCACGGACAGCCCCGGGATGGACTGCGACCGGATGTGCTCCACGCCGGAGGCACCCGCGAGCACGCTCTCGATCGGCTGCGAGACCTGCCGCTCCACCAACTCCGCGGACAAGCCGGGGGCCTCGGTCTGGATCACGACTTGGCTGGGTGAGAACTCGGGAAACACGTCCAGGTTGGCACGCGTAAGGACATACAACCCGTAGAGGATGATGGTCAGCGCCAGCGCGACAACCACGCCGGGGTAACGAATCGATTGTCTGACGATGAAGGCAATCACGCTGCGCTAGGCAATTAGAGCCGCCAAGACACCAAGACGCCAAGAAAAGCGGTACGCAGATCGATGAACAGATACACGAAAACCCTTGAGCCCGTGTGCCCCATCTCTATCGAAACCAGCAGTGAGAAGCTCTTCGTCGTTCGGTCTGAAGGTACCCACGATCGCGTCGGACTCTTTTTCGTATCGTGTGTCGTCGGAAAATGCTTTGGTATTCTTGGCGGCTTGGCGTCGTGGCGGCTCAATCCTCGTTCTCATTGCGGATCTGGAACTTTTGTTCCTCGGACAGCAACAGCTGCGCACCGCTCACGACGACCTCGTCGCCGGGCTCGAAGTGGCCGGCATCGAACCAGCCGTTGGCCAACTCCTGCGCCGTGGAGACTTCCTTGCGCACGAACAAGTCGTCCCCTTCCTTCACGTAGGCCCAGGCTTTGCCGCCGTGCCAAACCACCGCAGCCGAAGGCACGACCACGCCTTCGCGCGTCTTGCCACCGAGGCTCAGCTGACCGGCCACCCGCATGCCGACCCGCAGCCCCTGCGCGGCCACGACATAGAAATAAGTGACGCCGGGCAGCGTGGCGTCGGTCTGCGGCGAGGCGGAAATGAACCGCGCGCGCCGAGGTTCGCCCGGCGCCGAGACCGGAGCGACGGACATCGGCACCTTGCCGGCCTGAGCATGCAAGTCGTAGGGCAGCGTGATCTGCGCCAGAAGCTCGCGCTGCTGTGCCAACGCTTGAAACGCTGCAGACTCCGGATCGGTCGCCCAGCCGGCGAGCACCTCGCCCCAGCCCGCACGAATCGTGTCGTGCGCCGCGGCCACCGCCTGGTCGGCGGCGGCCAGCCTGGCCTGGTCCGCTTTCCACTGGGCTTCCGCGGCTTGTACGGCGCGCTCGGAGACGTTGCGGTCGTCCTCGAACAAGCGTTTCAACCGCTGGTACTCCGCCGCGCTGTTGGAAGCCGCCGCGCGCAGCGAGCGCGCGTCGAACACGGCCGTTCCGTAGCGAGCGCGCAGATCGATCAGCGGCTGGACATTGACGATGACGCCGTAAACCTCGGCTGCAGCCTCGGCGCGTGCTCTCTCGAGGCTGCGCAGCGCGATACCGCTCGCCGCCTGGCTCTCTTTCGCGAGGCGCACCGCCGCCGACCCGCTGCGGTGGCTCAGCGCCGATTGCACCGGGATCTCGTCCTCGGGGGCCTTGGCCTTCAGGTGCAGCGTATCGCGCGCGAAATAGACCAGCGCCCATGCGAGCACAGCGATGACCACCGCCATCGACGCGATGATGACGGTCTGAGGGCGCACTATCATTGCCGCGCCAGGCCCGGCGACGAGCTCCCAGCCTGTGCCTTCTCACGCGCCCAGCTCGGCTCGGGCGCGCCTGCGAGCGGCACCTGCAATGCGTCCTCCAGTGCTCCCAGCGCGCGCTGCGTCTCGAGCCCGACCGACAGGGCGTTGCGCTCCACGGTTAGGGCTTCCAGGTGCGAGAGCGTGAGTTCGACGCGGTCCGTGTAGCCGGCGTCGAACTGCTTCTTCGCCTTCTGATCGCGGGCCGATTGAAAGTCGATCACGCGCTTTGCGCTGGCGACGCCCTCCTGCGCCTTCTGGTAGCGCGCCTGAGCGCCGTCCGCGTCCGAGATGACTCTGCCCTGCATGGCGAGGAATTCACGCGCCGCGGCTTGGCGCCCGGCCTGCGCCGCCTCGATGGCCGGCTTGTTTCCCGCGACCGGCACCAGCACGGTCGCGACGAGCGACCAGATGTTGTCGCCCTGATCCCAAAGGTAGCCGGGAGAGAGCGTCACCGTCGGGTACTGGCGGGCGATTTCGAGCTTGACGGCGGCGTCCGCGGCCGCGTACTCGAGCAGCTTGGCGCGCACGTCGAGCCGGTTGAGCAGCGCTGCGCGCTGGACGTCGCGGTCGTTCGGCGGCGCAGGCGACAGTTCGAGCGCTGCGTAGTCGAAGCTCATTGTCCGCACCGCCGTGAGCGGCAGCCCGAGCGCGCGCGCCAGACCGCTCAGGCTTTGCTCGCGCGCGAGCTGTGCGCTCTGCGTCTGCCCCTCGACCTCGGCCAGCTTCAGCCGTGCGCCGCCCAGTTCGACAGCCGACCCCGCACCCATCTCGAACCGGCGCTCCAACAGCGTCACGAGCGAGCGCCGTTCGCGCGCCTCGGCATCGAGCAGCTCCAGCGTGCGGGCCGCCGCATAGCAGTCCAGGAAACGCGCTCGCACTTCAGAACGCGCCGCCCACGCGACCGAGCCCACGCCGAGCTCCGCCGCCTCGGCCAGGGCGTCGTACTGCTCGCGGATCGCCTGGCGGCGGCTCTCCTCGCCCAACGGAATCTCCACTTCGAAGCCCAGGCTCCACGGGCCCGTGGTCTCGGGCGGCTGAAGGCTGTGGTGCCACATGACCGGCTTCAACCCGATCGGGGCGCGCTGCGCTGCAGCGGCCGCTCGTGCCCGCGCCGCGGACGCCTGCGCACGAGCGAGCTCCAGGTCGGGCCGATAGTAGAACGCGAGCAGGGTCAAGTCGGCCAGCCCCCAACGCTGCACCGGCCAATCGGAGTCGGGATGGCCGTGGGCAAGCATGTATTGCTTCAGGCCGGGAGAGTCGGTGCTGCGGGCCTCGAAAGCGCGGGCCGAAGCTGCAGGATCGAGCGGGGCAGGCTGATAGCGTTGCAGCGAACATGCGGCCAGCAACGCGAATACGTGACCTGCAATCACGAGACCGGCAAACAGACGGCGAAGAATACTGGCGCGCGCACGCATGGTGCGGCGAGTGTAGCCTGCCGCTGTGAAGGCGGGCAAATGGGCGGCCGGTTCAGGGCCAGGCGCTCAGATCGCGCGCCGGCCGTGCCTCGCGCGCCGTTCAGGAGCCTACAGCCACTTCCCGATGGATCGCGAAGCGTCCCAGGATGCGCTCGACATCGGCCGATATGGCCCGCCTCGCTCCGGCGTCCGCAGCGAGGATGGTGACGCGAGCGACGATGCCGTAGCGTTCGTCCGGGACCACCTCGATACGGATGTCGACGCGCTTCGAGCGGAGAGGAGCAAGCGCGGCGTCGAGCGCTCGATGCGCGGCGTCGCAGCGCAGCGCCGGCTTGAAGATCTTGCCCACGGCCGTCAGCGGCATCTGCTCCACGACGATCACTTCCGACGGTGCAGCAGGACGCTCCGGCACCCTTTCGGCGGCGAAGGCGCGCAGCTCCTCTGCGCTCGCCGAGCCGCCCGGCTTGAGCACGACGTAGGCCATCGGCACCTCCCCGGCATAGGCGTCCGGTTTGCCCACGGCAGCGGCGAATGCGACCGCAGGATGCAGGTACAGCGCCTCTTCGATCCATGCCGGCGAGATATTGTGCCCGCCACGGATGATCAGATCTTTGGCGCGGCCGGTCAGCCAGAAGTATCCCTGCTTGTCGACGAAGCCGAGGTCGCCCGTATCGAGCCAGCCCTCACCGATGAAGACGCCGCGGTTGTGCTTTTCCTGGCGATAGCCCCGCATGACGGTCGGGCCCTTTACGGCGAGGGCTCCGACCTCCCCGGGCGCGCACTCGGCGAGCTCGCTCCCGCGAGCATTCAGGCGGAAGACCTTGGCGCTCACGTAAGGGCAGCGCAGGCCGATGGAGCCCACGCGCCGCTCTCCATCTTGCGGATTGCAGTGGGTGAGCGCCGTGGCTTCCGTGAGACCGTAGCCTTCCACGATGGGTACTTCGGTCCAGGCCTCGAACGCCCGCAAGACTTCGGCAGAGATGGGCGCGGCGCCGCAACCGAAACGCCGCAACGTGCTGAGGTCTATGCCCTCCTTTGGCACGTTCAGCAGCGCAGAAACGACGGTCGGCACGAGGCCGACGCGCGTCGCGCGGAACCGCTCGATGAGCTTCCAGAAGTCGCGCACTACCGTCGGCTGGCGGAAGCCCATAGGGCCGAGCAGCACGATGGTGGCCCCGACGCCCAGGGGCGCAATCCCCCAGCAGTACGCCGCCGCGGCGTGAAACAGCGGAAGACCGACGAGGATCACGTCGTCTTCCTCGATGCGCAGGGTGCCGGCGGCCCAGGCCTGATAGAGCTGACCGTCGTGGGTGTGCTGCGCGAGCTTGGGGTCACCCGTGGTACCGCCGGTATGAAAGCAGGCCGCTACCTCATCGCGGGAAATCCTGCGGGCGCTGATCAAATGATCACCGGGGTACTCGGCGAGGAGCCGCTCGAAGTCGAGCGCTTCGGAGGTTTCGTCGCCCCCGAGGCGCAAGATCCGAACCGGATGCTCCACTAGTTGCAGTGCGATAGTTGCTTTCTCCCAGAACTCGGTTCCCGGACCAGTAGTGACCAGCACCCGCGATCCCGCGGCACGGATGATCTCGGCGATCTGCGCTGGTCTGAGCAGTGGGTTGATGGGAGCCACGACTCCGGTAGCGCTCCCGCCCCACAGCAGCTCGTGCATCTGCGGCACATTGGGCAGCAGCAGGGACACCGCGTCAGTCGGCCCGAGCCCAAAGTCTTGGAGCAGGTTGGCCGTTCGCGTCATGCGGCGGAACAGCTCGCCGTGCTGGTCGTCAGCGGCGGGTCGTCGATCAGACCGTTGGGCAGATAGTGAATTGCCGGCTTGTCCGGAAGCTGTCGCGCGACCTGGCCGATCAACTCGTACGCCGATTCCGCCCGCACGCGCCGCGCCCAGGGCATCTCATCTTCGATGGCTTCGATATCGGAGAGAGTGCGCAGGGGTCGATGCGGCGCGTCCATGTCACATTCGCATGCTGCCCGGACAGGATCGACCCGGAAGGGACGATGCTTCTTCCGGGCCGCGAGCGTTAAGCCAGTCAGGCTACTGAGCGCAGCGCGTGGTACAGGCGCTCGGTTTCGGCGGAAGGCGCAACCCCAAGCGCGGAGACGAGCTGCTGGCGGCAGCAACGATAGGTATGCATGGCTTCGGCTGATTCGCCCGCCCTTTGTTGGCAGCGCATCAGGCGGCGGTACACTTCCTCCGCCAGCGGGTCCAGGTCTACGGCCCGCTCGTACAGCTCGCTTGCACTGCTCCATTCCCCGCGCGTCTCGTAGTGGTCCCCGAGACGCCGGACCAGTCCGAGCCAGACGCGGCGCAGCCGTTCGCGCGGCAACAGCATCCAGGCCTGTTCCGCTTCGTGCGCGAATAGCGGCCCACGGTAAAGCCGCAGCGTCTCGATCGCCATCTCGGCAAAAGACGGTTCGTCGCCGTATGCCCGGCTCAGGTGGCCAGCCTCGCGCTCGAAGGTCCACAGATCCACGGAGCACAGCGTATGGTGAAGACACACTTTGCGATCTTGCACGATGACGGCCTCGTCCCTCCCGAGCAGCCGTCTGAGACGGTGTACGGCGACCTGCAGCGAGTTGCGCGCGGTGTCCCCGTCGGAATCGGGCCACAGCTTGTCGGCCAGCTCGGCGGCGCCCACCCAATATTCGTTGGCCACGAGCAGCGCTTTGAGCAGATCGAGCGGCCTGCGCTGCGGCTTCACGCCGCTCACGAAGGGAATACCGTCGATCACCAGGTCGAAGCCGCCGAGCGCGCAGACCCGAATCGGCGGTTGCCGTGGCTCGACGACGACCGGCAGCATCGCGGGCAGCGTTCTGGGGATGTCAGCCCCTCGGAGCGCCACGTCGGAGCGTTGAGGCGTTTGCGCCAGTTGCTGGGACAGCGTCCGTGTAGACCACCCGTCGCCCCAGTCGCGGCCGCCGCCCTGGGACAAAGCGAGCACCCTGGCGAGTAACTGGCGGGCGCCAGCGACGTCGCCCTCGTGCAGCAGATCGAGGGCCGCCCGCGCCAGACGGGCGCACTCGCATCGCCCGCGAGGCCCTCCCTTGACACCCACGAGAATGGAACGCCGCGCCCGCGGACTTGATTGCGCGAAGGTGAACCGAGCCATACCCGCCTCCCCACCCTGCTTTATTGTTCGCAGGATGGTATCCCCAGGCCCGGAATGTAGGACCCCCACGAAAGTTATAGAGCTACAAGGCCGCCAGCTCCAGCCGCCGGTTCAGTGCAGCTTCACATGAGGCTCGGTGCGGCGCGTGATGATCCGCGCCAGCGTGTCCAGGAATACTTTGGTAAAGCCGTATAGGGCGTATTCG
>DATJVW010000223.1:0-8167 GCA_035501675.1 Burkholderiales bacterium
GAGAAGACTCCGTTTCGAACGGTGACGACGAGCGACAACGTCGCCGCTTTCGTGACGACGAATTTCAAGGCCCTCCTGACCAGCGCCGGGATGACCGTGGTGGACAGCGGTGAAAGCGCAGTCATCAAGGGTGACGTGAAGCAGTTCTTCGTCATCGAGACGGACGAGTACGCGGGGGAGGTGAGCCTTGGAATCACTGTCACCGATGCCGCCGGCAAGACGCTGTGGCAGGGTGACACAAAGGGGACCTCGACCCGGTTTGGGCGCTCCTATTCCTTGCCGAACTACTACCAATCGCTGAGCGATTCGCTCAGCAACGCAACCAGCCATCTGCTGCAGGACGCCGAATTCGAGAAGGTCATTCAGAGCAAACAGTGAGCCGTCCTCGCCGTGCTCTGGTTCGAAGCCATGGCTGAGCAGAAGATCCGCGAAGCCATCGAGCGCGGCGAGTTCGCTGGGCTGCCCGGGCAGGGCCGGCCGCTCGACCTCACCGACGATGCGCTGGTGCCGGAAGACCTACGCGTGGCCCACCGGGTGCTCAAGAATGCCGGTTTCCTGCCACGCGAGCTCGAGGCCCGGAAACAGATCCACGACTTGGAACGGCTCGTTGTGGAACTGGGCGCCGGCCCTGAGCGCGCGAAATTCCTGCGCAAGCTGCACCTTCTGAACACGCAGCTGGCCGCATCGCAAAGCCGCCCCACCAACCTGCGGTTGGAGGCCGCATACTTTGAAAACCTCGTGCAGCGGCTGGCCAGTGAATTGACGCCGCACTGAGGGGGCGCCTCGAGTCTGCGGCGAGACTTCGCGCAGCCGGCGCTCGAGGTACTAACGTTCCGCGGGATTGCGCGCGAGCTCGATCGCGCGCCGATAGTGCGCCTGGGCCTCGCGGCCGCGGCGTGCGCGTCGCAGCAAGTCCGCACGCGCCGCGGGGAGCAAGTGGTAATCGCCAACTTCTCCGCGCGCTTCCACGCGAGCCCTTCCTGCGGGCCCGACACCATCGCCAGCGCGGCGGCTGCCTGGTGGCGAGCGCGGCGCGACCTTCAATCCGCGAGCCCGCGCTTGCCCAAGCGCGTCGGCCACCCCATGTAGGTCGTTTGCGCACCTGCCCGTTCGGGTGATGCACGCGCGAGGACGCTCGGGCATTGTCCTCGTGTCAACCTACAGGAGTCTTGAAAATGGTCTCTGCAATACAGGATGCCAGCGCGCTCATGGCCGCCTCCGAGGCGCTCGCCGCAGCCGTGGATGAGGTCGCGCGCGCCGTCGTCGTTGTTCTCGCCAGCCGGCACGGGCCCTCGTCCGGCGTGCTTTGGCGCCCCGGCGTCGTCGTGACCACGGCACACACCATTCGCCGCGACGAGGGCATCCGCGTGATCCTGCCCGATGGGGAGCGCTCGGATGCGGTGCTGGCCGGCGTCGACGCCAGCACCGACCTGGCGGTGCTGAAGCTGGAGGCCGCTGGCGGCCAGGTCGCGGAGGTGGGCGATTCCGCCAGCGTGCGCGCAGGGCATTTCGTATTCGCCGTGGCCCGCGACGGCAGCGGCCAGCCGGCTGCGAGCTTTGGCATCGTCGCTGCCGCGGGTGGCGAATGGCGCACCTGGCGGGGCGGCCACATCGATCGGCTGATTCGGCTGGATGGCGGACTTCATCCAGGCTTCAGCGGCGGTCCCGTCGCCGACGCGCGGGGTCGCGTCATCGGCGTCGGGACCCCGGCCCTGGCGCGCGGGTTCGGGATCGTGCTTCCCCCATCGACCGTGAATCGCGTCACCGACGCTTTGCTCGAGAGCGGTCGCGTGGCGCGCGGCTATCTCGGAATCGGCACGCAACCGGTTGCGCTCCCGGCGTCATTGGGCCGCAAGCTCGGCTTGCAAGAGCACGGCGGGCTGATCGTTCTGTCGCTCGCGCCGCAAGGTCCGGCCGAGCGGGGGGGGATGCTGGTCGGCGACATCCTTCTCGACCTCGAAGGCCGCCCGCTGCGGGAGATACGGGATCTGCAAGCCGCGCTGGGCGGTGAAAGGATAGGCGAGCAAGTGCGCGTGGGTTTGGTCCGCGGCGGCGAGCGCATCGAATCCACCATCACGCTCGGCCAACGACCACAGCAGGGTTGCTGACCCCGTGTCGCGAGAGGCTGTGCGGGTCGCCGTGGTCTCAGCGTCAGCGCATTGGCGCGACGCCACGGCGGCCCTGCTGTCGGACTCCCCCGGTCTCGAGTACATCGGGGCGGCGGCGACGACCGAAGAGCTGGGCCGCCTCGCGCCGGGACCCGATGCCGTCGTCTTCGATGCGCCCGACAATGACGCCGTCGAAGCGCTGCTGGAGGCCGGACCGCCGGCCATCCCTCTGGTGATTTTGACCGATTCGCTGGACCGCGAGACTTCCGTGCGCGCGCTGCGTCTCGGCGGTATCGCGATGCTCGACCGGGAACCGGACGTGCGAGACCTTGTGACGGCGCTGCATGCGGTCCCGGGCGGACTCTGCATCTTGTCGCCAGCGCACCTGGCAAAGCTCACCGACCCCGCCGAGAACGTCAATGCACCGCTGGGGCCCGAGTGGATCGAGCCGTTGACGCCGCGCGAGCTGCAGATTCTCCATATGCTCTGCGAAGGCCTGGCTAACAGGGCAATCGCCTCGCAGCTGGCGATCTCGGAGCACACGGCAAAGTTTCATGTCGGACAGATTCTCGCAAAGCTGGGAGCGGAAAGCCGAACCCAAGCGGTCACGATCGGGATCCGGCATGGGCTGATCATGGTCTAGTGGACCGGAGAAGCTACTCGATCCTCTGCCACACCAAGGCCACGATTCGGGGCTTTCCGTCGGGCGGGGAGGGCAGCGGCCCGGTCTTGATCGTGAGCCTGTCGCCATTGCGCTCGGTAGAGCGTACGTGGTCGCTCCCGGCCCAAGACTCGATGGAGGCGACGCCGACGTGAAAGGTGACGCCCGTGTCGGTCAGGGTATAGGTGCCGGCGATCGCGTTCATGGTTTTGAATGCCTCAGCCTGGTCCTCCACACTCGCCGTGAAGCGGTTAGCTCCGAAGCGCTTGCGACCCTCGGCGACGATGATCGCCTGCATGTGGCCGCCCTGCGTACAGATGAGCTGCCCCTGCGGGTGCTGGCCGTAGGGGTGAGAGACCTCTCCCGTTTCGGTGTTCTCCGAAGTCATAGAGACAAGGGTCCAGGTCCCGACGATGTCCTCGCCCGCGATCGCCGGCGCGACGACGGCCGGCAAAACGACCAATGCGATCGCCTGTGCCAAGCAGCGCATGAATGCCATCTTCTCCTCCATAACGTGAATTCGGGCGGCCTTTGCATAGCGGGGGACGATGTGCCGCCGGAACCATCCAGATTGCCAGGGGGTGCCGGCAATCACAAGCCATCAGGCTCCGCCTGCAGCGGACGTCCGATTGGAGAGCTGCGCGAGCCCAAGTAATATGCACGGGATATCTGGCGATTCGCGCCAGCGCGCGGCGCGCGCAATTCGGCATACGCGGCGCATCTAGGGAGGGAGCGCCATGCTCCAATCGGGACGCGTGGTCTTCGGTCAGATGGAAGAGGTGCTGTTCGGCCGGTCCGCCGCCGAGGCGGTGGCCGAGGAGACCCGGCGCCTCGACGCTCGCCGCGTCTTTCTGATGGTGAGCGGCACGTTGAACCGCGAGACCGACGAGATCGAGAAAATACGCAGGGAGCTCGGCGCCCGTTACGCCGGCATCTTCGACGAGATGCCGGCTCACACGCCGAGGCGCGCCGTCATCGCTGCAGCCGAGCAGGCGAGGGAAGCCGACGCCGACCTCATCGCCACCATAGGCGGCGGCTCCGTCACGGACGGTGCGAAGGTCGTGCAGCTGTGCCTCGCCAACGATATCCGCGCGTACGAAGCGCTGGACACCTGCCGCCCGGTGAAGGGGCCTGACGGGGTCCCCGTCCCGCCGCCCTGCAAGCCGCCCCAAGTCCGGCAGATCACGGTCCCAACCACGCTCTCCGGCGGCGAGTTCAGCGCGATCGCCGGCGTCACGAACGAGCGGCGCAAGGTCAAGGAGCTGTTCCAACATCCGCGGATCATCCCGCGCGCCGTGATCCTCGACCCCGCCGTCACCGTGCACACGCCCGCGTGGCTGTGGTTGTCGACCGGCATCCGCGCGGTAGACCACTGCGTCGAGGGCCTCTGCTCCAGAAAGGCGAATGCGTTCGCGGACGCCCAGGCCCTGCACGGGCTGACCCTGCTGTCGCGCGGTCTGCCGGGGGTGAGGACGGATCCGGCCGACCTGCAGGCGCGCCTCGACTGCCAGATGGGCACCTGGCTGTCGATGGGACCCTTGGCGGGCGGCGTGCCGATGGGCGCGAGCCACGGCATCGGCTACGTACTCGGCGCGCTGTTCGACATCCCGCACGGGTACACCTCGTGCGTGATGCTGCCCGCGGTCATGCGCTGGAACAAACCGTCGAATGCCGAGCGCCAGACCCTGGTTGCCGCCGCGATGGGCCATCCGAGCGAGGATGCCGGCGACGTGCTGGATGCTTTCATCGCCGGCCTCGGCATGCCGCGCAGCCTCAACGCGGTCAAAGTCGGGCCGGAGAGCTTCGATCGCATCGCCGAGCAGGCGATGAACACGCCCTGGGTGCCGCACAATCCCAGGCGCATCGACGGCCCGGCGCAAGTGCGGCAGATCCTCGAGCTGGCGGCGTGAAGCCCGCACGAGCGGACTCACGCACTCCTGGTCCCCCGCCCTGAATCGAACCGGCCAACCGCGAACGGGCGTTACGGGCGGATGTCGATCTCGAACGCGGGCCGCAGTTCCTGCAGATTGCTCTTGGGCGCCCACGGACCGGCGACATTCGAATTGGTCGTGTTCAACAATAGGGTCGTTGCGGCGGGGATCGAGACGTCATCCAAGGACAAGTTCCATTGCACGACGGTGTCCGGAGCAGCGGGTCCAATAACGAGCCAGTACTTCGTACCGGACGTGAGACTCGGATGCGTTGCGGAAAAGATGTGAGCAGGCGCCACGACCGTCGTGGGGGTCGGTTGGTTCCGCAGACTGTTGATGGTAATAGCTTCGAAGACCGTCCCGGGCTTACCCGCGGCATCGTTCGTTATCCACACCTGAATGCCGTTCGTCCCGCTTGTCCACCCGACGGGAGCTTGGATCTGTGCCAGCTTGCCGGTTTGGGTCGGCGAAAAGCTCACGGCCGCCATCTGAGGCGACCCGCTTGCCGTGCCTTGTATGAACTGTGTTTGGGTGCCGATGCAGTCCAGATCGGAGAAGAAAGTGCCAGAGCCCGGAAAGAGGGCCTGCTGGCACTTTTGCTGCTGGAAGAACGGCGGTCCAAAGTTGCCGAATATCGACGCATCACAGGCACCGCCGTCGCAGCATTGCCCCTGGATGGGATGAACAGTCTCGGGGGCCGGGCAGGAATAGCACAGACGACAGGAAGAGACCGTGAATGTGCTGCTCTGGGAGATGCTGGTGTTGAGCTTCGAGTCGGTCGCTTGAACCAAAAGCGTGTGCTTGCCTGGGGGAACGTAGAACAGCGTCGCCTGCGGTACATATTGCCAATGAGTCCCGTTGATCCGCGACATATTGAAGCTGTCCAGGTAGACATCGCCGAACGTCACGTTCCCGTTCTCGGTGACCAGGATGTCCTGTGGCATGGCGACATTGGTGGACTGGTCGAGCGGTTTGGTGATCGTGATCGAACTGCAGCCGAGTAGGACGCCGCTGCCCGCCAAAACAATCCAAGATCTACCGCGCAGATTCATGTTCCCTCCGTCGAAGGCGACGTACAGGGGGGAAAACGGACGCCGTTTTTCCCTCTGGCCGGACTGTAGCGCTGGCCCGTTTCGCTGTCTAGCGGCACGCGTTTCGGGTGAGAAGCACGAAGCGGATGCCACGGAAGCGGCGAGCGCCGCGCACCGAAGCGCTGTCCGCTTCCGGCTGGTGTCGCCGCCATGATCGAATCAACGGCGTTTCCCTCGGGTGACTTGGGCGTGGCCGTGGCGCCGTCGAATCGGATCGCCGTTGCCCGCGCGGGCCTCGCAGCGCGATGACAGGTCAACACGCTCCCGAAATTCCATTACCATAGCGGCACAAAAAACCGAAGGGCGTGCAGACCGGTTGGCTCGATGGGCAGGCCGAGATCCCGGCGTGAGCATCTGCCGCACGTCCCGCTCCCATGCAAAGGACTCCCACCGTGTCCACCCCGAATCCAGTGTCATCCGGCCGCAAGGAATGCGATGTCCTTGTGGTGGGCGGCGGTCCCGCCGGCTCGACGATCGCGGCCCTGCTCGCCGAAAAGGGCTGGCGCGTCACGCTGATCGAAAAGGCGCACCACCCGCGCTTTCACATCGGCGAATCGCTGCTGCCGCACAACCTGCCGATCTTCAAGCGCCTGGGCGTGCTGGAGCAGGTGGACGCCATCGGCCTCAAGAAGCCCGGCGCCGACTTCAACTCTAATCTGGAGGTCAGCGGCCACCATCAGTTTCATTTTTCCTTCGCGCTGGACAAGGGCCACCCATATGCCTATGAAGTCCGCCGCTCCGAGTTCGACCACCTGTTGTTGCGCAACAGCGCGGCCAAGGGCGTCCAGGTGCTGGAGGGCGTGCGGGTAACCGGCGTCGACTTCCCGAACGGCGGCGATCCCGTGGCCCGCGCGGTGGATGAGCAAGGGCAGGAGCACGGCTGGACCTGCCGTTTCTTCGTCGACGCTTCGGGCCGCGACACGTTGCTCTCCAAGCATTTCAGGCTCAAACAGAAGAGCACCCAGCACGCCAGCGCCGCGATCTTCGGCCACTTCCTCAACGTGGACCGGCGCGAAGGCGACTACGTGGGCAACATCAGCGTGTACTGGTTCGAGCATGGCTGGTTTTGGATGATCCCTCTCAAGGACGGGGCCATGAGCGTGGGCGCGGTATGCCGCCCGGAATACCTCAAGCAGCGCAAGAACAGCCCCGCGGAGTATCTGCTGCAGACCCTCGCGCTGGGACACCCGGAGATGCGCCACCGCATGCGCAATGCCACGCTCATTGGCAACGAGGCGCGCGCGACGGGCAACTATTCCTACCAGTCCGCGCGCATGCGCGGCGAGCGCTACATCATGGTGGGCGACGCCTACGCTTTCGTGGACCCGATCTTCTCCAGCGGCGTGCTGCTGGGCATGAACAGCGGCGTGCGGGGCGCGGACGCGGTCGATGCCTGGCTGCGCAATGATCCCGCAGCCGAAGCCCTGTTCCGGCATTTCGAGCGCATGGTCGACCGCGGCGTGAAGACCTTTTCCTGGTTCATCTGCCGCTTCAACTCCCCGGGCATGCGCAGCCTGCTGCTGCACCCGGGAAATCCGTTTCGCGTGCAGGAAGCGGTGATCTCGCTGCTCGCCGGCGACGTATTCCGCGACATCGGCGTGCGCTCGCGCTTCTGGCTGTTCAAGTTCTTCTACGCCATGTTCAGCTTGAAGCATGCGCGCGAGTCCTTCCGCCTGTGGCTGCTGCGCATGCGCAACCCGCGCGTGGCCTTCACCGGCGGCACCACGCCGCTCGATACCGAGTGAGCGCGAAGCCCCGACGGTGAGCGTGCTGCGCTGGAGGCGCTCGCGGGGCACGTCGTAGCCTCCGAGCAAAGGCGCGGGGGGCCTATCCGTCTAGGAACCGTTCCATCGTGAGCGCCTGCTCCGGAAACGCCTTGAGCACGGCTCTATCGGCAGTGACCAAGGGCACGGTCAGCACAGATGCGAGCGCAACGAGCTCGCAATCGTAGGCGGAGAGTCGAGACTTGCCGACGATTTCGAACACCGGTGCGCTTGGCACAAGATGTTCGCTGCCCTCGAGAGCACCCTCAGTGGCGTCCATAATGTGGGCGATCTGCGATCTCGTGAGGCTCCCGTCGCGTAGATAGCCGGTCAAGATGTTGCGCATTTCCGAACGCCAGAGGATCGCGACATGCCAATCCGGGTCCTTTACGCGCACGCGTTGCGCCAGAGGGGTAAGCGGGCCATGGACCCAACAGTAGGCAATAATGTTGCTGTCAACGACAATCACGCGCGGCCCAGGCGCTTGTAGCGACTAACCCGGGCGTGCTCGACCCTGGGAAGGCGGTCAGTGAAGGCCTTAAGCTGCTTCGCGTGCACCTCTGGGTCGACGGTGGGTGCCACAAGCTCCCTTTCGAGGCGGGCCAAGATTTCG
>DATJVW010000224.1:0-6402 GCA_035501675.1 Burkholderiales bacterium
AAGCCTCTCGGTCGCGCGCGAGGACGCCGGCGGAGATCATACGCTGCAGATTCTCGGCGGCCATCGCGTAGACCTCGGGCGCGTACGGGTTGGTGCCGGCCGGCATGTCGATCTCGGCCCTCGAGATATGCAAGAAGCTCCAAGGCTTGCCGGACGCGCAAGCGCGCGCCTCTTGCGTGGAAAACACGTCGTAGGGCGGAGCGGCCACGTCGGCGGCGCGCTGCGGCACCGGCCGCAGGCCGGTGAAGGGTCGGATCAGATGCAAGGGCAGCCCTCGATTGAGCGAGAGCGCGATTCTATACTGCCGCGGACGGTCCAAGCGGCGCAGGGTGTGAAGGATGATCAACAGCAGCTTCTCCAGCCTCAACCCGCACGGCTTTCACCGAGTGGCCTACACCGATTGGGGCAACCCCGCGAATCCGCACGTGGTCCTGTGCGTTCACGGTCTGACGCGCAACGCCCGCGACTTCGACGACCTGGCGCGCGGCCTCAAATCTCGCTGCCGCGTTGTGTGCATGGACGTCGTCGGCCGCGGCCTCAGCGACTGGCTGGAGCACAGGGACGACTACACGTTTCGGCAGTATCAGACGGATGCCGCCGCGCTCATGGCGCGCGCCACCGATCGTCGCGGGCGTTCGGTCCTGCCGCGCTGGGCCCGGCTGGCGCCCGGCGACGTGGACGGCAAGGTCGACTGGCTGGGCACCTCGATGGGCGGGCTGATCGGCATGCTGGTCGCGGCGCAACCCCACGCGCCGATCCGTCGGCTGGTGCTGAACGATGTCGGCCCGTTCATCCCGTGGGCCGCGCTGATCCGGCTCAAGGGCTCTCTTAGCAGCCAGACGCGCTTCGCTTCCCTGCACGAAGTGGAGCGCGCGCTGCGCGAGGCGTGTGCCCAGTGGGGGCCGATCACCGATGAGCAGTGGCGCCGCCTCGCCCTGCACAGCGCTCGACCCTTGGAGGACGGCGCGTGGCAGATGGCCTGCGATCCCGCCGTCGGCGTGGCAACGGCCTGGGGCTGGAATCCTGACGCGAAGCTCGGCAATCGCAACCTGCGCGGCCTGGAGCTGTGGTCGATATGGGAAGCGATCCGGTGTCCCACTTTGGTCCTGCGCGGGGCCGACTCCGAGGTGCTCGACCGCGACACGGTCGAGCGCATGCGCAGCAGCGGGCCCCCGACGGAGGTGGTGGAACTGCCAGGCATCGGACACGCGCCATCGCTTATGGCGCGGGACCAGATCGAAATCGTGCGAAAGTTCCTGCTGCGCTCCGCATGAAGGCCCTACCTACGCTTAACGCACCGGGCGAGTAGACCATGTCGATCAAATCATTGATCCGCACTATTCCGCATTACCCGAAGCAGGGTGTCATGTTTCGCGACATCACCACGCTGCTCAAGGATCCCGTGGGGCTGCAGCTCACCATCGCGGAGCTGGTTCAGCGCTACAAAGGCCAGCCGGTCGACAAGGTTGCTGGCATCGAATCGCGCGGCTTCATCGTAGGTGCCGCGCTCGCCTTCCAACTCCGCGCAGGCTTCGTGCCGCTGCGCAAGCGCGGCAAGCTGCCCGCGCAGACGCTGGGGCAGGACTACGAGCTCGAGTACGGCGCCGACCGGCTCGAGATGCACGTGGACGCGGTGGTGAAGGGCGAGCGTATCCTGCTGGTGGACGACCTCATCGCCACGGGCGGCACGGCCGAAGCGGCGGTCAAGTTGATCGGAGACGCCGGTGCCAACATCGTCGAATGCGCCTTCATCATCGAGCTGCCGGAGCTGGGCGGACGCAAGCGCCTGGAGGCGCTGGGACACACGGTGTTCTCGCTGGTTGCGTTCGAGGGACACTGAGCCCGCCGCGACGGTGAGTGTCGTCGGCCGATGGTAGACTGACGCGGCCCCGGTTTCGCCGTCGAGATCCCCTGTGCTCAGAGCGCTGTTGGTCGCATCGCTGCTGCTCTCCGTCACGCAAAGCGCGCAGGCGGCTTCGTATCCTGAGCCCGTCGAGGGCGACTATGTCATCCGCGCCTTCACCTTCGCGAACGGCGAGGTCTTGCCGCAGCTCAAGCTTCACTACACGACGATCGGAACGCCCGTGCTCGACGAGACCGGGCTGGTCACCAACGCCGTGCTCATTCTTCACGGCACGGGCGGAAGAGGCGGCGTCTTTCTGACCGATCAGTTCGCCGGCACGCTGTTCGGCCCCGGGCAACCGCTCGACGCACGACACTTCTATTTGATCCTGCCCGACGGCATCGGCGCGGGAAAGTCGAGCAAGCCCAGCGACGGGCTGCGCGCGCGCTTCCCCCACTACACGTATGAGGACATGGTTCGCGCCCAATACCGGCTGGTTCTGGACAGGCTGCGCGTCAACCATCTGCGGCTCATCCTGGGCACCTCCATGGGCTGCATGCACGCCTGGCTGTGGGGCGAGACCTATCCATACTTCATGGACGCGCTGCTGCCGATGGCATGCCTTCCCGCACCGATCGCGGGGCGCAACCGGATGCAGCGCCGCTTGATGATGGACGCGATCCGCAACGACCCCGAGTGGCGCAACGGCGACTACGAGAAGCAACCGCGCGGGCTCGTCACCGCACTGCAGATGAACTTCATCGCCACCGCGAGCGCCGAAAAGCTCCAACGCCGCGTGCCCACGCCCGACGCCACCGACAAGCTGCTGGACGATTGGGTGCGCGAGCGCTTAGCCACGATCGACGCCAACGATTATCTGTACCAGTGGGATGCCTCCAGGACCTACGACCCTGGGCCGGGACTGGAGAAGATCCGAGCGCAGGTCGTGGCGGTCAATTCCGCCGATGACGAGGTCAACCCGCCGGAGCTGGGCATCATGGAACGGGAAATCGCGCGCGTGCGCAACGCCCGGTACATGCTCATCCCCGCTGGCGAGAAAACCATCGGCCACCGCACGTTCTATGTGACCGAGCTGTGGAAGGTCATCCTCCCCGAGCTGCTCGAGTCATCCGGCGAACACTAGCCTGGATAATTCATGAAGGACTCGGGATGATTCGCGTGGCGATTTGCGAGGCAGGTTGGGCTCGACCGGCGCAGCCAATAGATCACTCTATTGGCAAGACGGGCATGCCCAAGCCGACCGCAAAGCGGCCGCGAGCGCCCGAGTAGCCCGGCGCAACAGCGCGTACGCGCTTTGAAGCGCTCACAGGGCCTGGCGCACGCCACATCCGCTCATTTCGGGGGCGTCTTCATGAATTATCCAGGCTAGACCGCTTCGAGGAATGGCTAACGCTGGACGCGAGCGTCTCGAGGAACGGGCAACCAGGGCGGCTGAAGGGCTCTGCGCCGCGATGACAGCTCCAGGCGCCACACGGGCCGCTTGACACCCGACACCCGCCGCAGCTACAGTTCCGGCATGCTTCCGTTGCCGCAGACTCGCACCATTCTCTGCCTCGCCCTTTCGGGCCTGGGTCTGCTGCTGCGCGCACCGCGCGCACACTAACCTCCCCCACATTTTGTAGTTGTCCTTCCGCGGCGATGCCGAGGAGAGGTCTTCCTCGCCTTGTGCTCCCGGGAAAGATCCGCCCTCACCCTACCCTCTCCCCGGGGGGCGAGGGACCTTATTTCTGCCCACATGCACAGGAGAAGACGATGTTGACCGACCCCGCCAAGAAGTACCGGGCCTTCGCCCCGGTCGCGCTCGCCGATCGGACTTGGCCCTCGCGAACCATCACGCGAGTTCCCGTGTGGTGCAGCTCCGACCTGCGCGACGGCAACCAGGCGCTGATCGAACCGATGAACGGCGAGCGCAAGCGCCGCATGTTCGACACGCTGGTCCGCGTCGGCTTCAAGGAGATCGAGGTCGCGTTCCCTTCGGCCTCGCAGACCGAGTTCGACTTCGTCCGTCGCTTGATCGAAACCGACGCGGTCCCAGACGACGTCACGATCCAAGTGCTCACCCAGGCGCGCGAGGACCTGATTCTGCGCAGCTTCGAGAGCCTGCGCGGCGCCAAGCGGGCCATCATGCATGTTTACAACGCGACGTCGCCTGTGTTCCGGCGCGTCGTTTTCGCGCAGGACCGCGACGGCGTGATGGACATCGCGCTACGCGCGGCGCGGCTCATCAAGCAGATCGCCGAGGAGCGGCCGGAGACCGACTGGCGCTTCGAGTACAGCCCGGAGACCTTCACCGGCACCGAGCTGGAGTTCTCCCGCGACGTGTGCGACGCGGTGCTGGACCTATGGGAGCCGACGCCGGAGCGCAGAGCCATCATTAACCTGCCCGCGACGGTGGAACTGGCCACGCCCAACATCTACGCCGACCAGATCGAGTGGATGCATCGCAAGCTGAGCCGGCGCGACAGCATCGTGCTCTCGCTCCATCCGCACAACGACCGCGGCACCGGTGTGGCGGCAGCGGAGCTCGCGCTCATGGCAGGCGCCGATCGTGTCGAGGGATGCCTGTTCGGTAACGGCGAGCGCACCGGCAACGTCGATCTAGTGACGCTGGCGCTCAACCTCTACACGCAGGGAATTCACCCCGGACTGGACTTCTCCGATATCAACGGCGTTGCCCGGACGGTGGAGCACTGCAATCAGCTCCCGATCCATCCCCGCCACCCCTACGTCGGCGACCTGGTCTTCACGGCGTTCTCGGGTTCGCACCAGGACGCGATCAAGAAGGGCTTCGCCGGACAGCAGCCGGACGCGCTGTGGGAAGTGCCTTACCTGCCCATCGACCCGGTGGACGTGGGCCGCACCTACGAATCCGTGATCCGGGTGAACAGTCAGTCCGGCAAGGGCGGCGTCGCCTTCTTGCTCGAGCGCGACTACGGCATAGCGTTGCCGCGCCGGTTGCAGATCGAGCTCAGCCAGGCGGTGCAGAAGGCGACCGATGCGAGCGGGACGGAGATGACCTCCGAGGAGATCTGGGGCCTGTTCCGGCAGGAATACCTCGAGGCGCGCCCACCGTTCGAATACATCTCCCACCATCTGTCGGAAGATCCCGCGCGCCCGAACGTGCAGAGCATCCAGGTGCGCCTGCGCGTGAACGGCGAGGCGCGCGACCTGGAAGGCAGCGGCAATGGTCCATTGGACGCCTTCGTGCATGCGCTCGGCGTGCCCTTCAACATCCAGGGCTACGAGGAGCGCGCGATCGGGCAGGGCAGCGATGCGCGGGCCGTCGCGTTCGTAGAGGTGGGTGGCGGGGGCATGCAGGGCTCGTGCTTCGGCGTTGCCCTCCACGTCAACATCGTGACGGCGTCGCTGATGGCGGTGCTGTCGGCGGTGAATCGCGCGGTCGCGCGCACAGGCGGAGACGTCAAGATCGCGGCACCCGGGGCGGTACGCTTAGTGGCGTGACGCGCTGCCGGAACCCAAGGAAGTCCTCTCAATCACGGCGTCGAGGGACACGAGGTACGGGGAGCCCACGGGCTCCCCGCGCCAAAGCACGGATGCACTATTGAGAGTATGGTTGTGGGCGTGACGGGGAAAAAGTGCCGTTCTTTACCTCTATGGCCCACAGCAGCTTCACAGGTCGGAAAGCGGCAAACGGGTCGCCGGCGCGCGCATGAACTTCAGCGGAGATGGGCTCCGCCTTGCAAACGTCTCCTGCGGCCGGGATCTGGACAAGGCCCTTCGGGGTCAGGTAATTGAGGGTGACCGGACCCGGCCCACACTCCGGTGTTGACTTGACTTCGACCGTCACGAAGTCCTGCCCGCCCACCGTCCCGATCGCGCGTTTCCCCTCGGCGGTGGCCTCGAGGCGCGACGTGCCGTTGCGCACCGGAAGCCCGTAGAACTCCTTCAAGGCGGCCGATGTGCGTTCTTGCGGTCCGTAGACGCCCTGCAGCATCCAGCGTCCCTTGACGCCGCTCGCCGAGTCGAACCCCTCGACGTCCACCCAGAAGTACGCCGACTGATACGGCGCGAGGCCGTATCCTCTTTCCGCTGTGTAGATGTTGATTGCCCCCGTCATTCCTTCTGCCGGAGTAAGCCACGACGGAAGCGCCTTGCGGACCGCCGCTTCCTCCCACACCACGCCCACAATCACGTGGGTGTTTCCGGTGACCAGATACGGTGGGGGAACTGGCGTTTCATCGGCGTAGCCCGCCCCGAGGCCTAGCCCGGCTTCAACAGCGGTGACAGCCACGACGCAAATTAGAGCGCGCAGCCCGGTGCACGGAAATTTCAGCAACGACAGAGTCATTTGAACCTCCTCCTGTGTAGTTGGACTGGGCCGCTCATGCTCTGCGATCTCCACCGAGGCGGCCCGCTTCTGCCTCACTTCACTTTCTCCCAATAGTCGATGAACACGCCTTCGAGAGTCGCGGTCAACTTGTCCCCTTCCCACACGATGAACGGCGCATCGATGGGATGCTGATAGGAGAGGCGTCCGCCCTGCTTGGTAAACGGCGCACGTTTGGTGTCACCTCCCA
>DATJVW010000225.1:0-2930 GCA_035501675.1 Burkholderiales bacterium
ACCACCCCCTGATCGGCCAGGATCCGGTTGGCCGCGACGAGGTCCTCGATAAGAGCTGGGTCTGCCGGGCCCGCCGAGGTCGGCTCGGATCTGGCACGTTCCGCTACGCCCAGCAGCACGCCGGCGCTGAGCGCGCTGTAAGCCAATAGAAAGTTTCGGCGCGATAAGTACGCGTCCGCACGATGCTCATCACTCATGGAGGTCTCCGTCGGCTGTGGAAAAAAGTGGAATGCGCCGGATTATGTCATCCCGGAATCTATGCGGCACCCGACTTGCGCTAGATCAATACGGTCTGTTCCGAAACGGAGTCTCCTATCGAGCGTGGCATAGGTGTACAGGAGCGCCGTCCATGTTGACCATCGAAGATTGCATCGGCCTATCGGAGCTGACCGAGGAGGAAATCCTCGCCATCGCACAACACGAGCACATTCCCGAGATTGCGGCGGTGGAAATGGGAAACTATCTGGTTCAGACTGCGTCGGGAGAGATGCGCATCAAGGCCATGATCGTCGACGACATAGAGTCTGCACGCCGTGGAGGAGACGAACGTCGGCTGCTCGCATTGAAGTTGTGCCTCAAACGCTTCCTCGAGCATCACGCGGCTTGCGACTGACGCACCACCGTGCGGACACCGCCGAGCGCGGAACGATGCGGGGAGTGGTGCCGGTGTAACATGCGGCGATGCCGAGCATAGAAAGCAGAAGCAGTTCCGATCGTCTGCGGGAATTCGTCAGGCGCAGCGCTATCGCCGCGCTTCTCATTGCCGCAATCACACCCAACGCGCGGGCGGACGCGGCGGAGACTCCGACAGGCACGACGGAACCGGTCTACACCAACCGGCTCATCGACTCCGCCAATCCATACCTGTTGCAGCACGCGCACAATCCCGTGGACTGGTATCCGTGGGGGCCCGAGGCGTTCGCAAAGGCCAAGCGCGAGAACCGGCCGATCTTTCTGTCGATCGGCTATAGCACGTGCTACTGGTGTCACGTGGCGGAGCGCACGCTGTTTTCCGATCCGCGCATCGCAGGATTGATGAACCTCTGGTTCGTGAACATCAAAGTCGATCGCGAGGAGCGGCCGGATCTGGATGCCATCTACATGTTGGCTACCGGGCTCATCACCGGCGGCGCGGGGGGCTGGCCGAACAACGTTTTCCTGACGCCCGATCTCGAGCCGTTCTATGCCGGTGGCTATTTCCCGCCCGAAGACGACGAGTCGGGACGGCCAGGGTTCGCCTCGGTCCTCACTGCCATCCACGATGAGTGGAGCGACAGCCCGGAGCGCATGAAGCAGCGCGCCGCCGGCGTCACTGAGGTTCTGCGCCATCACCAGGCGAGGCTGCCGGTGAGCGCGCAACCCGACTTCGACCAAAAGCTGTGGCTGAGCCGAGTGCGGGAATCCATCCTGAAACGCTTCGATGGCGAGTATGGCGGGTTGGGCGGCACACACCAGACCACCAAGTTTCCGCAGTCGCCCGTCCTCGATCTCATGCTGACGGATCTCGACCTCAACGGCGACGCCAATTCGTTACGCTTCCTCGAAGTTACCCTCGATGCCATGGCCTACGGCGCCATCTACGATCAACTGGGCGGCGGCTTCCATCGCTACAGCACCGAGCGCACCTGGTCGATTCCGCACTTCGAGAAGATGCTGTACGACAACGCTCAACTGCTGCAGGTCTATGCACGCGCATGGCAGCACACGCAGGCGTCTCAGTATCGGCGTATTGCGCTCGGCACCCGCGACTACCTTCGCGACCGGATGATGGCGCCGGAGGGCGGGTTTTACACCGCGGAGGACGCTGCGGTGGGTGGAGAGGAAGGGGCGAGCTACGTCTGGAGTCGGTTGGAACTGGAAGCGGTGCTCGGGCCGGCCGCGGCCGATCTCTTGCACACTTATTCGCTCACGCCGATGCCTGAGCAACCGGATCCAACGAATCCTGACGCCGCACCCGGCGCATTGCGTGTGGGGTGGACCTACCGCGACGATACTGATGGACTCGAACGCGGGCTCGCAACACTGGCGCCACAAACCCGGAAGCTGCTTTCAGCGCGCGATGCGCGGCCGCGTCCCGCGCGCGACGAAAAGATACTGGTCGGCTGGAACGGGCTCGCCATCGACGCGTTCGTCGTGAGCGGCGAGGTGTTTCATGAGCCCGCGGATATCGCCATCGCGAAGCGCGGAGCCGAGCGGATCTGGAACCTCGCCTGGAACGCGCAGAACCAGCAGTTGAGCCACGAGATCTTTCGCGGTCGTGCCCAAGGCAACGGTTTCCTCGAAGACTATGCGTTGCTCGGCCGCAGTCTCCTGTCTCTGTACCGGGCGACCGGAGAAGAGATCTGGTTGCAACGAGCGCATGCGCTCACGGATGCATTGTTGCGCCGATTCGAAGTCAACGGTAGTGGCGTGTTGACGGCGACCGAAGACGGCGAAGCGTTGATCGTTGAGCCCATGGACGAAGGCGACGGCGCCTATCCGTCCGGGACGTCCGCCGCGGTCGATCTGCTTGGACAGCTCGGACGTGCGGCGGGCGAAAAGCGGTACACAGACTCGGCGGCGCGGATCGCGCGCCGGGCCAACGAGCATCCCGACCAATGGCCGGCCCTCGTCGCCGCTGTGAGCGCGAACCACGTCGGCATCGCGCTATCGTCCGAAGCGGTTGCTGCCGGGATGGATCAGCCGATCGGGGAAACAGCGCGCCACGTGCATGCGTCTGCGACTTCCCGGTGGATCGGAACATACCGCGAGGTCGTCATCACGCTCGATATCGAGCGCGGCTACCACATCAACGCCAATCCCGCGAGCTTCGACTTCCTGATTCCCACCAGCGTAACCTTTGTCGACGTGCGTCCTGTGGAGGTGCGCTACCCGGCACCGCTATCTTTCAAGCCGAGGTTTGCCCCCGATACGCTCAACGTCTACGAGGG
>DATJVW010000226.1:0-21223 GCA_035501675.1 Burkholderiales bacterium
CGCCCGAGCCTCGTTTTGGGACTGACGAGCGCACACGCCTATCATTCGGCAAATTACATTTGTCTCAATGTGTTAACAGCTCCAGCCGCTATTCCCAGATGTCGGCTGTCGACGACCCTGAACCAAGCCTCTCCAAGGTCGGTCACATAAAGACGTCGTATAGGTGCCACGTGAGTCTGGTTGAGCGGATTCTGCCAATTTTGCGAGTCGTGCCCCGCCCGCTGCTACCGATCGTTCCGTTGTGGATTATTGGTGGCACGCTGACTGTCTTGCTGGCTGCTTTCACGGTTCTAGTGGTGCACCTAGGCAGCGCGCGCTATCACCTCACAGCTTGGACTGGGCAACCCATTCTTCTCGCCACCGGGGACGGCCTTCGTCCTCGAAGCGTGGCCCGACCCGAGACGACCCACGGAAGTGTTGGACCAGAGAGGACCAGCAGACCCGCCGCTCCGGCCAGTACTGCGGTCCGCGCATCGCTGTGGACCGCTCCGCGGGGCAAGCGATGACTTTCGCGGACGGCAGTGGCTCGGGACATGCACTTCCTCCTCGCAAAGCGAGGTCGAGGTTGCTCTCGTCGGCAATCCTGGTCCTGCTTGTGGTAGGCGCCTGCGGCTGCAACGGCAATGCGCAGCCGCAAGCCCCGCCACCCGCAGAGGTATCGGTAGTCGAGGTGCAGCCTGCTCCAGTCACGATCTTCGACCAGTACGTGGCTCAGACGCAGGCGCCGGCCACGATCGAGATACGGTCTCAGGTGACCGGTCTGCTCGAGCGACAGGCTTTTGTCGATGGACAGCGAATCGCAAGAGGCGATCTGCTGTACGTCATCGATCGCCGGCCTTTCGAGGCGCAGGTGGCGCAGGCCAAAGCGAACCTCGCCCAGGCGGAGGCCAATTCGATCAACGCGCAGCAAAACCTAGTGCGCGATGCCCGTCTGCTCGCCGAGAAATTCGTCAGCCAGCAGGCATACGACAATTCGCTGGCGCAGCAACGCTCCGCCACGGCGGTCGTGGCGGCCCAAAAGGCGCTCTTGCGGGATGCGGAGCTCACCCTCGGCTACACGATAATCCGCGCTCCTCGGGACGGCTACATCAGCGCTTCGCTGGTCAAGCCCGGGGCTCTCATCACTGCGCAGCAAACGCTGCTCACTACGCTGTACTCGAGCGATCCGATGTGGGTGTCATTCAGCGTCAGCGAGGACAAGCTGCTGGAGCTGCAAAAGACGCTGCAGCACCCGCCGGGGGAGACACCCGGTGAGGCACCGCCATTTCACGTCTGGCTGGGCGACGGCAGCGAATACAACTTTCCCGGACGGCTCAACTTCGTAGACGCTGCCATCGACCAGAAGAGCGGCACGCTGCAGGTGCGAGTCTCGGTTCCGAACCCAGATCGTGTTTTGCGGCCCGGGCTGTTCGTGCGAGTGAGCGTCCCCGCCGTGCAGGAGCGCAGCGCGATACGCATTCCCCAGCAGGCCGTGCAGGAGCTCCAAGGCTTGAAGTCAGTTTACGTCGTTGACGGCGGAAACAAGGCGCAGCCTCGCGAGATCGAGGCGAGGTACCGCGTAGGAGGCGACTGGGTTGTGGAAAGCGGACTGACCCCGGGAGAGCGGGTCGTGGTCGAGGGGACCGGTAAGTTGCGTCCGGGCGCTCCGGTGAGGCCAGTGCTCATGGCACAGGACGGAGCACATTCGAGTGGCGAACCCTCAACAGTCGGCAGAGCTACGCAGTCACCTGCCCACTCGGCGTCCGGCGGATGACGGACACCGGGATGAACTGACAGCGCGCAATTTGGGACCGAGTTCGATCGATGTTCAATTTCTTCATCGAACGCCCGATCTTCTCTACTGTCATTGCGCTGATCATCACGCTGGTGGGCGCACTGGCGATGTTCCGGCTGCCGATCGCCCAGTATCCGCAAGTTGTTCCACCTCAGGTCACCGTATCCACAACCTTCCCCGGCGCGAACGCCAATGTGGTGGTGCAGTCTGTCGCCGCACCCATCGAGCAGCAGGTCAACGGCGCAACCGACATGCTGTACATGGGATCCAAGAGCGGTAACGACGGCTCCTATACGTTGACCGTCACGTTCGACGTCGGCACCGACCAGAACATAGACGCGGTCGACGTGCAGAACCGGGTGGCCGTGGCGCAGAGCCAGCTCCCCGCAGACGTCATTCGCAACGGCGTCACCATCCGCAAGGCCTCCAGCGATTTTCTCGAGGTGATCGCGCTGACGTCCCCGCAGCAAAGCTACGACAGCGTGTTTCTCAGCAACTACGCGCTGCTCAATCTCTACGACGCCCTCGGGAGAGTGCCGGGCGTAGGCACCGTACGCATCTTTGGCGAGCGCGACTACAGCATGCGGGTCTGGCTTGACGCCGACAAGATGGCCAGACTCGGCGTGACGGCGACCGATGTGGCCAATGTCATCAACGAGCAGAACGTCGTGGCGCCCGCCGGCAGCATAGGTTCACCGCCGGTCCCCGGCGGGCAGCAGATGCAGTACTCGGTGCTGGTCAAGGGGCGCCTTGCCAGCGCCGAAGAGTACGAAAACATAGTATTGCGCGCGGGCGCCGACGGCCAGGTCGTTCGCCTTAAGGACGTCGCCCGGATCGAACTGGCTGCGGCCGACTACTCGATCAATGGCGCGGTCGACAAACTGGGAGCCGCGCTGATCGGCATTTTCCTGCAGCCCAACGCGAATGCGCTGGAGACCGCCAAGCTGGTGAAGCGGGTCATGGACGACCAAGCGAAGCGCTTCCCGCCGGACATGGTCTACTCAGTCCCATACAGCACCACGCCGTTCGTGACGGAGTCTCTGAAGGAGGTGGTGAAGACCCTCTTCATCGCCTTTGCGCTGGTGGTGCTCGTCGTCTATGTGTTCTTGCAGACCTGGCGCGCAACGCTGATCCCGATCATGGTGGTGCCGGTGTCCCTGATCGGCACGTTTGCCGCGTTCGGGGCGCTGGGATTTTCCATCAATACGCTGACCCTGTTCGGGCTGGTGCTGGCGATAGGCATTGTGGTCGACGACGCTATCGTCGTGGTAGAGGCTGTGCAGCAGCGGCTCGATGCCGAACGGATGTCCCCGAAGGATGCCGCCAAGTCGGCCATGGGCGACGTAGGGGGCCCGGTCATCGCCATCGCGCTCGTACTGGCTGCCGTCTTCGTGCCGGTTGCGTTTGTTGGCGGGCTCACCGGTCAGCTGTATAAGCAATTCGCCCTGACCCTTGCTGTCGCGGTGGTGCTCTCGGCGATCTGCGCGCTGACCTTTACT
The DNA here is from genome assembly GCA_035501675.1 of Burkholderiales bacterium. Taxonomy (GTDB): domain Bacteria; phylum Pseudomonadota; class Gammaproteobacteria; order Burkholderiales; family SHXO01; genus SHXO01. The sequence goes on from DATJVW010000226.1 coordinate 3,274, forward strand.
CCTGCGATGTGCGCACTGTTGCTGCAGCCTGCTGATCTGGTGCGTCCAAGACGCGGGCCTCTCGCCGGGTTCTTCGCAAAGTTCAACCGCGCCTTCGAGCGCTCTCGCGACGGCTACCTGAGCTCCGTGTCCGCCATGTCACGCCACACGGCGCTGATCGCACTTACGTTCGGAGCGTTGCTCGTCGCCGTATGGGGTCTCATCGCCACACGTCCGACCGGATTGGTACCGTCCGAGGATCAGGGTTATCTGATCGCTCTTGTTACGCTCCCGCCGGCCGCATCGCTCGAGCGCACCACCGCGGCGATGTCGCAGCTCACTCAGATCGCGGACCGGGTACCAGGCGTCGACGGAGTGGTCTACATCAGCGGTTTCAACCTTCTGACCTTCCAGAGCGTGTCGTACAACGGCACCGCATTCATTCGGCTCAAACCTTGGGACCAGCGCCGGAGCGCCGCAGAATCCGCCAGCGGACTCGTGTCCGCGCTGATGGGAAAGCTCAACACCACGATCAAGGACGCCAGTGTATTGGTCCTCAACCCACCCCCGATCCGGGGACTGGGCACAACCGGCGGATTCACCTTCGTGCTGCAGGATCGTGGAGGAAGCGATGTCACCCGCTTCTCGCAAGTCCTGCAGGACTTCATGGCACAGGCACGAAAGCGGCCGGAAATCGGCTTCGTCTACAGCGGATTCGATCCCCGTGTCCCGCAGATCGAATACGACGTCGACCGCGACAAGGTGAAGTCCCTCGGAGTGCAGTTGAACGATGTGTTTTTCACGCTACAGACATTGCTCGGCGGGTACTATATCAACGATTTCAACCTCTACGGGCGCACGTACCGGGTGGTGGCGCAGGCGGAAGGAAGCGAACGCATCCAACCTGAGGACGTGAACCGCTTCTACGTACGCAGCAGCGCCGGCGTCATGGTGCCGCTCAGCACGCTGGTGAAGATCAGGTCCATCAACGGTCCTCAGTATTTCGAGCGTTACAACGTATATCGAGCAGCCACCATCAACGGCTCCAATGCTCCGGGGTACAGCTCTGGCCAGGCGATTGCTGCAATGGAAGAGCTGGCTCAGGCGTTGCCGGATGGTTTCAGCTACGAGTGGAGCGAGGCGACGTACCAGGAGAAGAAGACCGGTGGCCAGACAGCCTACATCTTCGCGCTATCCCTGGCGTTCGTATTCCTGGTGCTGGCCGCCCTGTACGAGAGCTGGACGATGCCTGTCGCCATTCTGCTCGTGATCCCCTTCGGGGTGCTCGGCGCCTTTCTCGGCCTGCTCCTGCGGTCATTCGATAACAACGTGTATACGCAAGTCGCGCTCATCATGCTGATCGGGCTGGCCGCAAAGAACGCGATCCTGATCGTCGAGTTCGCGAAGCTCCGCCGCGAGCGCGGAGAGTCGATCGTCCGGGCCGCGCTCGACGGCGCGCGGCTTAGGATCCGCCCGATCCTCATGACCTCGTTCGCCTTCATCTTCGGTGCCGTCCCCTTGGCGATCGCGTTCGGTGCCGGCGCGGGCGCTCGGCAGTCGATTGGAACGGCGGTGGTCGCCGGCATGCTGAGCGCCACCTTGATCGGCGTGTTCTTCATTCCGGTCTTCTATGTCATGCTGCAGAGCGTGAGCGAGCACCGCTCTCCGTTCGGACGTTCGGATACTGCGCAGGCGCAAATTGGCGGCGGCGGCGAGAGACACGCCCCGGCAGCCCCAGACAATTGAAGCGCGCGCCTCGCGCTCCCCCTGTGTATCGATGGAACCGGCCGGCGCATGTGATGTCTACTCCCTTTCCTGCCCCACTCAGAAGAAACCGCACAAAGCCCGCCATGCAATCGAGAAGGCTCAAGGCGCGATGCCCCAATGACAAGACTGGAGACCTGCAATGATTACGCGACTGATACGAGAGGCCGGCAGTGAGCAAGAGATCTTTCTGCTCCTAGCTGCGTACGTTGAGGCGACACGACTGCACGCCAAAGTACGCAACCGCTTGACGCGCGGAACGGGCGCCCCCTTAGGCGGCCTGGACGTCGTCAAGAAGTGGATAGAGGCCTTGTTTTATGAGCTTGGCGCGGCATCCACCGGACTGGATGACAGCTCCCGAATGGTTGTCAAGGAAGCTCTCTACGTGTTCGGCGAAGCGCTAATGCGCCTCGAGGCGGTGAGCGCAAACGGAACTGAGCTTCTCGACGCAGGCCTTCACTCCGGAGAGGCAAACGACACCCGAGAGACGTACGCGGTACACCCACGGCCTGACGCACCTACGCCGATTTCGCATACGCCCTCTTCTCTTGCATCGCCTGTACGATGACCGCGGACGTTATCGACCTCTCCCAGGGAACTGCGCCGGTGGCAGTACCGGTGCGACCGCGTACTGCTCCGGGACCTTCCCGGTCAGGCTGTTCAGGAATGCCACCAACTGCCGAACGTCGTCATCTTCCAGCTTCCTCGCAAGCTGCACTTCGGCCATGATGCGCACCGCCTCTGGAAGCGCTTCGGCAGAACCGTCGTGAAAGTAAGGCGGTGTCATGGCTACATTGCGCAACGACGGCACCTTGAACGAGTATAGGTCCGATTCGTCATGGGTCACGTCGAAGCGGCCCTTGTCGACCTGCTTGCTGCCGGTAGCGGTCCAGTACGGTTTCACGAGTCCGAACTTCTGGTACATCGTGCCACCCACCAGCGTGCCGCTGTGGCAGCCCGCACAGCCGAATCCGATGAACTTACGCAGCCCTTGCTTCTGCTCCGCCGTAAGGGCGTCGGGCTGGCCCAGAAGATACGCATCGAACGGCGCAGGAGTCACGAGGGTGCGTTCGTAGGCGCCGATTGCTTTGCCCCAATTTTCCGGCGTGAGTGGGTCCTTGTCTTCAGGGAACACCGCCGCGAACAGCGGGCGGTAGCCTACGGCGTCGAGCTTGCCCATTGCGCTCGCGTAATCGGCGTTGCCGAAGCTCACATGTCCGACGAGGGCCTGGGTGGCCTGATCCTCTACGCTCTTACGATCGCCGCGCCAGTGCTGCACAAATTGCAACGCCGCGTTGAGAACCGTCGGCGCATTTCGCGGATTGAGCCGATCCTCCGCGCCCCTGGGCAGTTTCAGCGCGTCGGTTCCATACAGCGCTGGCTGATGGCAGCGCGAGCAGCTGACAGTGCCGTCCAGCGACGGACGCGGATCAAAGAAAAGTCGCCGGCCCAAGGCCACTCGGTCCTCGCTAACGGGGTTGTCGGACGTACCCATGTCCTTGGGCAGCGGCTTGAACAGCGCCCGGGCCTGCGTCAGCAGGTCGCTGTCGGATTCGTCGGCGGACACCGCCGTTCCCGCGACGAGCAGTGCGGCCGCCGCGGCGGCCGCACTAAAGCCCAACGTATTTCCGGTCGAGCCGGTCGAGTTTTTAGCTGTCCGCATGCCGCTGCACCGAGTGCGTGGTCGTGAAGGAGTTCGAAGGCTTATGCCGTTTCTACGACGATCGAAGCCCGCCTGAACAAGGGGCTCATTGGTGCTCTGGGCGATGGGGTCCTGCCACATGCGGGCGTGTCCAAAAAAAGGACCCTGGGACAGCGACAGCGCCGGTACAGGAATTCATGTTCCCGTCGCAAACTTAACTTCCGCCCGCTGCACTACACGAGTCTACGACGGTATCTTTTCCCTTTATTGCTTCGGCTTGCGGATAACGGGACATACTTGCTCATTTGCCGCCGAATTCCGGCCCGCTGGCGGACAAGTTGGCCCGATGTGACACAATCTCGCTGGCGGGATCATGTCCGATGGAGCTTCCAAATGACCTTATCGCGCGAAGCAAGACTGGTTGCAGGTGTGACGCTCTTAACCGTTCCGACCATCATGTACGGCGGCGCGACGTTGCTCGGTATCCTCACCAAAGGGACGGCTGGAATTCCACCCGGGGATCTGGCACTGGATCAAACGCAATGGGCGCTGTTTCGCGCCGGGCACGCCCACGCGGGTGTCTGGGTTGTTCTGTCCCTCCTGATACAAGTACTGCTCGATTCGGCGGTGCTGTCGGCACAACTGAAGTGGCTCGCTCGTGTCGCGGCACCGCTGGCGGCACTCGCCCTGTCGGGTGGCTTCTTTGGTCTTGCCTTCGACTCCAACTTCGCATGGCTACTCTACTTCGGGGCGGCGTGTCTGGTCCTCGCTGTTCTGGTCACCGGGGTTGGACTGCTGCGCAAGCCGAACGTCGCCGTCCAGCGCGGCGCGTAAGCTCAACATCCGTAAGACAAACCGAATGAGCTGTCTTCCATCGAATGATCCGGTCCTCGGCAATGCCCGATCCTGCGACGCGCTCGAGCTGGTGATCGTCCTGCGCGTTCGTGACCTCGGCGGGTCGGAGGTCAAGAGAACTTTGCCGCACGGCAAGCGTCAGAGAGTGTAGGCATATTCCTACCGCCCGTCGCGGACTTAGCTGACAGCGCCGTATCCGCCGCAGGAGTAAGGTCGTTTGTGCAATATCCCTCCCTCAACCATTTCAGGAGATAGCCATTCCTAACGAGGAGACCTCATGAAGAACGCATCGTTGTATACCTGCCTGATCGCTGGAGTGCTCTTGACGTTCGCCGGCTGCGCGACCGCCCCCGATACAGAGGCAAACAAGACCGAGCTTCACAGCAACGTTGAAAGCGCCATGACGCGCATCAAGGCGCTGGATCCCAGTCTGCAGAAGCAGATTGCTAACGCGTATGGCTACGCGATGTTCCCGTCGGTGGCAAAGGGCGGCGCGATCGTCGGCGGCGCCTACGGGCGCGGAGAGGTTTACGAGCAGGGAAAGATGGTCGGCTGGGCAGATCTGTCGCAGGCCACGATCGGCGCGCAGCTGGGCGGCCAGAGCTTCAGCGAGCTGATCCTGTTTGAAAACAAGGCGGCGCTGGATAATTTCAGGAACGGAAAGTTGAAGTTCGCGGCGAACGCGTCTGCCGTGGCCCTGAAGAGCGGCGCCGCTGACACCGCAAGGTACACCGACGGCGTCTTGGTATTCGCGGAACCCAAGGCGGGCTTAATGGTCGAAGCCACGCTCGGCGGCCAAGCGTTCAGCTTCCAGCCCGTGTAGTCGATCGACATAGCGAAGCGACACACCAAGCCGGCGGGTACGGTCCGCCGGCTGACGTGCGCTTGCAACCCGCAGCGGCGCCGCTGCGCCAGCTGCTTAGTAACGGGCGCATCGTGTTCACTCCCCAGCGCTAGCGGGTACCGTTTGCAGTGGTCGCTGCGGCTCAATTCACTGGTGGAACACGGTCATCTTCCGATGGCGTCCCCACGGGGATTCGAACCCCGGTTACCGCCGTGAAAGTGTTTTTACTTTTTAATCCATGTGTTATGGTTTTTTCCGTCTTCTCAGGAGTCGCCAAGCGCCATTGAAGTAAATGCAGTTTGGTTACGGGACTGGGTCCGACTTGCCGCTTAACCACGTGTGGTCTACACTTAGACGTATAAATGCTTAGGTGTATAGGTGTTACATGTCCGATTCAACTGATCCCCAGGACGCGGTGCGCTGGAATATCAAGATCTCCAAAGACACCGATATTGCTGTGCGTAGCTTTCTGGCCCGCGCAGGCTTCAAGAAGGGCGATCTGTCGAAGTTCGTCGAGGAAGCTGTGCGCTGGCGCGTATTCGATCAGACCTTGGGTGAAATTCGACCTGGTTTCGTGGATCTGAATTCTAAACAGTTACAGGATCTCGTGGATGAGGCGGTGGGCGCCGCCCGCGCGCAACTCCTGAAGGAGGGGCTGTTCGATGCCTTCAGGCCCAACAAGAAGGCGCCTCGCCGTCGTTGATGCGCCTAGTGCTCGGCACCAACGTTTTGGTCAGCGCCTTGTTGGGCACCGGATCTCTTCCCGCACAATTACTCGCCCTGTGGCCGCGAGGTCGCTATCAGCTCCTCACCACAGACCTGCAGCTCGAGGAACTACGCCGCGTCACACGCTATCCGCAAATCCGCAAGCGCCTGCGTCCCGCTCATGCCGGCGAACTAGTTAATGCGCTGTATGAGCTCGCCGAACGGGTGGAGCCGCTGCCTGCTGTTAGCGCCTCACCCGATCCCGCAGACAATGTCCTGCTAGCTATTACGCAGGCGGGCGACGCAGACTACCTCGTCAGTGGCGACAAGCGTCATCTGCTCTCGCTCAAGCGCCACGGCAAGACGCAGATCGTCACCGTGCGCACCATGCTCGAGATCCTTGAGACCGCGAAATGACACGCAGAAGGCACTTCGCTTTCGTCGCGCTACGTCGTCAGGCACCGGTTTATGTCTTACCGGATTCGCCTCGGCTCAGAAACTCACCCATCCCCTCGCGACCGTGCCAGTTTTGCTCGTCGACGATGCAATGCCCGCGTAGAAAGACCTTCTTCACTCGCCCCGTCACTGGGCGGCCCTCGAACAGACTATAGTCGACGCGGCTGTGATGCTCGGCGGCGCGGATGGTCCACTGCTCCTTCGGATCGAACAAGACGATATCGGCGTCCGAGCCGACCGCGATCGTGCCTTTTCTCGGAAATAACCCGAACAGCTTTGCGGGTGCCGTCGAAGTAACCTGGACGAAGCGGTTCAAGGACATCCCGTGATTGCGCACGGCGCCGTCGAAGACCAAGGGCAGGCGAGTTTCGAGACCCGGTGCGCCGTTCGGGATCTTGCTGAAATCGTCCTTTCCCTGTTGCTTCGAGAACTTCAATCCGTACGGCTGCTCGTTGAAGCAGAACGGGCAGTGGTCGGTCGACACCACTTGCAGATCGTCGGTCTTGAGGCCGCGCCAGAGCTGTTTCTGGTGAGTGTGATCTCGCAGCGGTGGCGTCATGACGTATTTCGCACCTTCGAAGCCGGGACGCTCGTACTCCTCCGCGGTGAGGAAGAGATAGTGTGGGCAGGTCTCCGCGTGAATCGCAATCCCGCGGTCTCGTGCTTCGGTCACCGCGGCCAACGCTTCACTCGCGGATAGGTGAACGATGTAGATCGGGGCGTCCGCCAGCTCCGCCAGTCTGATGACGCGGTGGGTCGCCTCTCCCTCGAGGATCGACGGTCGGGTGGTCGCATGGTATTTCGGCCCGCGCCGCCCTTGCGCGACCGCCTCCTGGGTCAGTACTTGGATGACTGGTCCATTCTCCGCGTGGATGCAGGTCATGGCTCCGTTACCGCCTGCCACCCGCAGCGCCTTGAACAAAGCGCCGTCGTCGACCATCAGCACGCCGGGATAGGCCATGAACAGCTTGAAGCTGGTCACGCCCTCCTTGTCTATGAGTGTCTTCATGTCCAGCAGGCTCTGCTCGTTCACGTCGAGCATGATCATGTGTGCGCCCACATCCACACAGGCGCTCGCGCGCCGCTTGTGCCAGTCCTCCAGCCCGACGAGCGGACTCTTCCCCCTGGTCTGGTTGCAAAAGTCGATGACGGTAGTGGTACCGCCGAAAGCCGCCGCCTTGGTGCCGGTTGCGAACGTGTCGACGGTGCGGGACGGACCGAACTCCCAGTCGAGATGCGTGTGAACGTCGACGCCGCCCGGCATGACGAGCAGGCCGCCCGCGTCGTGAATCTCCATGCCCGCGCCGGCGGCGATGCTCTTGCCGATGGTTTGGACGCGGCCACCCTCGATCAGGATGTCGGCGGCGTAATCGTCCACTGCGGTCACAATCCTGCCGTTTTTGATGAGTGTCGCAGCCATTCGAGTCTCCTCCGTCGATTTGCAGCGGCGATCGCAGTCGACGCAGCGGTCAGGGTGCGAGCGCCGCCAGAGTTTCCGCCACCCGTGCTTTCGTTTCTCCGGTCGAGAGCAATACCATCAGCAAGAGCCTGGCCTTCGGGCCCTTGAGATCGCCCACGAACAAGGCACCGGCATCCGCAAGGTCGCGGCCGCCACCACCTCCCCCGTAAAGCGGCTCCACTCTGCCGGCGGGGCAGCGCGAAGTCACCAGAACGACGATGTCCTTCTGCACGGCGAGCCGTACGAGCGCGCTCAAACGCGTGGGCCCGTTTCCGCGCCCGAACGCCTCGACGACAAGGCCGGCGATGCCGCGCTCGATCGCGGCTTCCAGCCCCCGGAGGTCGGCACCCAACGCGAGCCGGAACAGCTCCACTCTCTCTTCCAATCGATCGATCTTGAAAGATCGGCGCAATACCGGCCGCCTGTGGATCACCACCTTGTCGCCATCTACTTCACCCAGCGCGCCGCGCTCGTAGGACTGGAAGGTTTCCACGGCGCTGGAATGTACCTTGGTCACATCACGCGCCGCGTGCACCGTGCCGTTGAAGCAGACGACGGCCCCCAGGCCGACGGCGAGAGGAGACGCCGCGACGCGCACAGCGTTTAATAAATTGAAAGGGCCGTCCGACTGCGGATCGTCGTTGGCGCGCTGCGCACCGGTAAAGACCGCGGGCTTTTCGGAAAGCAGGAGCAGATCCGTCAGATAGCTCGTCTCCTCCATGGTGTCCGTCCCATGGGTGACCACGACTCCGGCCACATCGGTGCGGGCAAGCACCGCGTTGACGCGCCGGGTGAGCTCGAACGCAAACGGCACGCTCATGTCGAAGCTTGGGATGGTCGCGAAGTTCTCGATCTCGATCTGCGCAGTACTGGCCACCTGAGGCAGCGTCTCGAGCAGATGCTCTGCGCGCTGGGAGGCAACCGTCCGGCCGAGCTCTGGATCATAGCGCGACGCTATGGTCCCCCCGGTCGCCAACAGAACAACTCTCGGCTTCACGCTCCGGCCCCTTATCCCCCGGCGACTCGGGCGCGATCGAGGATCACGCTGAGCAGAACGTTGCAGCCGGCGGCGAGATCCTCCGGCTTGGCATTCTCGATCTCGTTGTGGCTGATCCCGCCTTCACAGGGCACGAAGACCATGCTGGTTGGCGTCACGCGCGCCATGTAGATGGCGTCGTGCCCGGCCCCGCTCACGATGTCCATGTGGCTCAGCCCGAGCGTCGCCGCGGCGTTGCGCACGGTGGAAACGCACCCTGCGTCGAAGTTGCAAGCGGGATAGTTCGCCACACGCTCGACGGTCACGCTGACGTTGTGCGCATGGGCGATCCGGTCGAACGCGGCGCGCATCTCGCCCTCCATTTTGTCGAGTTGCTCGTCGCGGGCGTGCCGCAGATCGACCGAGAAGCGCACCTCCCCGGGGATGACGTTGCGCGAGTTGGGCTTCACCTGCATGAACCCCACGGTGCCGCGGCCGTCGGGCTGATGGCGTTGAGCCAGCGCATTGACCTCGGTCACCATCTTCGACGCGGTGACCATCGCATCTTTCCTGAGCCGCATCGGCGTGGGGCCCGCGTGCGCATCCTGGCCGGTGACAACCACGTCATACCAGCGCAGGCCGAGCGCCCCGGTTACTACTCCGATCACCTTGTTGGTGTCCTCCAGTATCGGGCCCTGCTCGATGTGCGCCTCGAAGTAGGCGCCGATCGGCCGGCCGCCGATCGGCTGCGGTCCCGCATAGCCGATTTTCTTCAACGCCTCGCCGACGGTGATTCCCTCGAGATCCGGGCGTTGTAAAGTAGCTTCGAGCGGGAAGGCGCCCACGAACACGCCGGAGCCCATCATCACCGGCGTGAAGCGGGACCCCTCTTCGTTGGTCCACACGGCGACTTCGACCGGCGCTTGCGTCTGCACGCGATGATCGTTCAAGGTACGCAGGATCTCGAGCCCCGCCATGACGCCGTAGTTGCCGTCGAACTTTCCGCCGGAAGGCTGGGTGTCGATGTGGCTGCCCGTGACGACCGGCGGAAGACTATCGTCTTCGCCGGGCCGCCGAGCGAAGATGTTGCCGATGCCGTCGACAGCGACAATGCAGCCGGCGTCCTTGCACCAGCGAATGAACAGGTCCCGCGCCTGGCCGTCGAGATCGGTGAGGGCCAGCCGTCGCACGCCACCCTTCGCAGTGGCGCCGATCTTGGCCAGCTCCATCAAGGAGCCCCACAACCGGTTGGAGTCGATCGATATCTTTGCCATTGCTTGCCACCTCACGCGTAGGAGACATCCGAGACGGGGCTGCGGCCGAACGCCGCCAGCGAGCGCCCCAGCAGAGCATGATCCATTCCCCGGGTGACGAAGACGATGCGCGAGCGGTGATCGGCCGTCGGCCATCGCTTCAGGTGCTGGGGAGGATGCACGATGTGCTGAACCGCGTTGATGAACACCGGAGCGGACATCCCCTGCACGTCCAGAATGCCCTTCACGCGCAGCACATCGTCGCCGTGACGATTGAGCAGCATGCTCAGCCAGATGCCGAAAGCGGTCCAATCGAGCGGCTGGTCGAGCACCAGGCTGAGGCTTGCGACCGAAGCGCTGTGACGCTGTAAACCCTGCAAGTACGTCGGGTCGGCGCGCACACCCGTCTCCTCGAGACGCGGTGTGAGGCGCGCGCGTGACGGCAGGTCGATAGCCTGGTCGGCAAGCAGCCGTTCCGGACCGATCTCGCCGTCCGCTGCGTCCAGGATCTCCGCCGCGGGATTCAGGCGACCGATCATCTCGCGCACGGCAGCAGTCTGTGCCGGATCCGCCAGGTCGGTCTTGGTTATGACCAACCGGTCGGCGGCGGCGACTTGCTTCACGCCCTCGGGGTTGCGCGACAGGTGCAGGTCGGCGTTGAGCGCATCCACGGTCGTGATGACGTTGGCCAGCCGGAAGTGATGCCGCACGACCGGTTCGCCCGCCAAGGTGTAGAGGATGGGACCGGGGTCTGCGAGCCCGGTGGTCTCGATCACGACCCGGTCGAACTCCGGGATCTCGCCGCGTTCGCGCCGGCTCAGCAGCCCGCGCAGCGAAGATTTGAGATCGTCGCGGATGCTGCAGCAGATGCATCCGCTCTTCAAGAGCACGATCGACTCCTCCACGCGCTCGATGAGCAGATGATCCAGCCCGATCTCGCCCAGCTCGTTGATGAGCACGACGGTCCTGGCCATCTGGGGAGAGCGCAGCAGACGCTGCAGCAAGGTGGTTTTGCCGCTGCCCAAAAAGCCCGTGATGACGTTGACTGGAACCACGCCGGCAGCCGGAGCGGGCCATTCGCTTTCCACGTCAGTCTCGCTCCAGAGCTTCGATCAGTTTTTCATCGAGGGGATCCAGCGTGCGCTTCCGCAGTTGCTCGGCGGCGGGCCACACCGCTGCAATGCTCGGCACCACCGTAGTCTGGCCGGTTTGGCTGGCCAGCAGGTAGGCGCTCCCCTGCCAATCGCTGACCCTGAGCCCGTAGTGCTTCAGAACCCGATTGGCCAGTGCCACGCGATGCAGGCGTTCGTGCCTGCGGGTGCGTGCCCCGCGCTCGGCGGTCGAGACGCTGGCGTCAGTCCAGTGCGTCTCGGTGAGGAATACGCCGCACAGCCCGCACATCAGCGCTCCCCTGCCGTTGCCATCTCGGTGTGTCCCAGCGCCGACGAACTGGCCGAGGCCTTCGCGCCGGCCGCGAGGAAGTGGATCTCGCCTGCATCCCACTGGGCCAGCGCGGGCTCGCCGACGCTCAGCGGGTCGGCGAAGAAGATGTTGTCCGGCACGTTCACGACGAACTCCTCACCGCATGCCTCTTCGAGCGTGATCTTCAACCACGTGCCCTGGTACTCGATCGCGGCCACGCGACCGATGACCGCGTTCACCCCCGGCTGCCCGCTAGTGGAAGCGGCCCGGCTCAGACGAATGTGGTCGCGGCGCACCGCTGCCTCGAAAAGGGCGTCTTCCCCGGGGGGCGCGTTGGGCGCAGTGAGAGTCACCTCCTTGGCACCGCTTTTGATCGTTAGCGTGTTGGCCCCGCGTGCGACCACTGTCCCGGACAACACGTTCTGTCCACCCATGAACCGCGCGACGTACCCGGTCCGAGGCTGGTCGTAGACCTCACGCGCGGAAGCCGCCTGCTCGATCCGCCCTTGGTCCATCACGACCACCATGTCGGCCAGCGCGATCGCCTCCATCTGGGTGTGGGTCACGTGAATGAACGTAATGCCGACCTCCGCCTGGATGCGCCGCAACTCGCCGCGCATCTGCAGTCGCAGGAACTCATCGAGCGCCGACAGCGGCTCGTCCAGGAGCAGCACGCGGGGATCGGTGATGAGTGCTCGTGCCAACGCGATGCGCTGCTGCTGACCTCCCGAAAGCTGCGCCGGCAGGCGATCCGCAAAGGTCTCCATGCGCACCCGTGCCAGCATTTCCCGAGCGCGCCGGTGGCGCTCCGCCTTGGGCACGCCGCGCACCTTGAGATTGAACGCGACGTTGTCCACGCAGGTGAGATGCGGGAACAACGCGTAGCTCTGAAACATCATAGCCGTGCCGCGGCGCACCGGCGGGAATCCGGTCACGTTCTCGTTGTCGATCAATACGTCGCCTTCGGTCGGCGACTCGTGGCCGGCGATCATCCGCAGGATGGTCGTCTTGCCACATCCCGACGGGCCCAGCAGGCAGCAGTAAGAGCCGGCCGGAATTCTCAGGCTGATGTTCTTGACCGCGATCGTCTCGCCGAAGCGCTTGGTCACTCCCGCCAACTCGATGCCGCCGCGCGCGGTCGAGTGACGCTCACCCGGTATCATGGTCTTTGATCGCCTGTTCGGGTCATCACGTTATTCTCTATGCTTTGGCCGCCGGCGTAGCGATCACCCGGCTCCTTCATTATCATCGGTTGCCGGCGTCCTGGACGAAATCCGGCGCGAGCGCCGTCTCTGGATCATGGCGATCGAGCCCAGCGCCAAGGCGATGACGGTGAACGACACCAGGGTCGTAACCGTTCCCAGTGCGTACAGCGCGGGCGAGGTCACGTTCGTGGTCATGCCCCAGATCTCCAGCGGCAACGTGTTCTCGGCGCCCACCGTGAGCAGCGTCCGGGGAAACTCGTCGTACGACAGGGTGAAGCCGAACAACGCCACCGCGATCATGCCCGGGAACAAGATCGGTACCACGACCATCCAGAAGATCTGCCAGTTGCTGGCGCCGAGGTCGCGTCCGGCCTCTTCGAAGGCGCGATTGAAGCGGCTCAGCACCGCGAACATGATCAGCAGCCCGAACGGCAGCGTCCAGGTGAGCTGTGCGCCCAGGGCCGAGCCGAACCAGGTCGGCGTGACGCCCACGGTCTGATACAGAAGGCCCACGCCCAGTCCCACCAGCAGCCCAGGCATGATGAGGCTCGCCACCGCCAGGTAGAAGACGGCGGTGGAGCCGAAGAATCGTCTGCGGAACGCGAGACCGGCCATGACCGAAATCGCCACCGTCAGGGCGAGAACGATAATCGCCAGCAGGATAGAGCGCGTGAAGCCGCCCGCGAAATCGCCCGTGCGCTCCTGACTGAACAGCGCCGAGAACCACCGCAGCGACACGCCGTTCATGGGGAAGGTGAGCCCTCCGGTGGGGCCCTGGAAGGACAACACGAAGATGGCCGACATCGGCCCATACAGGAACAGCACGAACAGTGCAAAGAACGCCGCCAGGACGTAGAACGTCCACGGGCGCTTGCCGAGATCCCTTTGCATGGTCTGCTCTGTGTCAGCCGGCCAGCTCGCGCCGCACGTCCACCAGACGCAGGATCGCCGCCACCAGCAGCGTCACGATCAGCAGCAGGATCACCGCGCTGGCGGCCGCAAATGGGTACTGGACCGCGGCGATCTGGTTATACATCGCCAATGCCACTGACGCGCTGTGCCCCCCGCTCATGGTGTTGACCACGAAGAAATCGCCCATCACCAGCGTGATGACGAAGATCGATCCCAGCGCGATCCCGGTCTTGGAGAGCGGGATGATGATTTCCCACATGATGCGCCAGCGGCTGCTGCCGCCGTCCAGCGCCGCTTCGACGATGGAGCGGTCGATGCGCGCCATAGCGTTGAAGATCGGAACGATCATGAACAGGGTGAACAGGTGGACATACGCGATGACCACCGCGAAATCGGAGAACAGGAGGAACTCCAGGGGCTGTTGTGTCAGCCCCAGACCCATCAGCGCCTGGTTGAACAGCCCGTTGCGGCCGAGGAACGGTATCCACGAGATCATGCGGATGATATTGGAGGTCCAGAACGGAACCGTGCACAGGAGAAAGAGCGCCATCTGCCACAGGATGTTACGCACGTGGAACGCGAGGAAGTACGAGACGGTGAAACCGATCACCAGCGTGATCGCCCATACGATGAGCGCGTACTCGAGCGTCTTGAGGTAAAGCGTCAGCGTGATTCGCGAGGTGAACAGATCGGTGTAGTTGCCGAACTGAAACGCGGGCACGCTGCTGACCCCGTCGTATTCGAAGAAGCTCACCCCGACGATCATCAGCAGCGGGATGCCGAAGAAGGCGAGCAGCACCAGCAGCAGCGGAGCAACCTGCAGGTACGAGACGGTGGTGGACGAGAGCTTGATGGCAGAGCTCCGCACCCCCGCCCCAACCCTCCCCTGCTGGCGGGGAAGGGCTGGGGGTGAGGGTGCTTGTCACTCGATCAGGTCATTTTCCGTGAGACGCAGACGGGGCCCTCCGGAGCCCCGCTTGCCGCTCCTATCAAGCCGACAGGAACTCGTTCCAGCGCTTGATCAGGTAGACGTTCTCCTTCATCAGCGTGTTCCAGCAAGCGACATTCCCCATGCGGGTCCAGAAAGAGCCGCCGTCGCGCACCGCCCCCGGCTTCTCCATCAAGTTTCCATACGGGTCCTTGATCTCACCCTTGGCGGGCTTGCCGTCGTACCAGTAACCCCATTCATCCTCGGTCATGGTCTTCTTGACCGTTTCGAGCACCGAGCTGTAGTAGCCCTGCTTACCGATGAAAGCGCCCTGCCAGCCGGACATGTACCAGTTCAAGTAGTCATAACCGGCGTCCAGCTTCGGACCCTTGAGGTGCGACATCAGGCCGAGGCAGCTGGCCCAGGCGCGGTAGCCCTCCTTGAGGGGCGCGTAGTAGCAGGGAATCCCGCGCGAGCGAACGGCGGTCACCGCCGGCGACCACATCGACTGAACCACCGTCTCGCCGGATGCCATCAGGTTCACCGACTCGTCGAAGGTCTTCCAGAAGGCACGGAACTGGCCGTCCTTTTTGGCCTTCATCAGGATCTCGATGGTCTTGTCGATCTCCGCCTTCGTCATGTCGCCCTTGTCGCCGTACTTGATGTCGCCGCGCGCCTCGATGGCCATGGCGGCGTCCATGATGCCGATCGACGGCACCGAGACGATCGCGGTCTGGCCCTTGAACTTGGGATCCAGCAGCTGGGCCCAGCTTTCGATCTTCTGCACCTTGTCCGGCCGGATGCCGAGCGTGTCCGCGTTGTACACGGTGGGTACCCCGGTCGCCCACTTGGTCGGACCTTTGTGGAAGTCCTTGGCGCCCGGGCCCGCCACGTACTGCACCTTGTAGGGCAGGCAGCCCTGGGTTGAAACTTTGCGTCCATCCGGGTACTCGCCCTTGGTGAAGATCGGCACCACCTTGTCCCACCACTTGAAGCGCTTCTCCAGGTCGATCGGCTGCAGCGTGCCCTTCTTGATCATGTAGTACTGGAAGAAATACTCGGTGTCCGCGATGTCGATCGTATTGGGCTGCGTCAGCAGGCGGCTCAGCAGCGCATCGTGCGGAGCCGTCTGCATCTCTATCTTGAACCCCAGGTCCTTGGTGGCCTCCTTGGCGATGTCGATGATGGCGGAGTAGGAGCCGCCAACGTGCACCAGTGTGATGTCCTTGATGTTCTGAGACCACACCAACGGAAAGCCGTCGATCAACCCGGTGCTGGCTGCAGCGCCCGCCGTCACCGCGGCAGTCTTGAGAAAACGCCTGCGTGCGAGCGAAGTCCGCGCCTGGGCCCGCTGGACGGACGTCTTCACTTTACCTTTCTTGATCATGGTCTTCTCCTCTGTTGACTCAACAACAACTCAAGTGGAAATCATCTTCTTCTCGATGCCCACACCCGCGGCGAGCGCCCGTTCGTACTCGAGCGGGATCGTAGCCGAGTCCTGCAACGCGATGCCGGTCGAATCGAACAACGTGATGTCCTTGTCCGACGTCCGTCCCTTCTTCTTCCCGACGATCACTTCGCCGATTTCGCCGGCGATGTCGGTTTCCCTCAGCAACCCCTGCGACAGAGGCACGTTGATCTCGCCGTCCGTCCGGCACTGGCGGATATCGTCGACGAAGATGCGTGCGCGCTTCAGGATCGTCCCTTCCAGTTCCTGATCGCCGGACTTGTCCGCGCCCACGGCCGCGATGTGCATCCCGTCGGTGATCCACTCGTTCTTCACGATGGGCGCGCGGGCCGGGGTCACGGTGACCACCACGTCGGCGCCTCGCACGACTTTCTCCAGGTTGGTCGAGGGCAACAGCTTGAGATTGGGAAACTTCGGCTGCTGCTCCTTGACGAAGTGGTCGAGCGTCGCCTGTGAGCGGCTCCACACGCGCACCTCCTGCCAACGGAACACCTCGTTGCAGGTGGCAAGCACTCCCGCCGCCATGTGCCCGGCCCCGACGATGGCCAGGACCTTCGAATCCTTGCGCGCCAGCCATTTGGCCGACACGGCGGCGGCCGAGCCGGTGCGCATGACAGTGTGGTGGCTGCCGTCGCAGATGGCGAGCGGGAAGCCGGTTTCCGGATGCGTATAGATGAGGATGGAGAACACGGTGGGCAGATCGTGCTTCTCGCGATTCTGCTCCCGGATCGAGACCCACTTGCAGGCCGCCGCCTCGGGCTCCTCGATGTAGGACGGCATCGCTTCCCACTCGCCAGGATACTTGGCGAGGACGATGTGCCCTTTCGGGTCCATGTAGAAGCGCCGCTCCCCGTGCATGCGGTATGCCTGTTCCACGCACCCGTTGTACTCCGCGGGGGTGAGCAGGCCTATCATCTCCGTGCGGCTCAGGATGAGGGTCTTCCGATTACGCCAGCTCTCCATCTTAGCCTCCCCCCGCGGTTACACGCGAATACATCTATCACCACAGGGGCGCAGAGACACGGAGAAAACGTTCCCTACCCTTGAAAGCAGTTCTCTGTGCCTGTGGTGAATGCTCTTGCGTCCTACTTCTTCTTGCGTGGATTGCGCCGCGCGAAATCGTTCGCGATATCGTCGAAGGTCGTGAATCTCACGCCGGGATGGCGGATGATGTGGTTGAACAGGCGCTCGAGCATCATCAGCACCTGTGGGCGCCCGGAAACGTCCGGATGGATGGTCATGGTGAAGACCGCGTAGTCCATCTCCCGGTACACCCAGTCGAACTGGTCGCGCCACATCTCCTCGAGATGGCGGGGATTGACGAAGCCATGCGAGTTGGGCGCCTTCTTGATGAACATCATGGGCGGCAGATCGTCCAGGTACCAGCTCCCGGCGATCTCGATGAGGTCGGTCTCGGTGCCGCGCTGCAACGGCTTCATCCATTCCTGCGGCTTCTTCGAGTAGTCGATCAGCGTCCAGCGATCTCCCACGCGCACGTAATAAGGCTCGAAGTCCTTGTGCATCAGGCTGTGGTCGTACTTGATGCCTTTCTTCAGCAGCAGCTCGTTGGTCACCGGGCTGAACTCCCACCACGGCGCGACGTAGCCGGTGGGCCGCCGGCCGGAAACCTTGGTCACCAGCTCGATGCACTTGTCCAGCACCGCCTCTTCCTGCTCCGGCGTCATGGCGATCGGGTTCTCGTGCGAGTAGCCGTGGATGCCGATCTCATGGCCGGCCTCCACCACCATCGCGGTCTGCTCCGGGAAGGTCTCGATCGAATGGCCGGGGATGAACCAGGTGGTCTTCACGCCCAGGCGCTTGAACAGATTGACCAGGCGGGGTGTACCGACTTCGCCGGCAAACATGCCGCGCGAGATGTCATCCGGCGAGTCTTCGCCGCCGTAGGAGCCCAGCCATCCCGCCACCGCATCGACATCTATACCGAAGGCACAAAAGATCTCTTTGGACATGGTCTCCTCCTCCACATTAGAGCTCTGTCAGTCAAGCATGCGCCAAGCTTCAGGCGCACCCCACACACTCGCCTTCCAGTCGTTTGAGTTAATCTATAGATTATAGAATTTG
>DATJVW010000227.1:0-27418 GCA_035501675.1 Burkholderiales bacterium
GCCCACCTCGCGCTGCGTGACCAGACAGTTCTTGTGATCGTGCACGTATTCGATCGGGTCTTCGATCGTGATGATGTGGCCATGGCTGTTTTCATTGCGGTAACCGAGCATGGCGGCCAGCGTGGTCGACTTGCCGGAGCCAGTCGCGCCCACCACGATCACCAGGCCACGCTTGGTCATGCACACGTCCTTCAGCACCTCAGGCAGCCCTAGATCCTCGATGCGCGGGATGGTGGTGGTGATGGTACGCAGCACGATCCCCACACGGGCCTGCTGCACGAATGCATTCACGCGAAAGCGGCCGATGCCCGGCGGGCTGATCGCGAAGTTGCACTCTTTAGTGGCTTCGAACTCCTGTGCCTGCTTGTCGTTCATGATGGCACGGGCCAGCTCCATCGTATGGGTCGGGGTCAGGCTCTGGTTGGACACCGGAGTCATTTTGCCATCCACCTTGAAAGCGGGTGGGAAGCCTGCAGTGACGAACAGGTCGGAAGCCTTCTTACTGATCATCACGCGCAGCAGCTCGTGCACGAACTTGATTGCCTGGTCCCGTTCCATATTCCCCTCCTATCAAGCGTCTGCGTCGATACGGCGGTTGGTCGCCCGTCAGCCGGGGAACAGGTCCTTGTTCGCCGCCTTCACGCGCGCCTCGGATGGCGCGACCGCGTTGCGCTTGACCAGGTCCTGCAGGTTTTGGTCCAGCGTCTGCATGCCGTACTGCTGGCCGGTCTGAATAGCGGAGTACATCTGGGCAACCTTGTTCTCGCGGATCAGGTTGCGGATGGCGGGTGTTCCGATCATGATCTCATGCGCCGCCAAGCGGCCCGTTCCGTCCTTGGTCTTGAGCAGGGTCTGAGAGATCACCGCGCGCAGCGACTCCGACAGCATGGCGCGCGTCATTTCCTTCTCCGCCGCTGGGAACACGTCGATGATACGGTCGATCGTTTTGGCCGCAGAACTCGTGTGCAGAGTGCCGAACACCAGGTGGCCGGTCTCGGCGGCGGTCAGCGCAAGCCGGATCGTCTCCAGGTCGCGCATCTCACCCACGAGGATGATGTCGGGATCCTCGCGCAATGCAGACCTCAGCGCATTGGCGAAGCTCAGCGTGTGCGGTCCCACCTCACGCTGATTGATGAGGCACTTCTTGCTCTCATGCACGAACTCGATCGGGTCCTCGACGGTGAGGATATGCCCGAATTCGTTCTCGTTGATGTGATTTATCATGGCTGCCAGCGTGGTGGACTTGCCCGAGCCGGTGGGCCCGGTCACCAGGACGATCCCGCGTGGCTGGTCGGCGATCTCCTTGAAGATGGGTGGGGCCTTGAGCTCCTCGAGGTTGATCACCTTGGACGGGATGGTCCGCATCACCGCCCCCGCGCCGCGGTTTTGGACAAAGGCGTTGACACGGAAGCGCGCCAGGTTCGGGATGGCGAACGAGAAGTCGCACTCGAGGTTCTCTTCGTAGTGCTTGCGCTGCGCATCGCTCATGATGTCGTACACCATGGCGTGCACGTCTTTGTGCTCCATGGGCGGCAGGTTGATACGCCGCACGTCGCCGTTGACGCGGATCATGGGCGGCAGACCCGAGGACAGGTGCAGGTCGGAGGCCTTGTTCTTGACGACGAAGGCGAGCAGTTCGGAGATGTCCATATATAATTCTCGACGGTGACGAACGGCGGCGCCGGGGGCGCGGCGGACCTCGGTAACAGGCAAATCTTATGCCCATTTCCCGCCGTCGCCCACGAGGCACAGCTGGCGCCGTGAGGCTGCCGCTCAGGGCAGGCTGCGGGCGGTGGTTGGGGCTCCCCTATGACTGCGGCGCGCTGCGTGTCGCGGCGTACCGGGCGAACATGATGCTCACGATACGCAGAGGGCTGGAAACGGTCCGCGATCGCATCGCTCGCGCCGCCGAATCCGCCGGCCGGGACCCCGCAGACGTCCGCTTGGTCGCCGTCAGCAAGGCGTTTCCGCCGCAGGCCGTTAGGGATGCGGCCGCGTGCGACCAGCGCGCCTTCGGCGAGAACTATGCGCAGGAGGGCGTCGATAAAATCGCTGCCGTGGAAGCGCTGCTGCGCGAGGCACAGGACCGGCCCGGAAGCCAGCGCGCATCGCCCCGCACCTCGGCCACGTCGCCCTTTGCGCAACAGCACCCGCCTTTTTCCCTCGAGTGGCACTTTATCGGGCCGATCCAGAGCAACAAGACCAAACTTTTGGCGCAACACTTCCACTGGGTGCAGAGCCTGGATCGAGTCAGGGTGGCCGAGCGCCTCGCCCACCAACGCCCCCCTGGACTCGAGCCGCTGCAGATCTGTATCCAAGTCAATGTGAGCGGGGAGGCTACTAAGAGCGGAGTGGAGCCGCATGCCGTGGCGGAACTGGCGCAGCGAGTTGCGGTTCTGCCAGGGCTGCGGCTGCGCGGGCTGATGACCATCCCCGAGCCGACCTCGGACGCTCAGTCTTTGCGCCGCCAGTTTCGCATGCTGCGCGAGTTGAGGGACGATTTGGCTGCTCACGGCTTCGCGCTCGACACGCTGTCCATGGGAATGTCGGACGATTTTGAGGTCGCAATCGCAGAAGGGGCGACCATGGTACGCATCGGCCGGGCCATATTCGGCGATCGCCCGCTCCGCCCCCGGACATCCGTCCTCTAGCTTCTAGACTGGCGAACTGCTTATACTCCGGCTTCCCGGCCATCGTGTGCCCACCGCGGCCCGCGGCTCCCAACCACTCTAGGAGAGAACCTTGTGAACAAGATCCTGGCCCTGGGCCTGGTCGTCCTGTTGGCGTCACCTCTTATCGTGCGCGCCGACAAGCCCCTCATCGCGCAGCAATCGATCGAGATCAAAGCCGGTCCGAAAACGGTGTGGGATCTGGTCAAGAACTATGACGGGGTGCCCAAGTGGCACCCGGCATTTACCGGCGACGTCATCAAGTCCGGCAAGAACAATATGAAGGGCGCCGTACGCACCCTCACGATGGGCAGCGGCGAAAGCTTCGACGAGGAACTGCTCAAGTTCGACGACAAGAAGATGTTTTTCCGCTACCGCATCGTGGGCGACTCCCCGTTCCCGATCACGCACTACGTCTCCACTCTCAGCGTCAAGAAGGGCAAGGGCGGGATGACGAAGGTGATCTGGCAGGGCAAGTTCAACAACAAGCCCGACAGCGGAAAGACCGATGAGGAGGTCATCGAGATGATTAACGGGGCCTACAAGGCCGGGCTCGAGAACATCAAGAAGCTGATGGAGTCGGGCCAGGGCTGAGGTCGCCAGCGGATGCAGCGCCGGGCCCATGTCGGGTGTTGCTCTGGAGGTTCATGAAGATCGCATTTGTCGGCGGCGGGAATATGGCCAGCGCGCTGATCGGCGGACTGCTGCAGAAGGGCCATGCCGCGGAGGACATCAGCGTGCTCGAGGTCGACCCCGGTGCCCGCGAGCGCCTAGCGGCTCGATTCGGCGTGCAGAGCCAGGCAGCGCCCGGCACCGAGATCGCAGGCAACGACGTTATCTTGCTGGCGGTCAAGCCCCAACAGTTGCGCGCAGTTGCCGATAGCCTGCGGCCGTTGCTTGGATCGCAACTGTTCTTGACCATCGCGGCGGGTGTCCGCACCGCAGACCTGTCGCGCTGGCTAGGCGGCTATCCCCGCATCGTGCGCGTCATGCCGAACACGCCTGCGCTGGTCCTGGCGGGGGTGTCCGCCCTGTATGCCAGGCCGTCGGTCACGGCAGAGGAGCGCAGGCTGGCCGAAGGCATTCTCAGCGCGGTGGGTTCGACGCTGTGGGTCGAGCGCGAGGAGCTGATGGATGCGGTGACCGCGGTCTCGGGCAGCGGACCGGCGTACGTGTTCTATTTCATCGAAGCGCTTGAGCAGGCCGGACGCGAGTTGGGCTTAGCCCCCGCGGAGGCGCGCCGGTTGAGCGTCGATACCTTCGTCGGGGCCGCCAGGCTCGCGCGCGAGAGCGGGGAGGAGCCAGCCATCCTACGCGCGCGGGTGACTTCAAAGGGAGGAACGACTGAGCGCGCATTGCAGAGCATGGAAGAGAGCAGCGTCAAGCCGCTGATCGTTGAGGCGGTGCGGCAGGCGGCCGAGCGCTGTCGGGAGCTCGGTGACGAGCTGGGACAGGGATAGCCGCTCCGCATGTTCAGCCAGGCACTGCAGTTTCTTTTGGAGACTTTTCTGGGGCTGTTCGCGCTAGCCCTGCTGCTGCGGTTTTTCCTACAGTGGTTGCGTGCACCGCTGCGCAATCCGCTGTCGTACTTCCTGGCGGCGCTCACCGACTGGATCGTGCTACCCGCCCGGCGGGTGGTCCCTGGGCTGTGGGGCCTGGACCTCTCCACCCTGCTGCTGGCCTGGGTCACGGAGGTACTGCTGATCCTGGCGACCTATTGGCTGAAAGGGCCCGGTCTCGGACCCGCGGTCGGCGTGAGTATCGTGCTGATCGGCTTCTTGGCGCTGGTGCAACTGGTGAAGCTGTCTCTGTGGATCCTGATGATCGCGGTCATCGTGCAGGCCGTGTTGAGCTGGGTGAGCCCTTTCAGCCCGGCCATGCCCATGCTCAACAGCCTGGTGCGGCCGTTTCTTCGCGTATTCCAAAAGCGCATCCCGCCCGTGGGAAACGTCGACCTCTCCCCGCTGTTTGTACTGGTCGTGTGCCAGCTTCTGCTGATGGCGATCGCCTGGCTCGAATCGGCGGCCGTCCGCGCCATCGCCTGAGGTCTGGCGTGTCGGCCTGGCATCGCTTCGACGCCGATAGGAACGTTCTTTGCATCAGCGTTCGCGTTCAGCCCAACGCCCGCTCCACAGCGTTCGCGGGAACACATGGCGAGAGCCTGAAAGTGCGCGTCGCGGCGCCGGCTGTCGAAGGCCGGGCAAACACGCTTCTCATTGAATTTCTGAGAAAAAAACTGGACATTCCAGTGAGCCGGGTGGTTATCGCGCGGGGGACCCGGGGACGGACCAAGACGGTCGAGATCTTTGCCCCGGGGGAAACAGCTTTGCGGGCCATACAGGACTGGGACAAGACATGAGCAACCAGCTGGAAAGCCAGATCGCCGGCTACCAGCGCTGGCGGGAGGACATCCGCGGCGGCATCGAGGCCTACCAGCACTGGCTGGACCAGCATGGTCACGTCGACATCCAGCGCAGCCTGCGCATCTATGACCTGCTGGAAAGCCTGCGCAACGACCGCCTGGTACTCGCGTTTCTGGCCGAGTACTCACGCGGAAAGACCGAGCTGATCAACGCGATGTTCTTCGCGGACTTCAAACAGCGCCTGCTGCCCTCCGACGTAGGCCGCACCACCATGTGCCCGACGGAGATCTTCTACGACGCGGCCGAAGAACCCTATGTCCGCCTGCTGCCGATCGAGACGCGCAAGCGCGAGGACAGCATCGCCTCGCTCAAGCAGCACCCCATCGAATGGGTCAAAATCAAGCTCAATTTGGACTCCCAGGACGAAATGGCCAAGGCTATGGCGAGCCTGGCCGAGACGAAGACGGTGCGCGTGGAGGAAGCCTCCGCGCTCGGGCTCCTGGACCAGAAGGATTTCGTCACGACCACCGTGGTAACCAAGGGCAGCAGGGTCGAAATCCCGGCCTGGCGCCACGCCATGATCAACTATCCGCACCCGCTGCTGAAGAGCGGACTGGTCATCCTGGATACACCCGGCCTCAACGCCCTGGGCACCGAGCCGGAGCTGACGCTCAAGATGATCCCGAGCGCCCACGCCATCTTGTTCCTGCTGGCCACCGACACCGGCGTTACGAAATCGGATCTGGAGATCTGGCAGCGCTATGTCCAGACTTACCAGACACGACGTATCGCGGTGCTGAACAAGATCGATCTGCTGTGGGACGACCTCAAAAGCGCAAGCGAGATCGACGTCTCGGTGACCCGGCAGATCGACGAGACGTGCCGGCTGCTGGAACTGCCCCGCGATCACGTCATCGCCCTCTCCGCGCAGAAGGCGCTGCTCTCGCGTATCCGTTCCGACCAGGCCATGCTCGAGCGCAGCGGCATCCGCGAACTCGAGGAACTATTGGCCAACGAGATCGTGCCGGCCAAGCAGGAGATCCTGCGCGCCGCCGTGGTCAAGGAGATGGGCGCCATGGTCGAGGGCTCGCTACAGAGCGTGATGACGCAGCTCACCGCCACCCAAGCCGAGCTGCAGGAGCTGTCCAAGCTGTCCGGCAAGAACCGCGAACTGGCTAAGACCATGCTGGCTCGGCTCGAGAGGGACCGCGCGGTCTACCTCCAGCACACGGAGAGCTTCAAGAATTCGTACGGCATCATGCTCAAGCAAGGTCACGCGCTGATGGCCAACTTGGACGAGGAGCACATCGACGAGATCTTCGCGAAGAGCGCCAAAGACATCGAGGGCAGCTGGACCACGGCTGGCCTGTGGCGCAGCATGAACTCGCTATTCGAGTCCTTCTCGCGCCAAGCGGACAAGATCCTGAGCTTCGCTTCCGAAACGCGCAGCTTCGTGGACAAGGTCTACCAGGAATTCCAGGAGCAGTACGGTTTCGTCAACCTCACACCGCCTCCGCTCAATCTGGAGAAGCATATCCTCACGATGAAGGGGCTGAAGCAAAGCACCGAACGCTTCTGCCGCGACCCGGTCAACGTCATGACCGAGAAGCACTTCCTGGTGAAACGCTTCTACAACGGCCTGGTGACCGAGGCGCGCTCCGTGTTCCAGTCCGTGCGCAAGGACCTGGACGGCTGGCTCAAGAACGCGATGACCCCGATTTCGAGTCAACTCAAAGAGCATCAGACGCTGCTCGAGCGGCGCGTCGAAAACCTCAAGAAGCTGTCCGGTGATCTGTCCAGCCTGCAGGAGCGGCTCCACCAGCTGGAGATGCAGAAGATGGCGCTGGGCAAGCAAGTCGAAGACCTGCTGCGCACGAAGTACAAGGTGCTCGGCACCGCGGAGCGCCAGCGCGCGGTGCGCGCCAAAGCGGCTTGACTTGAAACGGCGATCGAACCACTGAGACACAGAGGCACCAAGGACAACAACCCCGGGGCTTGCCGTTGCTCTATGTCTCTGTGCCTCTGTGGTTAGAACGGCCTTGCCCTACATCAGGACTATGTCGTATTGCTCCTGGCTGTAGATGTTTTCCACCTGCAGCGAAATCGGCTTGCAGATGAAGTCACCGAGCATGGCCAGCGACTGCGATTCCTCGTCCAGGAACAGGTCGATCACGTTCTGCGAGGCGAGGACGCGGAACTCGCGCGCATCGAACTGGCGTGCTTCGCGCAGGATCTCGCGCAAGATCTCATAGCACACCGTCTGGGCGGTCTTCACCTCTCCGCGCCCCTGGCACATGGGGCACGGCTCGCACAGAGTATGGGCCAGGCTTTCGCGCGTGCGCTTGCGCGTCATCTCCACCAGCCCGAGCGAGGTGAAACCGCTTACGGTTACACGAGTGCGGTCGAGTGACAGCGCTTTCTTGAATTCGGTCAGCACAGACTCGCGGTGCGTGTCGTTCTCCATGTCGATGAAGTCGACGATGATGATGCCTCCGAGGTTGCGCAGCCGTAGCTGGCGGGCGATGACATGGGCGGCTTCCAGGTTGGTTTTGAAGATGGTGTCATCGAAGCTGCGCCCGCCCACGAAGCCGCCGGTGTTCACGTCGATGGTCGTGAGCGCCTCGGTCTGGTCGATGATCAGGTAACCGCCGGACTTCAACGGGACCCTCCGGGCCAGCGCCCGCTCGATCTCGTCCTCGATACCATAGAGGTCAAACAGCGGGCGCTCGCCCGAGTACAGCTGGATGCGTTCGAGGAAGTTCAGCGTGTAGTCCTGAGCGAAGGTGTGCAGCCTCTGACAGGTCTCGCGTGAGTCGACCAGGATGCGGTCGGTCTCCTCGTTAGCGATGTCGCGCAGCGCCCGCAGGCTCAGGTTCAGGTCCTGGTACAGCAGCGCAGGCGCAGTGACGCCTTTGGCTTTCTCTTGGATCCCGCCCCAGATCCGGCGCAGGTAGTCGATGTCGGACAGCATCTCCTTGTCGGTCGCGGTTTCCGCCATCGTGCGGATGATGAAGCCGCCCTTGGCTTCTGCCGGAAGCAGCTGCTGCAGGCGCTCGCGCAGGTGCGCGCGCTCCGCCTCATCCTCGATGCGCTGCGAAATGCCGATGTGGCACTCCTGGGGGAGATAGACCAGCAAGCGCCCGGCGATGCTTATCTGGGTGGACAACCGTGCGCCTTTGGTGCCGATCGGATCCTTGATCACCTGCACCAGCAGGCGCTCGCCCTCGTGCAGGACCTTCTCGATCGGCTTGGCCTGCTCCCCGTTCTGCCTGTGCTCCCAGATATCGGCGACGTGCAGGAAAGCGGCACGGTCCAGCCCGATCTGGATGAACGCCGACTGCATGCCGGGCAGCACGCGGCCGACTACGCCCAGGCAGATATTTCCCACCAAACCGCGCCCGGTGGTGCGCTCCACGTGCAGCTCTTGCACGACGCCTTGCTGGATGACCGCCACCCGGGCTTCCTGCGGCGTGACGTTGATCAGGATCTCTTCGTTCATCGCCGCGCAACCCGATCACAGCGCGGGATGGCCGAACTTGGCTAGCAGCTGGCTGGTTTCGTACAGCGGCAGACCCATGACCCCCGAGTAGCTGCCCGAGATGGTACGCACGAACACGGCCGCGCGGCCCTGGATAGCGTAGGCGCCGGCCTTGTCCTGGGGCTCGCCGCTCACGACATACTGGCGTATCTCCTGTTCCTCGAGTTCGCGGAACAGCACATCGGTGGTCGACAGGGCGACCTCGACTCGTTGGTCGAACTTCACTGCGACCGCACTGTGCACTTGGTGGGTCTTGCCGGAGAGTTGGCGCAGGAAGGCCATCGCCTCCTCGCGATCCGCCGGCTTGCTCAAGATTTGCGCGTCCAGCGCTACCGTGGTGTCCGCCGACAGGACCGGAAACCGCATCAGCCGGCGCTGCCCGAGGCGGGCCCAGCCCGCCTCGGCTTTGGCCTGCGCGATGCGCATTACGTAGCTGCTGGGTAGTTCGCCTGCCACGGGCGTCTCATCAAAATCGGCGGCGCGCTGTGGAGCTTCGCGCAGCAACAGCACCTCAAAGCTTACGCCGATCTGCTTCAGCAGCTCGCGCCGGCGCGAGCTGCGCGAAGCCAGGTAGATGTGACGAGCGAGCGGGTGCACGGCTATTCTCGATGGTAGGGATGATTGTG
The DNA here is from genome assembly GCA_035501675.1 of Burkholderiales bacterium. Taxonomy (GTDB): domain Bacteria; phylum Pseudomonadota; class Gammaproteobacteria; order Burkholderiales; family SHXO01; genus SHXO01. The sequence goes on from DATJVW010000227.1 coordinate 9,197, forward strand.
CAGGAGCGAAACGCCGCGATACAACTGCTCGGCAAGCAACACGCGCACCAGCTGGTGCGGCAAGGTCAAGGAAGAGAGCGACAGCAGCAGCGAAGCGCCTTGCTTGAGCCCTGGGTCCAGGCCGTCAGCGCTGCCGATCATGAAGGCTACGTCTTGCGCCCCGCGTCTCCACTGTTCGAGCTGGTGGGCGAATCCGCCCGTGGTGAAGGACTTGCCCTTCTGGTCCAGCGCCACCGAGAGGCAACCGGGGGGTATGGCTGCGCGGATTCGCGCGCCCTCGGCGGCCAGGATCCTCGCTACCTGCGCTGGGCCGGGGGTCTTCGCCGGGCGCCGCTCGGCGCGTATTTCGATCAGCTCGATGGGCATCTCGCGCGGCATGCGGCGGGCGTAGTCATCGAAGCCTGCACTGACCCACGCCGGCACGCGATGCCCGACGCTGCACAAGACGAACCTCATGCCCCGGCTGGCCGTGCGGCGCGGGTGGAAGGCCCGGTGTCCGCGAGGTTAGAGACGCGCTGCGCCGCCCGCTTCAGCGGCGAGGAGCCCCGTGCTGCGCCGCAGCTGAGAGACGCGGCGCGGAGGCTCGCCGCCCCAAAGCTGCTCCAATTTGTAATAGTCGCGGATGGGAGGCTGCATGATGTGGACGATCACGCTGCCCAAGTCCACCAGCACCCACTCTCCGGCTTGCTCTCCTTCGATGCCCAGAACCTGACCGCCGCCGCCTTTGATCTGGTCCTCGAGGTTGCGCGCCAGCGCCTTCGTCTGCCGTGTCGACTCTGCGCTCGCGACGATCATATAGTCGAACATCGACGTCAATTTGCGGGTATCCAGCACCACCACGTCGCACGCCTTGATCGCTTCCAGCGCCTCCACGGCCAGCTGCCTGATCTGCTCAGCCTGCATCCAGGTCCTTATAGAGTGAACTGCGATGAATATAATCGAGAACGGAGTCGGGAAGCAAATAGCGTGGGCTGCGTTGCTCCCGTATGGCCGCGCGGATCGCGGTAGCCGAGATGTCGAGCGGCGTGATGGCCTGGAGCCACACCAGCCCCGCAGCCGACCGGTGGAGCTGCGCTACGGCCGACGCGCTGCGGCTTTCCAATTGACGCGCCAGTGGGGCCGGCATCGTCGAGGGCTCGAGGTCAAACCCCGGACGGTGCGCGATGACCACATGAGCCAGGTCGAACAGCCGCTCCCAGCGTGACCAGGTGGTCAATCCCAGAAAGGCGTCCACCCCCATCAACAAGCACAGGGAGCAACTGGTGCCGAGCTCGGCACGCAGCTCCATGAGCGTATCGACCGTGTAACTGGGGCCCGAGCGGCGGCATTCCCGATCGTCGAGCATGAATCGCGCGTTGCCGGCGCAGGCCAGCCGGACCATTTCCAGGCGGTGAGCAGCGGTCACCCGGGGCGTGGCTCGGTGTGGTGGGACGCTGGCCGGGACGACCCGGACCTGCGCCAGCCCCAAGGCGTCGGCCAACTCTTCCGCCAAGCGCAAGTGCGCGTAGTGAATTGGATCGAAGGTGCCGCCGAGGATGCCGAGAGGCGAAGTCAACTTTACAGCACCAACCTGCGGATGTCGCTCAGCACGCCGTTCAGGTAAGTGATGAAACGCGCCCCCTCCGCACCGTCCACGACGCGGTGGTCGTAGGACAGCGAAAGGGGCAGCATCAGCCGCGGCACGAATTGGCCGTCCTTCCATACCGGCCTCATCGCGGAGCGCGCCACGCCGAGGATCGCCACCTCGGGTGCGTTGATGATGGGGGTGAAGGTGAGGCCTCCGATGCCGCCTAGACTGGAGATCGAGAAGCACCCACCCTGCATGTCGGCAGGCGAGAGCTTGCCCTCGCGGGCCTTAGCGCTGACCTCACCCAGGTCCTTGGCAAGCTGCATCACGCCTTTCTTGTCGCAGTCGCGAATCACCGGGACCACCAGACCGTTGGGGGTGTCGACCGCCACGCCGATGTTGAAATATTGCTTCAGCACCAGGCTCTCGCCATCGGGAGACAGCGAAGCGTTGAAGCGCGGAAATTGCTTGAGCGCCGCCACCGCCGCCTTGATGAAAAAGGCGAGCAAGGTGACGCGAACCCCCTGCTTCTGGACCTCATCGGCCATTTGCCTGCGGAAAGCCTCCAGTTCGGTGATGTCCGCCTCGTCGTTTTGGGTAACGTGCGGAATGGTGACCCAGTTGCGGTGCAGGTTGGCGCCCGAGATCTTCTTGATGCGTGGTAGCGGCTTGACCTCGGTCGGGCCGAACTTGGCGAAGTCCACGGTCGGCAGCGGGAGCAGGTTGAGACCGCCGCCAGCGGTCGCCGCTGCAGCCGGCCGGGCCATGGTGCTCTTGACGTAGCTCTGCACGTCGTCCTTGAGGATGCGGCCTTTGGGACCCAAACCTTTGACCTTGGTCAGGTCGACCCCCAGCTCGCGGGCGAAGCGGCGCACGCCGGGGCTGGCGTGGGTGTGTGCAAAGCCGGCCTCGTCCACCGCCGCCAGCGCCGCCGGAGACACGACGGCCGCCGCGATGTGCACTACCGGGGGCGACGCGTGCTGAGTCGGTGGGGGTGCCGGCGCTGCGGGCTTGGGAATGGGCTGTGGCGTCGCGCCCTCGGCCTCCAGGGTGAGGATCAGCACACCTTCGGACACCTTGTCGCCGACCTTGACCTTCATTTCCTTGACCACGCCGCCGAACGGCGCTGGCACCTCCATCGTGGCCTTGTCGCTCTCGAGCGTGACCAGCGAGTCCTCGGCATTCACGCTGTCGCCCGGTTTCACCAGCACCTCGATGACGGGCACGTCCTTGAACTCACCGATGTCCGGGACGACGACTTCCTTGATGGCTCCCAAGGTCTTCTCTCCTCGTTGTTACGCGCCCGACCGCGGCCGTCAAACCGACGGCGGGTACGCCTTGTTCGGATCGACGCCGTACATTGTCATCGCCCGCGTGACGGTGGCGGCCGGCACGGTCCCCTCTTCGGCCAGTGCCTTGAGCGTTGCCAGCGCGATGTAGCGGCGGTCCACCTCGAAGAATTTGCGCAGCTGCCTGCGAAAATCCGAGCGCCCGAACCCGTCTGTGCCGAGCACGCGATAGGGGCGCTTTACGAACGGCCGGATCTGGTCGGCGAAGGCTTGCATATAGTCGGTGGCCGCGATCACCGGCCCCTGTCGCCCCTCCAGGCTCAGCTCCACGTAAGACTTGCCCTGCGGCTGTTCGGGATGCAGCAGGTTCCAGCGCTCGACCTGCATGCCCTCACGGCGCAGCTCGGTGAAGCTCGGGCAGCTCCAGATGTCGGCAAGCACACCGAAATCATTTTTGAGCAGATCGGCGGCGGCAATCACCTCGCGCAGGATGGTGCCGCTGCCCATGAGCTGCACGCGCGGCGCCTTCTTGTCCGCGGCGCTCTCCGAGAACAGGTATATGCCTTTGAGGATGCCCGCCTCCGCGCCCGCCGGCATCGCGGGATGAGCGTGGTTTTCGTTCATCACCGTGATGTAATAGAAGACATCCTGCTGCTCCTTGTACATCCGGCGCATTCCGTCCTGGATGATGACCGCCAGTTCATAGGCGAAGGTGGGATCGTAGGAGATGCAGTTGGGAACGGTAGAAGACAACAGGTGGCTGTGACCGTCCTCGTGTTGCAGCCCTTCGCCGTTCAGCGTCGTGCGCCCGGCGGTGCCGCCCAGCAGGAAGCCGCGCGTGCGGCTGTCGCCGGCGGCCCAGATCAAATCGCCCACGCGCTGGAAGCCGAACATCGAATAGAAGATGTAGAACGGGATCATCGAGATCCCGTGCGTGCTGTAAGCGGTGCCCGCCGCGATCCACGAGCACAGCCCACCGGCTTCGTTGATGCCTTCCTGCAGGATCTGACCGTGTCTGTCCTCCTTGTAGTACATCAGCTGGTCGGCGTCCTCGGGCTTGTACAACTGACCGACCGAGGAATAGATGCCGAGTTGGCGGAACATCCCTTCCATGCCGAAGGTGCGCGACTCGTCCGGCACGATCGGAACGACGTACTTGCCGATCTTCTTGTCACGGATGATGGTATTGAGGATGCGCACGAAGGCCATCGTCGTGGACATCTCGCGCTCCTCGCTGCTCTTGAGCAGAGCATCGAACGCCGAAAGCTCCGGCACGTCGAGCGGCTCGGCTTTGCGCCGGCGCTGCGGGAGCGAACCGCCCATGGCCTGGACGCGCTCGCGCAGGTAGCGCATTTCGGGGCTGTCTTCGGGCGGCCTGTACAGGGGCACCTGCTCCAGCTTGTCGTCCGCGACCGGGATGTTAAAGCGGTCGCGGAAGGCCCTGATCGAGGTGGTCCCCATCTTCTTCTGTTGATGCGTGATGTTCTGGCCCTCGCCCGCTTCGCCCATGCCATAGCCCTTGATGGTTTTGGCCAGGATCACGGTCGGTTGCCCCTGATGCTTCACCGCCGCGGCGTAGGCGGCGTAGATCTTGTGGGGGTCATGACCGCCGCGGTTGAGGCGCCAGATGTCATCGTCGGACATGCTGGCCACCATCTCCAGCAGCTCGGCATACTTGCCGAAAAAGTGCTTGCGTACGTATGCGCCGTCCTTCGACTTGAAGGTCTGATACTCGCCGTCCACCGCTTCTTCCATGCGCTTGAGCAGCAGGCCGTTCTTATCCTTTGCCAGCAGCGGATCCCAGTAGCTGCCCCAGATCACTTTGATCACGTTCCAGCCGGCACCGCGGAAATCCGCCTCCAGCTCCTGGATGATCTTGCCATTGCCGCGCACCGGTCCGTCGAGGCGCTGCAGGTTGCAGTTCACCACGAAGATCAAATTGTCCAGCCGCTCGCGCGCCGCGAGTGAGATGGCGCCGAGCGACTCCGGCTCGTCCATCTCGCCGTCGCCCATGAAGGCCCATACCTTGCGCCCGTCGGTGTCCAGAACGCCGCGGTCACGCAGGTACTTCATGAAGCGCGCTTGATAGATCGCCATGATCGGTCCCAGGCCCATCGATACCGTGGGGAATTGCCAGAAATCCGGCATCAGCCAGGGGTGCGGATAGGAGGACAGGCCCTTGCCGTCTACTTCTTGTCGGAAGTTGTCCAGCTGCTCCTCGCTGATGCGCCCCTCGAGGAAAGCGCGCGCGTAGATGCCAGGTGCCGAATGCCCCTGCACGAGGACCAGGTCCCCGCCGTGTTTTTCGCTGGGCGCGTGCCAGAAGTGGTCGAAGCCCACGTCGTACAAGGTGGCGGCCGAAGCGAAGCTGGCGATGTGGCCACCCAGCTCGGACGAGACCTTGTTTGCGCGCACCACCATGGCCATGGCGTTCCAGCGCACATACGAGCGGATGCGATGCTCGAGCTCGTGGTTGCCGGGCGAGCGCTCCTCCTGCCCCGGCGGGATGGTATTGATGTAGGCGGTATTGGCGCTGTAGGGCAAGTTGGCGCCTGAGCGCCGCGACTTGTCGATCAGTCGCTCGAGCAGATAGTGCGCGCGCTGGGTGCCCTCGTACTCGAGCACCCCGTCCAACGCATCCAGCCACTCCTGCGTCTCTTGCGGATCGGTATCTGGAAGCGGAGACATGTCCATGATCTAGCCCCTGGTAAGGTTGCGCCCCGGTGGGGGTATCCTGGCGGCCGCGCTATGCGTTCGTGATGCAGGCGCGGGCTGACCTGCGGGAGCGAAAAAGTATACCAGCGAACGCCCTTGCCTCGACTGCGGACGAGCCCCCCTTGTGCAGTGCCGCCAGGTATCCTGCGACGGCGTCGCCGCGCTATTTCGGGGCCGGCGGGATGCGGCCGAGCAGATAGAATTCGTCGTTGGCGCGCATGCCGGTCAGGTGCGCCATGCGGTTGGACAGGGCGAACAGCGCGGTGATCCCGCCGATATCCCAGATGTCCTCGTCGCTGAACCCCTCGGCGCGCAGTCGCTGGTGGTCCTCCTCCGTCACCGCTTCGGGTGTTCGGGCCAGCTTCACGGCGAACTCGAGCATCGCGCTTTGACGCGGCGTGATGTCGGCCTTGCGATGATCCACCGCCACCTGGTCGGCGATCCGAGGGTTCTTGGCGTAGATGCGCAGAAGGGCCCCATGGGCGATGACGCAGTACTGGCAATGGTTCGCCCCGCTGGTGGCCACAACGATCATCTCCCTCTCGGCCTTGGTCAGGCCAGAGTCCCGCAGCATCAGCGCGTCGTGGTAGGCGAAAAACGCGCGGAACTCGTCGGGCCGATGAGCGAGCGTGAGAAACACGTTCGGGACGAACCCCGCCTTCTCCTGCACCTGTAACATCCTGTCGCGGATGTCAAGTGGCAAGTCTTCGAGGTTCGGCACCGGGTAGCGGCTGATGGGCTGGTTCACGCGGAATCCGGATCAACCACAGAGGCGCAGAGACACAGATAACGACCCAATTCGTGATTCGTCACCGATCCGGAAAGGCCTTTCTCTGTGCCTCTGTGTCTCTGTGGTGAAATGTCTTAGTCGTATTTGCGCAAATCTTCGATCACCTTGCCGTCGTTGGGCAGGGTGCCGGGCAGCTTGACCGCGATGTCGCTGCGTAGCTTGCACACCTCGCGCACGGTATCGGCGACGCGTGCGGCCAGCCCCTCGGCCGGGCGCCCGTCGATCTCGATCTGCAAGGTCATGAGATCGTTGCTGTCGGCATCGTGCGTCACCGTGAGGCGCGCCCGCAGGATCTCCGGGTGGCGCTTCACCACCTCGTTGACCTGCGACGGGCGCACGAACATGCCCTTGACCTTGGTCGTTTGATCCGCCCGTCCCATCCACCCTTTGAGCCGCATGTTGGTGCGCCCGCAAGGGCTGCTGCCCGCGAGCACCGCCGATAGATCGCCGGTGGCGAACCGGATCAGCGGATACTCGGGCGTGAGCGTGGTCACCACCACCTCGCCCACTTCCTCCTCTCGTACCGGATCGCCCGTGCCGGGGCGCACGATCTCCACGATGACCGCCTCGTCCACCACGAGCCCCTCATGCGCCTCCGTTTCGTAGGCGATCAGCCCCAGATCCGCGGTGCCGTAGCTCTGGTAACCTTGGATTCCGCGCTCGTTCAGCATCTGGCGCAAGCTGGGAAGGAATGCTTCGCCGCCCACGCTCGCCTTCGTCAGGCTGCTGACGTCCTTGCCCATCTCGTCCGCTCTCTCCAGGATGATCTTCAAGAACGAAGGTGTGCCGGCATAGCACGCGGGCTTGAGGTCCGCGATGGTGCTGACCTGCAGCTCGGTCTGACCCACCCCGGCGGGGAACACCGGACAGCCCAAGGCCTGCGCGGCGAGGTCCAGCATGAAGCCGGCGGGGGTGAAATGGTAGGAGAAGGTGTTGTGCACCAGCTCGCCTTCGCGGAAGCCGGCGGCATACAGAGCGCGGGCGAAGCCCCAGAAGTCTCTCTTGTCGCCCTGGGGCTCGTAGATCGGTCCAGGCGATGCGAAGACGTGCGCCAGCTGCGAGACCGGCACCGCCGTCATACCGCCGAACGGCAGCTGGCCTTTCTGCAGTTCCATGAGGTCCGACTTGCGCGTGACGGGCAGCTTGGCCAGCGCGGCGCGGCTGGCCACATCGTGCGGATGCGCGCCTTTCAGCAGCCTCGCAAAGTACGGGGCGTGCTTCTTTGCGCGGACGAGCTGGTCCGCCAGGGCGCTGAACAGCTGGCGCTCGCGCCCTTCGGGGCTGCGTATCTCGAGGTCGTCGAAGTACTTCTTCATGTCAAGCCAGCCAGCGCTTGCGCCGACGGTAGTGCTTGGCCTCGCGGTAGCTCTTGCGCCCCGACCCGGAAATGCCGAGATAGAACTCCTTGACGTCCTCGTTGTTCGCGAGCTCCCCGGCCGGCCCATCCATCACCACCCGGCCATTCTCCAGAATGTACCCGTAATCCGCATGGCGCAGCGCTACGTTGGTATTCTGCTCGGCCAGCAGGAAGCTGACCTTCTCCTTCTGGTTCAGGCTGCGCACGATCTCGAAGATCTCCTCGACGATCTGCGGCGCCAGCCCCATGGAAGGCTCGTCGAGCAGGATCATGCGTGGGCGCGCCATGAGGGCACGGCCGACCGCCGTCATTTGTTGTTCGCCTCCGGATGTGTAGCCGGCCTGGCTGGAACGCCGATGCTTGAGGCGTGGGAAGTAGGCGTAGACCTTGTCCAGGTCGCCGGCGATTTCGCTGCGGCTCGCGCGGCGGGTGAACGCGCCGGTGAGAAGGTTTTCCTCGACCGTCAGGTGAGCGAAGCAATGTCGGCCTTCCATCACCTGCACGCCGCCGCGCTTGACCACTTCGGATGGGTTCAGCTGGTCGATGCGCTTACCGTCGAATTCGACCGAGCCCTTGGTCACCTCTCCGCGCTCGGCGCGCAACAAGTTGGAAATCGCCTTCAGCGTGGTGGATTTGCCTGCACCATTGGCGCCGAGCAGCGCGACGATGCGCCCATCGTGAACCTCCAGGGACACGCCTTTCAACACCAGGATCACGTGGTCGTAGATGACCTCGATATTGTTGACCGCCAGCAGGGGCTGTGCGGCCCGGGTCGAGGCGGACATGGGCATGAAGGCGAAGAGCAACGAGTAGCCGCGCGGGCGAGTCCGACAGTGCCGTCCCGGGTCTCAGCCCGCCTTGCAGTCGCGCCGCGTGAGATTCTTTTCCTTCGCGTATTTCGCGGCCGCCTCATCCACCATCGGCCGGATCACGCTTTCGTCGGCCTCGATCCAGTCCGACACGAACACCCATTTCGCCCCGTCCCATTGATGAATGCGCGCGTGGTGCGCACCGGCATGGTCGTGGCACGAGACCTTGAATGGTTGCAGCATGCCAGACATTCCGACACGACTGATAAGCTTCTGGTCGAGGTTGAGGTTCTCGATGCCCCAGCGCACCTGCTCCCCAGTCAACGGTTTCTTGCCGAACTTGCCTTGTGCCGTGCGGATCGACTCGACCAGCAGCATTGCGTTGATCATGCCGCGGTTGTAGAGCACTTGGCCCACGTCCTCCTTGTCTCCCGCACCTTTGCCTTTGCGGTACACGTATTTCAGGATGTCGGCATGCACGGCTCCCTGTCCCGCCGAATGCTGCAAGGCCAGCGCGTTGTAGCCCTTGGCGTCGGCTCCCGCGGGCAAGACATCGGGCTCCGCGCCCGCCCACCACACCCCGTACATCTGCTCGCGCGGGTAGTTCACCGCCACTGCTTCCTTGATAGCGGTCGAGTTCATCACGCCCCAGCCCCATAGCAGCACGTAATCGGGACGGTTTTGACGGATCTCGAGCCATGCGGCCTTCTGCTCCACGCCTGGATGCGTAACGGGAATGGTCATCAGCTCGAACCCGTGTCGCCGGGCGCGTTCCCGCAGCAGCGGAATCGGTTCCTTTCCGTACGGCGAGTCGTGATACACCAGCGCGATTTTCTTGCCTTTGAGCTTGTCCAGCCCGCCGTTGAGCTTCCCGATATGCTGGATGAGGACGTCGGCGGCGTCCCAGTACGTCCCAAGCAAGGGAAAATTCCACTGAAACACGCTGCCGTCAACCGACTCGGAGCGACCGTAGCCCATCGTGATCAACGGAATCTTGTCCGCGTAGACCTTCTCCGTGAGCGCGTAGGTGATGCCGGTGGACAGCGGGCTGAACGCGGCAGCCCCCGTGGGCCCCTTGCCCTTCAGGCGCTCGTAGCACTCCACGCCGCGATCGGTCGCATAACCGGTCTCGCATTCCTCGAACACGATCTTGACGCCATTGATGCCGCCGTCGCGCTCGTTCACCAACGTGAGGTAATCCGCGTAGCCATTTGCGAAGGGCACCCCGTTGGGGGCGTAGGGGCCGCTGCGATAGACCAGCGCCGGAATGAACTGCTCGTTGACCTGGGCCAGCGACTCGGTGGCCGCCGCTATCGCACCCGTCGCTGCGGCGGCCAGTAGCAGGGTCTTTGCATTGAACAATGTTGCCATCGTTATCTCCTCCTTCTTGGGTATGGTAACGCGGCCGGCGGCGGGCCGCTGCGCGTCGGATCAATAGGGGAAAGGCCACAAGCGCAGCTTCTCCTTCCCGATGCGCCACAGCCGTGCCAACCCCAGCGGCTCCACGATCAAGAAGAACACGATCAGGCAGCCGAAAATCATGGCCTCCAGGTGCGAGATCATCGCGGTGGAAATCGACACGCCCACCCACTGGGGCAACTGGTTGAGCATGAGCGGCAGCACGGTGATAAAGGCCGCTCCGAGGAAACTGCCGAGGATCGAACCCAGGCCACCGATGATGACCATGAACAAAATACTGAACGATCGGTTGACGTCGAACGCGAGCGGTTCCCAGGAGCCCAGATGAACAAAACCCCACAGCCCCCCGGCCACGCCGATGAAAAATGAACTCACGGCGAAAGCCGACAGCTTGGCGTACATGGGGCGGATGCCGATGATCTCCGCCGCGACGTCCATGTCGCGCGTGGCCATCCAGGCGCGGCCGATGCGGCCGCGCACCAGATTCTTCGCCACCACCGCGAACAACACCAGAAACGCCAGGCACAGCAGGTACTTCCTCACCGGGCTGTCGAAGGTGAACTCAAACAGCGTCACTGGAGGGGCGCTGATGGAACCCGACGGGGTGTTGTTGGTGAGCCACGCCACCCGGCTGAACATCCAGTCCAGAAAGAACTGTGCGGCCAGGGTGGCAACTGCGAGGTAATAGCCCTTGATCCGCAGGCTGGGGATGCCGAAAGCGATGCCCACCAGCGTTGCTACGCCACCTGCCAGCACGAACGCGATCAGCGGGTTCAGCGCGGGGATGCGCACGCACAGGTTATAGGCGGCGTAGGCGCCCACCGCCATGAAGCCGCCGGTGCCGAGCGAAAGCTGGCCGCAGTATCCGACCAGTAAATTGAGCCCGAGCGCAGCCAGCGCCAGGATCAGGAAGGGAATGAGAATGGCGCGCAGCAGGTATTCGCTGGAGACGAGCGGCACCAGCACGAAGCCGATGGCGAGCCAGATGGCGATGAAGATTTGGTCCTGGAGGATCGGGAACGCCGCCTGGTCCGCGCCATAACTGGTCTTGAATTGTCCGGCTTCTCGGTAAAGCATTCGCGACTCGAGGTTCTGCGCGCTACGGGCTTACACGCGATCGATGTGTCTCTCGCCGAACAAGCCTTCGGGCCTGATCAGGAGGAACACCAACGCCAGTACGTAGGCGAACCAGTTCTCGATCCCGCCGCCCACCAGGGGACCGAGATAGACCTCGGAGAGCTTCTCGCCCACGCCGATGATGAGCCCGCCCACGACGGCGCCGAGGATCGATTCGAAGCCGCCCAGGATCAGCACGGGCAGCGCCTTGAGGGCCACCAGCCCGAGCGAAAATTGCACTCCGAGTTTGGAGCCCCACACGATCCCGGCCACCAGCGCGACCAGTCCGGCGACCGTCCATACGATGACCCAGATGTAGTTCAGCGGTATGCCCACGGACTGGGCCGCCTGGTGATCATCCGCGACTGCACGCAGCGCGCGGCCGATGCGCGTCTTCTGAAAGAACACCCCTAGGCCCGCCACCAGCAAGCCGGCGATCACCGCCGCGACCAAGTCCTCGCTGGGCACCAGCACGCCGCCCTTGACGACCGATTCGAGCAGCATGATGGGCCGCTTCGGAATGCCGACGTCGAGCATGTAGACGTCGCTGCCCCATACCGCCTGGCCGAAACCGTCGAGGACGTAGGAGATGCCCAGAGTCGCCATGAACAGGCTGATGCCAGGCTGATTGACCAGAGGCCGGAGCACGAGGCGCTCGATCACGAGCGCGAGGGCGATCATGACCCCGATGGTCAGCACAAGCGCGATCAGGAACGGGCTGAACGTTTGCTTGAGCAAGTCCATCAGCCGGACCAGGGTGAGCGCGGCGAACAGAACCATCGCGCCTTGCGCGAAGTTGAATACCCCGGAAGCCTTGAAGATCAGGACGAAGCCCAGTGCCACCAGCGAGTACAGCACGCCGGCCATCAGACCGCCAAGCACCACTTCGAGGAAGAATCCCATGACGCCTCGATTCAGTGTCGCACGCCGAGGTAGGCGTCGATCACGGCTTGATTGCCGCGCACCTCGTCCGGAGTGCCGTCGCCGATCTTGCGGCCGTAGTCGAGCACCACCACGCGGTCGGACAGGTCCATCACCACACCCATATCGTGCTCGATCAGCACGATGGTCGTGCCGAACTCGTCGTTCACGTCCAGGATGAAGCGGCACATGTCCTCTTTCTCCTCCACGTTCATGCCCGCCATGGGCTCGTCGAGCAGCAGCAACTCGGGCTCCGCTGCGAGGGCCCGCGCCAGTTCGACGCGCTTCTGCAAGCCGTACGCGAGCCGTCCCACCGGCGTTTTGCGGATGTGCTCGATCTGGAGAAAATCGATGATGTGCTCCACCTGCCTTCGATGCTCGAGCTCCTCCCGGCGCGCTTTGCCGAAGTACAAGCACTGGAACACGAAACCGGCATGCATTTTCAACGTGCGCCCGGCCATGATGTTGTCGAGCACCGTCATGCCCTTGAACAACGCGATGTTCTGGAACGTGCGCGCGATTCCCTGCCGCGCCGCCTCGTGCGGGCGCATCTGGCGGCGCGTCGTGCCCTTATAGCTCACAGCGCCCTGGCTCGGGTGATACACGCCGTTGATGACGTTGAGCAGCGAGCTCTTGCCCGCCCCATTGGGCCCGATGATGGCCCGGATCTCGTGGCTGCGCACCTCGAAACTGACGTCGTCGAGCGCTTTGACCCCGCCGAAGGACAACGAGATGCCCTCGAGCTTGAGGAGCACGTCGCCGATGCGGCGGCTGGACCCGCTCGTGCTCATGACCTAGGCGCTCTTTCGAACGGGAGCGGGTGGGTAGGTGGCTGCATCGCGGATCTGTACGTCGGCTTCGATCAGGCCGCTGCGGCCGTCCTCGAACTTGACTGTGGTCTGCGTGCGCTGCGAGGCCTTGCCGCAGTAGAGCGCATCGACGAGATCCGCGTATTTCTCCGCGACGAAGCCGCGCCGCACCTTGCGCGTGCGGGTGAGTTCGTCGTCGTCGGGATCGAGCTCCTTGTGCAGTATGAGGAAGCGTTGCACCTGGGATTCGGCGACCATGGGATCGGCGGCGAGCTCGGCGTTGACCTTTTCCACGCATCCCTGGATCAGATCGTAAACCTGTGGCTTACCCGCCAGGTCGGTGTAGCCGGCGTAGGGCAGATTGCGGCGCTCGGCCCAGTTGCCCACGGCACCGAGGTCGATATTGATGAAGGCGCAGACCGTGTCGCGCCCGTGACCGAACGCCACCGCTTCCTTGATATAGGGGAAGAACTTGAGCTTGTTCTCGATGTAGTTGGGGGCGAAGACTGCGCCGGTGGTGAGCTTGCCCACGTCCTTGGCGCGGTCGATGATCTTAAGATGTCCGTCCGGGTCGAAGAAGCCCGCGTCGCCGGTCCGGAAATAACCGTGTTCGTCGAACACCTCGGCCGTGGCGTCGGGGCGCCGGTAGTACTCCTTGAGCATGGCAGGGCTACGGACCAGGACTTCGCCGTTGTCTGCGATCCTCACCGTGACGCCTGGCGCCGGGAGCCCGACCGTGTCGAGCTTGATGTGCCGGTCGGGCTGCAGGCAGACGTAGGCGCAGGTCTCGGTGGAGCCGTAGAGCTGTTTGAGATTCACGCCGATCGAGCGGTAAAAGCGAAACAGATCCGGTCCGATCGCGGCGCCCGCAGTGTAGGCGACACGGACCCGGCTCATGCCGAGCACGTTGCGCAGCGGGCCGTACACCAGGACATTCCCCAGCATGTACAGGAAGCGGTGCAGGGCCGACACCCCCGGCTTGCGGTCGAGAATCTCGGCCCCGCAGCGCCGCGCTACCGCCAGGAAATAATGGAACAGAACGCGCTTGGCGCGCGCGGCGTCCTCCATGCGGATCATGACCTGCGTCAGCAGATTCTCGAACACGCGCGGCGGCGCGAAATAGAAAGTCGGACCGATCTCCCGCATGTCCGTCATCACGGTGTCGCCCGACTCGGGGCAGTTGATAGTGAAGCCGGCTACCAGCGCTTGGGCGTACGAGAACAGATTGTCGCCGACCCAGGCCATGGGCAGATAGGACAGAATCTCGTCGCCGGGGCCCAGCTTGTCGAACTCGCACCCGCCACGCGCCGCGGTGATCAGCGCTGCGTGAGTCTGGCACACGCCCTTCGGCTTTCCCGTGGTGCCCGAGGTATACAGCATGATGGCGATGTCGGCGGATCCACCAGTCTCGACCTCGCGCACGAAGAAATCCGGGTAGGAAGCGTCGAAGTCCCTTCCCGCCCGCTGCACGTCGGCGTACGCGTGCAGGAACGGCTGGCCGTAGTGGCGCATGCCGCGAGGGTCTTCGAAGATGATCTTGTCGAGCTTGGGCAGGCGCTCCTTGATCTCGAGCAGCTTGTCCACCTGCTCCTGGTCCTCTACCACCGCGAAGCGCACGTCCGCATCGTCCAGGATATAGGTCATCTCCTGCGCCACCGAGTCCTGGTACAGCGGCACCGCGACGCCCCCGAGCGCCTGCGCGGCGGTCATCGCCCAGTACAGCTGCGGCCGGTTGTCGCCGATGATCGCGAGGTGGTCGCCCCGTTTGAAGCCCATGGCGGCCAGCCCGCAGGCTAGCGCGCGCACGTTCGCGGCGGCCTCGCTCCAAGTCCAGGATTGCCAGATTCCGAGGTCCTTCTCCCGTACCGAGATCTCGGCGCCGCGCACCCGCGCGTGCTCGAGCAGTAGCTTCGGAAAAGTATCGGCGGCGCGCGCCGGTGCGCTGGTCTTCATGGCGGATCGAGGAAAACCGCTTTTCTTAGCCAGGAGCCGTTCTTGGGTGTGCCGCTGTCGGAGGACGGCGCTGGCAATGGTATACGGGTTTGGGCGGCCGTTACAGCGGGTGTCGATGTTGCGGTGCAGGATGGTTGCGCGATGCGTTCCATCGAGGAACGTTGACCGACCCTCGTGGCCAACATCCCGGCGGTGCCGAGCTAGCGCTAGCGGACGTTCCAGTGGAACGGCCAACCACGTTCGAGCCGGTGGTGGATCTGAAGACCGCCAACACGCTCGGAGTTAAGCCTCAGTGCAGCTGCGGCTTCTTGAGGAAGTCGTTGCGATCGGCGGACCGCACTCGCACGCGCACAAGCGCGCCCTCGCGCCCGAGCGTGAGCGGAACCTCGACGCCCGCCGGACCCAAGCGCCACACCTTGCGAAACAGATCGGCAAGCGTGGAGGCGCGCTCGCCCGCCACTTCGAGCACCAAATCGCCCGGCCGGATCCCGGCGCGGTCCGCTGGACCGCCGTCGGCCAAGCCACCGACCACGAGCTGACCGCTGGAATCCGTGGTGTACATTCCAAGCCAGGGGCGGGGCGGACGGTTGGCCCGTCCCATCGTCAGCATATCGCCCAGGATCGGTTCGAGCGGGTCGATCGGCACTATCATGTTGCCTTGCATCGTCTCGCCTCCCAGCGCCTCCTGGACGAGCAGAGACCCGATACCGAGAAGCCGTCCGTCCGCACCAACGAGTGCCGCGCCACCCCACTGTGGGTGTGCCGGTACGGTGAACACGGCTTCGTCGAGCACGTACTCCCAATAGCCCGCGAACTCGCGCTTGGCGATGACCTTGGCCTGCAACGCGTGGGCGCGCCCGCCGTAGCCGATCACCGTCACTGCGTCGCCGACCTCGCAGGTCCTGGCCGAGCCACGCGCCATCGCCGGCACGCCCAGCCGGCCGAGCGGTTGCACGAGCCCGAAACCCGTCACCTGGTCGTAGGCCAGCGCATGCCCCGCCAGGGCCGTTCCCCCGTTCGTCGTCAGCCAGATCGTCTGCGCCTCGGTAATCAGGTAACCGATGGTCAGCACGAGCCCGTCCGCGGCCAGGACCACGCCGTTGCCGACCCGCTCGGTGCCGAGGATCGAGGCGGTGAACGCGTCCTGAGGGACTTCAGTGCGCAGCATGACCACCGAGTCGAGCGCAGCATCGAGGTCGAAGCGCACCTGCTCGGGTTTGGGCTGAAGCTCCGCCGGGAAGGCCCAGTCACTCGGCTCGGACATGAGAAGAAGGGCACGACAGGTTCATGGAGACGACGATCTCTGGTTCGTTCATCTTACGCCATTGCCGATAGGATACCGGGGACGGGCCACTCGGTGCCATCGCCGCACTCCCTTGTTCCGGGGTTTTTCGTTACTCTTGTATATCGACGGGCGACGATCGCACCCGTGACTGCCCAAGAGGACTCGCTATGCCGAACCTGAAGACAGACGATGGCGTGACGCTGTACTACGAGGAGACTGGCTCTGGCGCACCAATCGTCTTCGCGCATGAATTCGCGGGCGACTACCGCACCTGGGAGCCGCAGGTGCGCCATTTCTCGCGCCGTTACCGCTGTATCACCTTCAACGCGCGCGGTTACCCGCCATCGGATACACCGAGAGAGGTGTCGAGTTATTCGCAACAGCGCGCGCGCGACGACATCCGTTGCGTGCTCGACGCGCTTGGAATAGAGCGGGCGCACGTGGTAGGCAACTCGATGGGTGGCTTCGCCACGCTGCACTTCGGTATGGCGTATTCTCGGCGCGCACTGTCGTTGGTCGTGGCCGGCTGCGGTTATGGCGCCCATCCGTCGCAGTCCGCGCAGTTCCAGGAGCAGTCGCGCGCGCTAGCCAGGAGCATGCTCGAGGAGGGTATGCTCAAGGTGGCAGCAACCTATGGGCACGGCCCCGCACGGATGCAGTTGAAGGAGAAGGACCCACGCGGGTTCGCCGAGTTCATCCGCAGCTTCTCGGAACACTCGGCGCAGGGCTCGGCCAACACGATGCTGGGCTGCCAGGCACGGCGCCCTTCGCTCTATGACCTGACTGCAGAGATGGCGCGCATCGGAGCGCCGCTGCTCATCGTTGCCGGAGACGAAGACGAG
The DNA here is from genome assembly GCA_035501675.1 of Burkholderiales bacterium. GTDB lineage: Bacteria > Pseudomonadota > Gammaproteobacteria > Burkholderiales > SHXO01 > SHXO01. The sequence goes on from DATJVW010000227.1 coordinate 26,069, forward strand.
CCCACGCTGGAACCCTCGCTGCTGATGAAGCGTACGATTCCCACCGCCTCGCTCGCAGTGCTCCCCAGGACCGGGCACATGCACAACCTGGAAGAGCCGGCCTTGTTCAACGGGCTGCTCGAGGGCTTTTTCCACCAAGTAGAGTCGGGACGTTGGACGACCCGGAGTCAGTGACGTGGCCTTTGCGGAAGCGCTTGCTCACCTGCGCGTGATCGACCTCACGCGCGTGCGCGCGGGACCGACCTGCGTCAAGCAGTTCGCCGACTGGGGCGCTGACGTCATCAAAGTGGAGATGCCGTCGGGCGGAGCCGACGACGGCTTCGGCCCGCGGGAAGGTTCGGACTTTCAGAACCTGCATCGCAACAAGCGATCGCTCACGCTCAATCTGAAAGACGCGCGCGGCGTCGCGGTGCTCAAGCGACTGGTCAAGACCGCCGATGTGCTGGTCGAGAACTACCGGCCCGACGTCAAGCACAAGCTGGGTATCGATTATGAGACCCTGGCCAGGGACAACCCGGCGCTGATCTATGCGAGCATCTCCGGGTTCGGACAGGACGGCCCCTATCGCGGCCACGCCGGATTCGACCAGGTCGCGCAGGGCATGGGCGGTCTCATGTGGGTGACGGGGCTGCCAGGTCAGGGGCCAGTGCGCGCCGGTATCCCGGTCGCCGACCTGAGCGCCGGCTTGTTCGCGGCGCTCGGCGTGCTCATCGCCCTGCAGGAGCGGAGCCGCTCCGGCAAGGGGCAATGGGTGCAGAGCTCGTTGCTGTCCGCGATGGTGACGATGATGGACTTCCAGGCCGCGCGCTGGCTCGTGGAGTGCGTCGTGCCGGGTCAGGCCGGGAACGATCATCCGACGTCGATGCCCACCAGCGTGTACCCGACGGCTGACGGGTTCGTGAATATCGCTGCGGCGGGTAAGGTGATCTATGCGCGCTTCTGCGCAGCGCTTGGCGCGCCGGAGCTGGAGACGAATCCCGGGTTCTCGAGCGAGGCGCTGCGTTCCAAGAACCGCGTCGCGCTCAACCAGGCGATCGCCGAGCACACGCGGAAGTACGCCTCCCAGGCTCTGATCGCGCTTCTCAACGAGGCGGGCGTCCCCTGCGGCCCGATATATAAGATGGACAGCGTGTTCGCCGATGCTCAGGTTCAACACCTGGGCATGGCGGTCCCGGTGCCCAAGCCCGGAGGTGGTGAGCTGAGGCTGGTCGGCCCGGCGATTCGTCTTTCGCGTACGCCCGCACGCATGAAGCGCACCATCGGGCCACCGGGCGAGCACAACGACGAAATTCTGCGCGAGATCGGCTATACCCAGCCGGAAATCGCCGCGCTGCGCGCGGCAGACGTGAT
>DATJVW010000228.1:0-3362 GCA_035501675.1 Burkholderiales bacterium
TGCCGCCGTTGCCTTCGGCAACGGCATCGAAGGCCCGGACCACGGTGCGCAGCGATGCGTCCTCGACGCCGCGCTGCAGGCTCGGCATGTTCGGCGCCCACATCTCGTAGCGCACGTTCTCTAGATAGACCTTGTTGCCGCGTCTCACCCAGCGCACGACGCGGCTGTCCACCACCGAGCCCGGTGCGACGTAGTCGCTTCCGGTGGACAGCGCGGCGAACTCGGTATTGAGCAGCATGTCACGATCCAGCATGTCGAGCGGAATCTCGAACAACACGTGGTCGCACACGACGTGCACCGTAAGCATGCCGGGCAGGGACACCATCCTCTCCGGCATATTCGGCCGACACGGCGCGACTTCGCTGGCATTCATTGCATGTGCCGATGCAGCACAGCCTAGGATCGCCCACGCCACTCCAACCTGCAACCAATGCTTCATCGTCACTCCTCCTTCGGCTTCTCCCGGAGTGCAAGCCGTAGGCAGCCGCCGCTGCAAGAAGCCACCATCCTCATAAAGCTTTTGATGATACTGAACCGACTGCCGCGCCGCACGTACCTGACGCACCGTGTCCGGCCTAACTGTCGACAGCGGTCCAGGTCAGCGGGTTCCCCCGTTTTGGCCTCAGCGAGGTGCCCGGCTCTAGATTGAGCGCCTCGCGGCATCCCCCTATGCCCACGCCTCTTCCGGCGGTGAGCTCCACCCACGCAGCGGCCTGCATCCAGGCAGGGGATGTTGCCTGCCTTATTGTTGCCTAGTACGAACGGCCTGAACCCTTAGTTATCGCCGTCATTGACGCAACGACGCGCTGAGCGCCCAAAGTCGTGTGGAGTAGACTACAGGGGTTATTGGACTACGTTGGTAGCTACCGGCTACCCTGCACAGTAGAGGTAATCCGTTCGTGCCATCCTTGCCGCCCCCCTCGGACACGTCTGCACCTAGTGTCTCGCGAACGCCCGTGCCGGACAGCCATGATCGCCCGCTGGCGCACGCGAATTTGCGCAAAACCAACCTGCGATGCGGGCCGGCCCCGGACCCGCATCAGCTCTAGAGGACACGGCCGGTGATTCTCGCGCTAGCCATAAAGAGCCTGCGCAACCGCAAGTTCACCGCGTCGCTCACCGTGCTGTCCATCGGGCTCGCCGTCGTCCTGCTGCTGGGCGTCGAACGCATCCGCAGCGAAGCGCGAGAGAGCTTCGCAGCCACGATCTCGGGAACCGATCTGATCGTCGGTGCGCGCAGCAGCCCGGTGCATCTGCTCCTTTACTCGGTGTTCCGGATTGGCAACGCGACCAACAACGTCCGCTGGGACAGCTACGAGGCCCTGGCGAACCGCCCCGAAGTCACATGGACCATACCGTTTTCTCTGGGCGATTCCCACCGCGGCTTTAGAGTGCTCGGCACCACGCAGGACTACTTCGAGCACTTCCGCTTCGGGCGCGGCCGTAACCTCGAGCTGGCGCAGGGCAAGCGCTTCGAGGGCACGCACGATGCGGTGCTGGGCGCGGAAGTCGCGGAAGCGTTGGGCTACAAGCTAGGCCAGTCGATCGTCATCGCTCACGGCACGGGCGACGTCAGCTTTTCGCTGCACAAGGAGCACCCGTTCCGGGTTGTCGGGATTCTGGCGCGAACCGGTACGCCAGTCGACCGCACCGTGCACGTGACCCTGGAGGGGATGGATGCAGTCCACGCCGAGCACAACGAAGCGTCGGCGGATCCGTTGGCCGCGGCCATGCGCGCCAGTGAGGAGGCCGATCACTACAACGCTCCCAGCGCTGCTCACGAGGACGAGGAGGAGCACGAGCACGCAGCGGGATCGGGGTCGAAGCGCGCAATCACTGCGTTTCTGGTCGGCCTGAAGTCGCGGGGCGCGGCGCTGTCGATGCAGCGGCTCGTCAACGAGTATGCAGCGGAGCCGCTGACGGCCATCCTGCCCGGCCCGACGCTGCAGGAGGTCTGGGACATCGTGGGCGCGGCGGAGAAGACGCTGTTGGCGGTGTCCGCTCTAGTGGTGGTAGTGGGCTTGGCGGGGATGCTCGTCGCGCTGCTCACAAGCCTGAGCGAGCGCCGCCGCGAGATGGCGATCCTACGATCGGTAGGCGCCCGCCCCGTGCACGTGTTTGCTTTGATTCTGGGAGAGGCGACGTTCCTCACGCTGTCTGGCATCGCCCTGGGGGTGGCGGCTCTGTATGTCGGATTGCTCGCCGGCCAGCCCTGGTTGGAGTCCCGTCTCGGACTGCTGATCGGGGTGGGCTGGCCTTCGGCGCACGAGATTGCGCTGATGGTCCTGGTGGGCGCGGCGGGCACCCTGATCGGGCTTATCCCAGCCTATCGCATTTACCGCTACTCCTTGGCGGACGGCATGACCATACGGATATGACACAATAGGACAGGACTCGTGTACGGGTTGCGGCTCGAATGCACCGCCTGTTGGTCCTTACAAAGCAGCGGAACTGGACAAACTGGTCGGCCCCTCAAGCGTTGCCGGGATGTCTGGGACGGCGCTAGCCGCCCATCAGCCTGATGCCGACGTACAGGAGCCCGGCCCCCAAGAGCGTCATGACTGTGGTGAGCTTGGTCGGGTGCGCGTGGTAACTTTCGGGTAGCAGATCGCTGGCGCCGATGTAGACGAAGAAGCCCGCGAACAGCGCCAGAAGCGAGCCGAGAGCGGCATCCGGCAGCCTATAGAAGAGCGTCGCCACCACGCCCAGCACCGGAGCGACGGCGTCCACCAGCAACCAGCGAAACGCTTCCCCCGAGGTACCGGAGTTTTTCAAGACCACGGTCACGGTGTTCATGCCGTCAGAGAAGTCGTGCACGAGCACTGCAACGGCGACGATCGCGCCGACGGGCACGGAAACCTGGAACGCAAGACCGATTGCGGTGCCGTCGAGAAAGCTGTGGACGGAGAAACTTCCCGCGCCCAGCCGCCCGCGATGGCGGTGGCCACCGACGCCTTCCTCGCCCCCAGCATGGAGCACAATCATACGGTCGAGCACCATGTAGAGCATGAATCCCAGCCCGGTCAGAGAGCTGACCAGCGAAATGCCGTAAGCCTCGCCCGCGAGCTCGATGGCCTCGGGCAACAGGTCGAAGAATGCAACCGCGATGACCGCACCGGCGCTGAACCCCATGATGAGATGCAGCTTGTCTTTGAAGCGCAGGGCAAACGCACCACCGAGGAGGGTGGAGGCGAACGCGCCCAAACCGACGAGAAGAGCGGGCATCGAGGTGTAGGATCGCCGTCGCTTATGGTTCGATTCATCCTAGCATGACAGACGGGAGCTGGATGCGTGTATTCGACGACTCAAACCACGTTCAAGCCGGGGCTCGCTCGTAGAAGTCGAGCAATCCACCGAGTCGG
>DATJVW010000229.1:0-11000 GCA_035501675.1 Burkholderiales bacterium
GCCAGTTTCCCGTCGTGGCCCCGATGCCGATGCCCCAGTACAGAAACGGGAGCAGCCCGTCGGTCATGGCGATGTCCAGTTTGCAACCCTTGCCCGTGAGCTCGCGGCGGCGCAGGCCGAGCAGGATGTTGATGACCGCCGGGTAAGAGCCGCCGGCGATGTCGGCCACGAGCGCGTTGGGAATCACGGGCGACGCGTCGGCTCCCGCCGCGATGGAAAGCAGCCCGGCGTCGGCCTGGTAGTTGAGGTCGTGAGCCGCCACCAGAGCCTTGGGCCCGCTCTGACCGTATCCCGTTATGGCGCAGTACACGATGCGCGGGTTGATCGCCGCCAGCGCCTCGTACCCCAGTCCCAGGCGCTCCATAACGCCGGGACGAAACTGCTCCACCACCACGTCCGCCGATTCGATCAGCGGGTGCAACCGGGTCAGCGCGTCGGGCGCCTTGAGATCGATAGCGATGCTGCGCTTGCCGCGGTTGAGCATGGCGAAGGACACGCTGGTATCGGCGAAGCGAGGCTGGTAGCCGCGCAACTCCTCGCCGCTGTCCGGGCGTTCGATCTTGATCACATCCGCGCCGGCCTCGGCCAGCAGCAACGTGGCCATGGGACCGGGCAGCAGGGTGCTGAAGTCGAGAACGCGGACGCCGGACAGGGGCTGCATGGGGCTGGAAGGCGCAGTGATCGAGCCCCTATTCTACCGGCTCGACCCTCAAGTATTCGGAACCGCGGACGAAACAGCATCGGAGGAGTTGCATCCGGAATACCAATTCGGGAGGCGAGACAATGCTGGTCAATATTCCAACCGAGTCGCGGACCCCCGCCATCGAGGCCAACCCCGCCAGGCCCGCGCCCGAGATCACGCTGGAGGAGATCTGGAACGGCATCGCCCAGGACCAGTTCTTCCCACACTTCCAGCCCAAGGTTTCACTGCGCGGCATGGAGCTGATCGGCGTCGAGGCGCTGATGCGCTGGAACCATATCGAGCACGGGCTGCTGCAGGCTGGATCGTTTCTGCCTCTGCTCGCAGACAACTTCCTGTTCGACGATCTGACCGCCATCATGCTGGACAAGTCCATGGGTCAGTGCCGCAGGTGGCGACGGCAGGGGTTGGACGTGCAGGTGTCGGTCAATCTCTCTCCGGACCTCCTGCTGGCTCCGGGCCTGGCAGACCGTATCGAGGCCAAGATCATCGAACACGGCGTCGAGCACGAGAACCTCGTCATCGAAGTGCCCGAGGCCGCGATTGCGCATGACATACGGATGGCGTTGGATAGCCTGCTGCAGCTGCGGGTGCGCGGGTTCGGGCTGGCGATCGACGACTTTGGCACCGGCCAGTGCTCGCGGGAACAGCTCGAGCGCATCCCGGCCACCGAGCTGAAGATCGACCGTCAGATGCTGGCAGGCGCCGCGCGCGGCGCGCCGCTGCGCGCGGCCCTCAAGAGGGGGCTGGACATCGCGCGCGAGCTGAACCTGAAAGCGGTCGCCGAAGGCGTGGAAACGCGGGAGGAGTGGGATCTCATCAACGAGCTGGGCTGCGACATGGCCCAGGGTTACTTCATCGCACGCCCCATGGCGGCGGAGGACCTCGCCGCCTGGAAACAGGCCTGGAGCGCCGATCCCTTTCTCTGAACGACTGCGCTGGCCGGCAGCGGGATCCGGCGCAAAGACTCGCAGTCTCCCAAGCGGACACTTGTTCTAGTGGACAACGGAATAGCCCACCCCCTCTCTCCTTGCGGGAGAGGGTCGCGGTGAGGGGTACTCCGGAATCCGCTGTTACAGTCCACTTCTAGTCACCAACGGCGAACTCGTTGGTTGCGCGGCGGGGCTACGTCATCGCGCTCCCCGCGTCGCCGTGCAATAACACCGTGTCATCGTGCGAGTAGGCCGGCGTGCAACAGCACAAGATGCGCAGCGGTTCGCTGCCGCTGTTGCTGATGCAGTGGGCAGTGCCGGGCGAAATGCACACGGTGTCGCCCACCGAAACCGCAAACCTTTGCTCGCCCAGCGTCATCACGCCGCAGCCGGCGGTGATGTGATACAGCTCCTCGGTGCGCAAATGCTTGTGCAGCAGCGTCTCCTGGCCGGGCCGAACGGTCGCCTCGGCGAGGCTTTGGCGCCGGCTGCCGTGGTGATCCGGATGCATCAGCTCCCGAATCTCCGCCCCGTCGGCGGTGATATAGGAACGAATGGCCGCATAGGATGTCTTCATTTGCTTTACCTTTCACCCTTCACCTTTCGCTGCACTGTCTTGTGCCGCTCCGGCGCCAGCAAGCCCGAGATGGAGGCCGCCGTATCCTTGAGCAGCGGCAGCACTTCCTGTATCAGCTTCTGGATCGGCCAGCGCGAGGCGTGCGTGCCGATGTTGAGTGCGGCGATCACCCGGTCGCCGGCGTCCGCGATCGGCACCGCGATCGAGCGCAGTCCCATCTCCAGCTCTTGGTCCACCAGCGCCCAGCCTTGCCTGCGAACCGCCTCGATTTCCCGCAGCAGCGCCGTCGCATCGACGACGGTCTTCGGCGTGTACTTGGCCAGAGGCGAGGCCTGCTCCAGCAGGCGGTCCACCTCTTCCACGGGAAGTCCGGCGAGCAGCACGCGGCCCATAGAGGTGGCGAAGGCCGGCAAGCGCGTGCCGATGCCGAGGTTGATCGACATGATGCGCACTGAGGTGGGCACCCGCGCCACGTAAACGATCTCGCTGCTGTCCAGAACGGCGATCGAGCACGACTCGTGCACGCGCTCCACCAGCTGGACCATGTAGGGCTGGCCGAGCTGCCACAGCTTCTGCGAGTGCAGATAGGCGAAGCCCAAGTTCAGCGCCCGCGGCTGCAGACCGAAGTACTTGCCGTCGAAGCCGGCATAGCCGAGGTCGACCAGCGTGAGCAACAGCCGTCGGGCCGTTCCGCGCGACAGACCCGTCTTCTTCGCCACTTCGCTCAACGTCATGGAGGGCGAACGGGCGTCGAATGCTTCGATCACAGCCAGCCCCTTGGCCAGCGCACGCACGAAGTCGCTGCCGTAGCCACGCGCCGCTCCCGCCGCTTTCGTTGCATTGCGGCGAAGGATCCGATCTGCGCCGCGCCTTCCGTCTTCGGTCGCGGCGCCGGGCCGCAGGCGGGCAGGTCTTGACAGGGATTCGGGGCCAGGCATAAAGTGTCCGTAAGTCGGACGTATGTCCGCATTGCGAACAAATCTACCAGCAAAAGACCGGAGGAGCAAATGCCATTCACCACCGTGTTCGGCTCCCTGTCGAAGTACGAGAAGGGAACGATGGAGATCATCAACGACAACCCCAAGTACTACGTCTTTTCCAACGTATTCGAGGTGGCCTCCAAGTCCAAGGCCTACGAGAAGGTGGTGGTGGCGAAGAACCTCGAGTACGTCATCGAAGCCATCCGCGCCGAAGGCACCTCGCCGTGGATGGCTTGCTCGCATGACGAGTTTGCCGTGGTGATGGACGGCGACGTCGAGGTCGAGTACGTCAAGCTGGACAACGCGGACGCGGTAGCGCCGGCCGGGAAGGAAGGGACCGTCCAGCTGCAAGGCGAACCGAAAGGCAAGCGGATGGGGGTCATTCGCCTCAAGCGCGGCCACCAGGCGCTGCTGCCCAAGGGCGCGGCGTACCGCTTCAAGGCGTCTAGGCCCAGCGTCATGATCCAGCAGACCATCCTGGGCCCGCTCACGGTCCAGAAGTGGGGCGAGATCTGTGCACATTGAAGATCGAGGAGACAGACCATGAACGCACCCGTCGAGATCAAGCTGCCGGAGAAGATCGCGGGCTACCGCACCTTCACGCTCGGCCAGTTCACCCTGCAACGCGACGAATACTTCGTCACCATCACCTGGCCGGCGAAGGGCCAACGCCAATCCCACACGATGAGCGCAGACGCTTTCCTGCGCGCCATAATGCGCGACGTGGCCTGGGGATTCTTCTACGGGCTGGTGAACTTCGATGCCGTGTTCGGGACGCGCAACTTGTATGGCCGGGTGGAGCTGTTCGCCGGTCGCTACAACGAGGCGATCCACAAGGCCGGTCTCTCCTACGTGGAGGTGTTCGACACCCCACCGGCGATGGCCAAGTTCAAGGAGATCCTGAGCGACTGGGTAAACGAAGGTTTCGACCCGTTCGCCGCTCCGGCCGAGACCGGGGCCGCCGCTGCCTTCGGGGAGAAGCGGGGCAGCAACCTCAAAGCCATCGAGCGCTTCCGCGTGGCGACCAAGCGCATGCCCGGCCTTGAGGGCGATTCGCCGCTGCGCGAGGAGAGCAACGGCTTCGCGATCAACCGCGCGTTCGCCGACGTGGCACAGGACGAGCCCGAGATCAAGGCCGAGCCGGGCTTCGAGAAGGAGCTGCACGCGTTCAATCTGTTCAAGTACCTGTCGCGCTCGGACGTGACCTGGAATCCATCGGTCACCTCGGTGTGCAAGCAGAGCCTGTTCTGCCCCACGACCGAGGAGTACATCCTGCCCATCATCCACGGCAACGACCGCGTCGAGTGGTTCGTGCAGCTCTCCGACGAGATCACCTGGGAGGTTTCCGATCGCGAAACCGGGCGCCCACGCGCGCGGGTGACGATGAAAGCGGGCGACGTCGCGGCCATGCCAGCGGATATCCGCCACCAGGGCTTCTCGAAGAAGCGCTCCATGCTCCTGGTGTGGGAGAACGCCACCCCGGATCTGCCCAAGCGCTACGAACGCGGCGAGCTGCCGCCCTATCCGGTGGAGTTCTGATCTCGAGTCGTTGTCGCCCTCACCGCGCCCGCGGAGGGCGGAGCAGGTTCCGTCGGCCTTGGCCGATGGATGCGACCCCGGAGCGGGATGCAGCGCGCCGGATGGGCGCGTGCTAGTGCGCGCCTTCCCGGTCGCATCCCCAGAGGGGGCCCCTGCTCCACGTTACGGCGCGCCCCTCTCCCGGGGGGAGAGGGAGGGTCTGTCTGACCTACGGGCTAGGGAGGCGCCGTTGCAAGCTGTGCAAAACAAACTGTTCATCGATGGCGCGTTCGTCGACTCGGACGCGCGCTCGCGCATCCCGGTCCTGAATCCGCACGACAACTCGCTGATCACGGAGGTTGCCGAGGCGCAGAAGGCCGACGTCGACCGCGCGGTTGACGCGGCTCGCAGGGCGTTTCCCGCTTGGGCGAAGCTGGCGGCCGCCGACCGCGGGCGGCTGCTGCTCAAGCTCGCTGACGCCATCGAGGCGCGGGCCGAGGAATTGGCCACGCTCGAGACGCTCGACACCGGCCATCCGCTGCGCGATACGAAGGGGCTGGACGTGGTGCGCACCGCGTTTACCTTCCGCTACTTCGGTGGCATGGCCGACAAGTATCAGGGCAGCGTGGTGCCGGTAGAGCAGGGATTCCTCAACTACGTGCTGCGCGAGCCCCTCGGGGTGGTCGGTCAGATCGTGCCCTGGAACTTTCCGCTGATGTTCACGAGCTGGAAGATGGGGCCCGCACTCGCAGCCGGCAACACGGTCGTGCTCAAGCCGGCGGAGCTCACCCCGCTGTCCAGCCTGCGCGTGGCGGAACTCGCGGGCGACGTGGGTTTCCCCAAGGGGGTAATGAACGTCGTGCCCGGATATGGAAGCGTGGCCGGACAGGTTCTCGCTGAGCATGTGGGCGTGGACAAGATCGCCTTCACCGGCTCGACTGCCACCGGCCGGAAGATCGTCCAGGCCTCGGCCGGCAATCTCAAGCGGGTCCAGCTCGAACTGGGCGGCAAGGGCGCCAATATCGTATTCGATGATGCGAACCTGCTCGCTGCGGTGAACGGCTCGGCCTTCGCCATCTTCCACAATCAGGGCCAGGCCTGCATCGCGGGCTCGCGCCTGATCCTGCACGAGAAGATCGCGGAGGCGTTCCTCGACAAGTTCCTGGCCCTGGCCCGCTCGATCCGCCTGGGCAACCCGCTGGATCCCGCGACCGAGATGGGGCCGCTCACGTCGATCCAGCATCGCGACCGCGTGCTGACCTACGTCAAGGTGGCGCGTGAAGAAGGCGGCGAGGTCCTGCTGGGTGGCAAGCCGCCCGAGCGTCAGGAGCTGGCCAAGGGTTGCTACGTTGAACCAACCGTGGTGCGCGCCGCTCCGCGCTCGCGTGTCTCGCAGGAGGAAGTGTTCGGCCCGTTCGTGACCGTGACCACCTTCCGCGACGACGAGGAGGTGATCGCCATCGCCAACGGTACGGAGTATGGCCTGGGCGGCGGGCTGTGGACTGCGAATCTGGCGCGCGCGCATCGCGTGGCGGCGGCTATGCGCGCCGGAATGGTATGGATCAACTGCTACAAGCGCGTCAATCCCGGCTCTCCATTCGGCGGGGTGGGCAGATCCGGCTACGGCCGGGAGATGGGCTTCGAAGCGATGCACGATTACACCGAAGCGAAAGCGGTGTGGGTGAACGTGGACGCACAGCTCGCACCTTACTACCCGCGCTGACGCACGACATGATCAACAAGATCGTCCCATCTGTAGCCGCAGCGGTCGCAGATATTCACGACGGGGCGACGGTGATGATCGGCGGCTTCGGCCCGGCCGGTACGCCGGCCGAGCTCATCGATGCGCTCATCGTTCAGGGCGCGAAGGATCTCACCATCGTCAGCAACAACGCCGGCAACGGGGAGACAGGGCTCGCGGCGCTGCTCAAGGCGCGCCGCGTGCGCAAGATTCTCTGCTCGTTCCCGCGACAGGTCGATTCGTACGTGTTCGATGCACTGTACCGCGCCGGTGCAATCGAGCTGGAGCTGGTCCCGCAGGGCAACCTCGCCGAGCGCATCCGCGCGGGCGGGGCGGGCATCGGCGCCTTCTTCACGCCGACCGGGTACGGGACGCAGCTGGCGCAAGGCAAGGAGACGCGCTCGATCGATGGCCGGGGCTACGTGCTCGAGTACCCGATCCGCGCCGATTACGCTCTGATCAAGGCCGAGCGGGCCGACCGCTGGGGCAATCTGGTGTACCGCAAGACCGCCCGAAACTTCGGTCCCATCATGGCCACTGCTGCCCGGTGTGCCATCGCCCAGGTCAACCGGATCGTCGAGCTGGGCGAGCTCGACCCCGAAGCCATCGTGACGCCCGGCGTTTTCGTGCAGCGGGTCGTGCATGTCCCCGGCTCCGGGCTAACCGTTACCGGCCGCGTTGAGGCCGCTGCGTGACACAATTGGGAGCATAGGAGCGGTCATGCAAAGGCTCAGCCGTGATCAGATGGCGGCGCGTGTGGCGCAGGATATCCCGGACGGGGCATGCGTCAACCTCGGCATCGGGCTGCCCACACTGGTCGCCAACCATCTCCCGGAGAATCGGGAAATCCTGCTGCACAGCGAGAACGGTGTGCTCGGCATGGGCCCCGCGCCGGCGCCGGGCGATGAGGACTACGATCTGATCAACGCGAGCAAGGATCCGGTCACCTTGCTCCCTGGCGGAGCGTTCTTTCACCACGCCGACTCCTTCGGCATGATGCGCGGCGGCCATCTCGACATCTGCGTGTTGGGCGCCTTCCAGGTGTCCGTAACGGGTGACCTCGCCAATTGGCATACCGGCGCGCCGGACGCGATACCGGCGGTAGGCGGGGCCATGGATCTGGCGATTGGCGCCAAGCAGGTGTTCGTGATGATGGAGCATCTGACCAAGAGCGGTCAGAGCAAGATCGTGGAGCGTTGCACGTATCCCCTGACCGGAGTGGCCTGCGTCAATCGCATCTACACCGATCTCGCCGTGCTCGATGTCACGCCTCAAGGGCTGCGCGTGCGCGAGATGGTCGAAGGACTGGTGTTCGAGGAGCTCACGCGACTCACCGGTGTCCCGCTGCTGCAAGAACCCGTGCGGGCCTACGCATGAGAGCATTCGTGTTCAACTCGCAGCCCTCGCGCGTCGTGTTCGGCCTCGGCGCGCTCGATCGGCTCGGCGAGGAGATCGAGCGCCTCGGCGCCAAGCGTGCGCTGGTGCTGAGCACCCCGGAGCAGCGCGCGTCGGCCGAGGACATCGCGGCTCGACTCGGCGCGCGGGCGGCCGGCGTGTACGACAAGGCGGTGATGCACGTGCCCATCGAGACCGCCGAGGCGGGCCGCGCCGAGGCGGCGCGCCTCGGGGCGGACTGCTGTGTCGCGGTGGGCGGCGGGTCCACGGTCGGATTGGGCAAGGCCATCGCTCTCACGTCCGAGTTGCCCGTCGTCGCCATCCCCACCACCTTCGCCGGCTCAGAAATGACGCCCATTTACGGCATCACGGCGCAGGGCCAGAAGAAGACCGGACGCGACCCGCGTGTGCTGCCCAAGACGGTGATCTACGACCCGCGTCTGTTGCTCACGTTGCCTGCGCGCATCGCCGGCCCGAGCGGCATGAACGCCATCGCCCATTGCGTCGAAGCGCTGTATGCGCAGGACGCTAACCCCATCAACTCGCTGATGGCCGAAGAAGGCATCCGCGCGCTCGCAGCGAGCCTGACCACCGTGGTGCGCGAGCCGCAAAACCTCGAGGCGCGAGGCGAGGCGCTGTACGGCGCGTGGCTGGCGGGCGCGTGCCTCGGGCAGGTCGGCATGGCGCTACACCACAAGCTGTGCCACACGCTCGGCGGGTCTTTCAATCTGCCGCACGCGGAGACTCACACCGTGATCCTGCCGCAGGCCACGGCGTACAACTTTGACGCTGCGCCTGAAGCCATGACGCGCATTGCGCGCTCGCTCGGGAGCATCGACCCGGCGGGGGCACTGTACGACCTGGCGCGCGCCATCGGTGCCCCGGTAGCCTTGAAGGACCTCGGCATGCCGCGCGATGGCTTGGAACGAGCCGCGAGGCTCGCCACCGAGAACCCCTATTACAACCCGCGGCCCGTAACCTACGAGGCGATCCTCGCGCTGCTCACCGCCGCCTATCACGGCGAGCGCCCGCTTGCCGTCAGGCGGCATGCCGCCTGACGCTACGAAGCAAGAGCCACGAACCAAGAGAAAAAGGAGGAGATGGAAATGTCCGACCATACGCAGAAGAAAAGCCGTTCCGCCGCAGCGCAAGGGGAGGCGAAGCGCCGCGCATTCTTGCGGTTGATGGGGAGTGCGGCGGTCGTCGCCGGCGCCGGGGGCTTGAGCGGTCCCGCATTCGCACAAGCAGGACGCAAGATCAAGATCGGCTATGTCTCGCCGCAAACCGGGCCGCTGGCCGCCTTCGGGGAGGCCGACAAGTTCGTGCTGGCGAACGTCATGGTCGCGTTGAAAGGCGGCATACAGGTCGGCGGCGCCGTGCACCCGGTCGAGATCATCGTCAAGGACAGCCAGTCGAACCCGAACCGCGCGGCGGAGGTGGCCGGGGACCTGATCCTGAAGGACAAGGTCGATCTGATGACCGTGGCGTCCACGCCGGAGACGACCAACCCGGTGTCGGATCAGTGCGAGCTGAACGCGGTGCCGTGCATCTCCACCGTCGCTCCCTGGCAGCCTTGGTTCTTTGGCCGCGGCGGCAAGCCTGGTGAGGGGTTCAAATGGACCTATCACTTTTTCTGGGGCCTGGAGGACATCATCGCCGTGTTCACGACGATGTGGGGCTCGCTTCCCACCAACAAGAAGGTCGGCGGACTGTTCCCCAATGACGGCGACGGCAACGCATGGGGCGACGCGAATGTCGGCTTTCCCAAGCCGCTCAAGGAGAAGGGCTTCAGCCTGCTCGACCCGGGCCGCTACCAGAACCTCACCTCGGACTTCAGCGCCCAGATCGCGGAGTTCAAGAAGGGCGACTGCGAGATCATCACCGGCGTGGTGATCCCGCCCGACTTCAGGACGTTCTGGACCCAGGCACACCAGCAGGGCTTCAAGCCCAAGATCGCTTCGGTGGGCAAGGCGCTGTTGTTCCCCGCGGCGGTCGAGGCGATCGGTGACATCGCGGTGGGTCTGTCGAGCGAAGTGTGGTGGAGCCCGTCGCATCCATTCAAGTCCTCGCTCAACGGGATGAGCGCGAAGCAGTTCGCCGATGCCTACGAGGCCGATACCAAGAAGCAATGGACCCAGCCGATCGGCTTTATCCACGCGCTGTTCGAAGTGGCCGCCGACACGCTCAAACGCAGCAAGTCTCTGGACGACAAAGGCTCGATCCGCGACGCCCTGGCGGCGACCAGCCTCAACACCATCGTGGGCCCCATGAGCTGGGGGAAGGGACCGTTCCCGAACGTCGCCAAGACGCCGTTGGTGGGTGGCCAATGGGTCAAGGGTAAGAAGTACAAGTTCGATCTTGTCATCGTCGAGAACCGGACTGCGCCCAATATCCCGGTCGGCGGCAAGCTCAAGCCCATCGGCTGATCCGCGGTGGCGCCGCCCCTGCGCGACGGTCTCGCGGTAGCCCATGTCCCGCCTGCTCGTGTTGGAGGGCATCTCGAAGAGCTTCGGCGCACTAAAAGTCGTCGACGATGTGAGCCTGGCGCTGGAGGAGAACGAGGCGCTGGGTATCCTGGGGCCGAACGGCGCCGGCAAGACCACGCTGTTTAATCTCATCAGCGGGGATCTGCGTCCCGACGCCGGACATGTTCTGCTGGGAGGCGAGGACATCACGGCGCTGGCGCCACACCGGCGCTGCCGTTCCGGCGTTGGACGCTCCTACCAGATCCCGCATCCGTTTTCGGGCATGACGGTGCTCGAGAACCTGCTCGTGGCCGCGGTGTTCGGGGGTGGCACGACCGAGTCGGAGGCCGCAGCCCGGTGCGTCGATATCCTCGCGCGCACGGGGCTGGCCGGCCGTGCGAACCAGCTGGCCGGTTCGCTCACCTTGCTCGATCGCAAACGCCTGGAGCTGGCGCGCGCGCTGGCCACGCGCCCACGCGTGCTGCTGCTCGACGAGATCGCCGGCGGATTGACCGAGCACGAGGCGCGTGCGCTGGTGGACACCGTTCAGGACATCCGCACGCAGAATGTGGCCATCATCTGGATCGAACACGTGGTGCACGCCCTGCTCGCCTGCGTCGAGCGGCTCGTGGTGCTCAACTTCGGCGCGCTGATCGCGCAGGGCGAGCCGCACGCGGTGCTCGCCAGCCCCG
>DATJVW010000230.1:0-2059 GCA_035501675.1 Burkholderiales bacterium
GGGTGACGAACTGTTCGTCTGCTGACACCTCGCATGCTTGCGGAACCTGCAGCTGAGCGCGTACGATTCGACGGGATCGGAGCACCGCCCCTTGGGGCAAGGATGAGGCGTTCGGGGGAGCATGACCTGGGCCGATGAGCCCTGACGTTTTCGTAGAGGAATGGCAGGCCCAGTACGGGTCGCCGATGCTCATAGCGAGCGAGGACCTGCCTGGTGGAACTGTCGAAGTGGCGGAGCGGGTTGACGGCGACTCGTTCGCGTTGCGACCGCAGGCCATAGCGTCGCCCGGGCCTGTGGCTTTCGTTGATGGTGTCCGCCGTGGGGATGCGCATCTATATGTCCGCGACGGTGATGTCTTCGCGCACGGTGTTGCTGGTGTGCACGCGCGCGGCGCGGCGCTCTGCGATGGCGAGGCACGCATCGACCATGTTCGGGTCGGGCGCATGATCATCTGGGGTGGCGGTCTCCAGGTGGCCATTCCGCCACTCGAAGGCGGCTGGCAGTGGCAGATCGCGTCGATTCACGACAACGATGCTGACGCTCCGCTGCGGGAACTCCAAAATCGGATGCGCCAGGCCGAGGCTGAGCTCGCCGAGCGGTTGGCCGCGGAGGGGTGGCTCGTGATTGCGGATGGCCCGCTGACTTTTGTGCGTTCCCGGGATCTTCCGGTCTGCGGCTACGTCAAGACGCACATGCGTCTGCTGCTGCCGCCGGAGTTGCATCGTCGGGTTCCCGAGCTTCAAGCAGGTGAACGCACACCGCTCTTTGCAATGGGTCGTGAGCGCTACTCCTGCTACACGCGTGTGGCTGACGGCCTCGGCCATGCGAGCCCCTGGCACGCGATTGCTCGGCTCGAGTTTCCGCAGAGCGCCGGCCTCGATGCCGCGTGCGCCACTGCGGACAAGGTCACCTGCCTGCTCCCGCGGTACGCCGGCGTGCCGCATACGGACCCTCGCGCGCCCCAGAACCTGCAGCCGATCGCCGCCCTTGAGCGTCAGTTGCGCCATCGGCTCGGTAACCCTGGACTCTCAACGCGCGCGGTCCGCGAGACCGCGCGGGCTCTCGCCCTGACTGGAGGTACGCCATGATGGCAACTGCGTCTATTCCCGCCCGCCTTGGTCTAGTCGACGGCGCTGTCGCGGCCACAAGCAGCCGGTTCTTCTGTGTTCTGGACAACGACGCGGTCGTCCAACTCGATGACCTTGTTTGCGCCAGCCAGACCCTGCCCAGCGGGCAGCAGGTGACTCACTACGGGATCGTCGTGGAGGAGAGCAGCCAGATCGAGGGTGCCGAATGGGCCTCGGATACTCAGCGAATCGCTGACCAGACCATGCCTGGTCAGCCGATCAGGCGGGCTGAAGTGCAGATCCTCCGCACGGTCCCAGAGCTGTGGCTGGCGCCGCGCTCGGGGGCGGAGATTCATGCGGCCGTGGGCGCGGAGCGTGAGCAGGCGCTGTTTGTCGACCAGATGACCGACCGGCTTCCCGTAGGTCTCGATCAGTCAGGTCAGCCGATTTGGGCCGACTTTTCGTTCATGAACGGAGACAAGGGCGGGCACGTCTCGATCACTGGTATTTCCGGCGTGGCGACGAAGACGTCCTACGCGACCTTCCTGCTTTATCAGCTCTTCGAGACAGCTCAAGGACGGGCGCTGCTTGGTCAGCAGGCGCCGAATGCGCGTGCGCTCGTGTTCAACGTCAAGGGTGAGGACTTGCTCCACCTCGATCGCCCGAATCGCGCGTTTGCCACCAAAGACGAGGCCCGGGCGGGCTGGCAGGCGCTGGGCGTCGAGAACCCAGGCCAGTTCCAGTCGGTGCGGATCTATGCCCCGCGCTCGCGAGCGGCCCACCAGAACGCGATCGTTGCCGACGTGTCTAGCCGTCCACACGGCGAGGTGCGGGTCTACGGCTGGACCCCACTCGACTTCATTCGTCTCGGCCTATTGCGCTTCTGCTTCACGGAGGATGAGGATCGGCGAACACAGGTCGGGTTCGTCGAGCAGCGTGTGCGTGTCCAGCTCGCCCGCCATTGCTATCCGCTCGACGATGGTTCGGGTGCG
>DATJVW010000231.1:0-9287 GCA_035501675.1 Burkholderiales bacterium
TGAAATAGAGCTTGATGGAGTTGTTGATATCGATCGACTGCGCGAGCGTCGCACCCCAACGCGTGTTCGACTGCAGATCCTCGTTCACGTTGCCGTTCACGGAGGTTCGCCCGCCGAAGTAGTACGTCGCGTCCAGGGCGCCCCACAGCCTGGGATTGAAGGTGTAGATGACGTGCGCCTGCAACGCGTAGAGCGGATCCTGCTGGCGCACGCTGCTGCCGGGGAAGAACTCGTCGTTGTCGGTATAGAAGGTGACGGCGGCGTCTCCCTCTAAGATCCATGGCCCCAGCGCCTTGGATACGCCCACCTCCGGCTTGAGCGTCCAGCGGTTGGTGCCGATGTTGACCAGCTTCGTGTTGTCGTACTGCCCGGTGGGCGCGGTTACCGTGAGACTGGCGCCTACGATCGTGTCTTGCTGATAGTCGCGGAACTCTTGGAGCGAAAGCGCCGGTGCGCCCAGCAGGTTGACCGACAGCCGCAAACCCAGATCGCCGAAGCCGGTGCGCGTCACGCTCTTGGCTTCGCCCTCCACTTCACCGTTTGCGGACAGAAACGCATAAGGCACCAGGACCGCCAACGTTCCCGACTGGCCCCAGAAGTCGAGCACGCGGCTGTAGCCCAGCAGAAGCGTATTCACCTTCGCGTCGGCGTTCTTGATCGGCAGCGACGGGTCGACCAGTACGTCGCCCCACGAGTACTGGTAGCCGGCGATCAGAAAATTCAAGCCGATGGGCGCGTTCGCGTAGGAACGCGGTTCCATCTGCTGGGCGTGTGCCGATGGTGATGCAGCAAGGATGAGCGCCCCTGCCAACGTTGCCACGCACGGGAGCGAGGCGCGGGGCCGCATAGCACCCATGGCGGATCGATCGCTACGTCCGGTATCTGTTCGGAGGCGCCCTAATATACACGCAAGTCGACCGGTGTCCCGCTTCTCGCGCGCGCGAAATGAAAACGGCGCGAGACCGAAGTCACGCGCCGTCTGAAAGGTCAGTTGACCCGGAGAATCAACCCAGCTCGACCGGCACGAAGATCCGCGCTTCCTCGCGTTGCACGAGGAGGGCCATGCGCTTGCCGGCCTTGGACACCATCGAGCGCAGGTCATCTACGCTATGCACAGCGGTGCCGTTGACGGACAGGATCACATCCCCTGGCCGGATGCCGGCTCGTGCCGCAGGTCCACTGGCGTTCTCGACCACGAGCCCGCCATCCACGCCGGCCTGGCGCTGCTCGTCGGCATTGAGCGGACGCACTGCCACACCGAGACGCCCCTGGTTCTGAGCGCCATCAGTGCTCGCGGCGGCGAGCTTGCCGTCCTTCATTTCACCGAGCGTCACGTCGAGCTGCTTGGTCGTGCCCTTGCGGATGATCTCGAGCTTGGCGGTGGCGCCGGGCTTCATCTCGGCCACGCGCGCCGGCAGCTGAGCGGAGTCGGCAACGTCCTTGCCATCGAACTTGACGATCACGTCGCCGGCCTCGATGCCCGCCTTCTCGGCCGGACTGCCCTTCTCGACCGAGCTCACCAGCGCGCCCATCGGCTTGGTGAGCCCGAAGGACTCCGCCAGCGCCTGGTTGACGCTCTGGATCATGACGCCCATGCGCCCACGCGTGACCTTGCCGTGCGCCACGAGCTGATCCTGCACCCTGGATGCGACTTCGCTCGGCACAGCGAAGGACAGGCCCTGATAGCCGCCCGTCTCGCTGAAGATCTGCGAGTTGATGCCGATCACTTCGCCCTTCATGTTGAACAGCGGCCCGCCCGAGTTGCCTGGGTTGACCGCGACGTCGGTCTGAATGAACGGAACCAGAGTTTCATCGGGCAGCGTGCGCGACTTGGCGCTCACGATGCCGGCCGTCACCGAATTTTCGAAGCCGAACGGCGAGCCGATGGCCAGCACCCATTCGCCGACCTTGGTCTCGGTCGAGTTACCCATCTGGACCGTGGGCAGATCCTTGGCGTCGATCTTGAGCACCGCGACGTCGGTCTGCCGGTCGACGCCGATCACCTTCGCCTTGAACTCGCGCTTGTCGGTCAGCTTGACGGTGACGTCCTTCGCGCCGTCCACCACATGCGCGTTGGTCAGGATGCGGCCGTCGGGGCTGACGATGAAACCCGAGCCCTGGCCGTGCATCGGCGCGCGGCCGCGCGGCATGGGTACCTGGAAGCGCTTGAAGAACTCGTAGAACGGATCGTTGGGATCCATGTTCGGCGTCTCGGGAGCCGCCGCCATCTCGCCCTTGCCCTCTACGCTCACGTTCACCACCGCCGGGCCGTACTTCTCCACGATCCAGCTGAAGGCCGGCAGCTGCGCCGTCGCCGCAGGCGCGGCCACTGCTGCAGGCGGCGTCGACGCCGCTGGTTGAGCGGCGGGCGGCGCACCGGCCAGGGAATAGCCTGCTGCTGCCGCCGTCAGCAAGCCGGCGGCGATCAGGCTGCGAACCAGAACCTTCTGTTGCATGTGTGCACTCCTTGACTGTTGGCGGAATGTGCCGCCGGGAACACTTGCCCCCGGGACGAACGCAACGTTAGGAGCGCCGGCTTAACGGGATCTTAAGAAACGCTTGGTAACGACATATTGACCGTCATTCCGGACGCCCGAAGGGCGATCCGTAAGCCGGGTGACTACGGCTTTCTATCTGGATTCCAGGTTCCCGCTTCGCGGTCCCCGGAATGACGACGGCTAGCGCTCGAAGGTGAGCGAGGAGTTCTGGTCGTCGGTCTCCAGAATGAGCTGCGATCCGCTCACGCGATAGCGGGACACCTGGCCCAGGATCTGGAAGAACAGGTCCTCGCGCTCCATGGCCTCGGGCGGGCCGGCCATGCTGGTCACCTCCAATCCCGCATCGCCCCAGCTCATGCTTCCGTCGGCGTCCGCGCTGTAGCGCCCCGCGAAGCGGTTGACGGGGCCTCGGCCCCACGCGCGACCCGCGCCGTCGAAGCGGATGGAGACCTGCGTAGCCGCGCTGGGCTCGAGGCCGGTCTCCGCGCCGTCGAGCACGATGCGCGTCAAGTGCCACTCGACGCCGGTTAGCGCTCTGAGGCCGCCGCCTGCGGTTTGCGTCTGCGACACCTTGCGTGCGAGTTGCGCGCGCAATTCGTCTGCCCGCGCGCGGTTCATGCGGATCTCGCAGTCGAGCTTGACGTCGCTCGCGCCGGTTCCCGCCGAGAGCGACGCGGACACCCAGACGCAGTTGCGATCGCGGAAATCGCGGTACGCGCGCTCGCTCGCCTCCAATGCGGCAGCGACGCCTGCACGCCCGGTGACCCGGTCGAGCTTCTCCATTTCGCCGCGCGCCGCAAAAAACGCTTCCGCCAGCGCGTCCGAGGCCTGCCTGGTCATCTCTTCGAGGCAGGGGCGAACTTGTGTGCGGTTACCGGCCGATTGATAGCATTCCTCGAGCGGCGTCAGCGCCCGGGCATCGAAGCACAGCAACGTCAGTGCGGCAGCGGCCGCCGTCGGCAGGATTTCTAGACGCATTGCTTAGCCCTTTTCCCTTACGCGAGTGGGTCGCGAACGTTCGATTATAATCACCCCGCCTCTGAAACATCACAACGCAGCGTTGCGAGAGCAGAGGGGGGGACCGAAATGACAAGAACGGGTCGTGCGCGAGGCCGGGCACAGCTTTGGATCTGGTCCGCGCTCGTGGCTGGGGGTGCGGTTTTGTCGGGCTGCCAGACGCCCTCGCCGGTTGTGGCGCCACAGGAGCCACCCAAGGCGGAGCTCTCGTATCTCAACATCGCGGTGAACATTCCACTCGCGCCGATCGAGCAGCGGGCGGAGGAGGAAGTGCCGCGCACGGCCGGGGTGGACCCGTTCCAGTACCGCATGGACGGCGGCGCGGCGCCCCCGGCGTGCGGAATCGACGGCGGCTATTCCATCACGCGTGCGCCGCTGGCGATGACGGGGGGCGGAGACGCAGTGGTCACCACCATCGATCTCAGCTATTGGCTCAAGGGCCGCAAGCAGATGCCTTGTCCCGGGCCGGTGACCACCGGGTCCTGCGGCACCGATGGCGAGCCGCCGCGCACTGCGAGTGCAACCGTGAGCACTGCCATCTCGATTCTTCCGGACCTTACAACACAGGTACAGTCCACCGTCGGCCCGGTCGTTCCTGGAAACCGATGCGTGCTGCATCCGCTCGATCTGGACGTCACGGACAGTGTCGTTGCCGGCTTCGACGGTGCTTTGAAGAAGATGCTCCCCGCCGTCGACAAGCGGCTGGCGGCCGCACTGGATCTGCGCACGCGCGCCCAGGCAAGCTGGGCCAGGATGAGCGAGCCGACCGAGCTGCGCCCGAACGTGTGGCTCGCTCTCAATCCGGAAGGCCTTGGTGTCGTGCCGGTGAGCGCCTCCGAGGGCCAGCTGCATACCGGCATCCAACTGCGGCTGCGGCCGGTCGTCACCGCGGGCAAGAAACCCGCGTCCAATCCGAAGCCGTTCCCGCTCGCCAACGCAGCCACGCCGGCGGATACCTTCAGACTGCAGATCCCGGTCGACATCCAGCAGTCTTTCGTCCAAGCGAGGCTCGATCAGTCGCTCGAGCTGGACAAGGGTGGGAAGACACTCGACATGAGCGGCCACAGCGTGACCATCACCGGCGCGGACGTGTACGGCGAGGGGTCGAAAGTGGTCATCAAGCTCACCTTTACGGGTGATCTCACCGGCACGGCCTTCCTCACCGGCACGCCTTACTACAACTCCGACACGCGCCAGCTCTCGTTCCCGGACCTGGACTACACGCTCGACACGAATCAGACCCTGCTGTCGATGGCCAACTGGTTTGCGCAGTCGCAGATCCGCGACCGCCTGCGGGAGAAATTCACCGTGGACATGACACAGCCGATCGAGCGGATGAAGCAGGGGCTCGAGTCCGTGCTCAACCGTCGCCGGGGCAACGTGCAGCTGCATGGCGTGGTGGAGCAGCTCGACCTCGTGGGCGTCTACAGGCTGCCGAACGGCGACGTGTTCACCGCTTTTCTCACGGCGAGCGGAAAGATCTCGGCCGACATCGACCTGCAGTAGGGCTGGGTCCGCTCGACGGTGGGCCACAGGCAGCTGCGGGCTCTCTATGGTTTCTTCATCCGCGACGGCGTGGGTGGCTGCACACCGGCACCTGATTCTGCTCGCCGGCGTGATCGTGCTCGAAGTGGTGCAGCCGCTGCTGGCGCACGGAAGCATCCTGAATCGCGTGCTGTACGACATTGCATTCGGCGTGATCATGATGCTGGTGTCGTTCGCTATTTTCGTCAGACGCGGCGACCGGTGGATCGCGGTCGCGCTGATGGTTTTGGCGGTCGCGGCCAACGCCGCGCACTACGCTCTATCGCCATCCTCACAATGGCTCGCGGCGACTGTGTTTCACGCTTCTTCCGCGGCATTTCTCGGGTTCGCCGTCGCGGTTATTCTGAGCCGCCTATTCCGTCGGAGAGACATCGACGGTGATGACGTCCTCGGCGCTATCGCGGGCTGGGTGCTGATGGGGCTCATCTGGGGTCACTTGTTCGCGCTGACCGACCGGCTTGTCCCGCACTCCTTCACTATTTCCTCGGCGATCGCGGGCGAGCTCGACGAGTGGCACTCGCGCCGTGCGCTGTTCGACTACTTCAGCTTCACCACGCTGACCAGTCTGGGTTACGGCGACATCACCCCCACCCGTGCGCCCGCTTATACGCTGGCCTGGCTCGAGGTCATGTTCGGGGGGTTCTACATGGCGGTCATCGTGGCGCAGCTGGTCGGAATGAAGCTCGCGCGCGCGCAACGCAGTGAGGACCGATGAGACGCAGGCGCTGGCTGCTGTGGCTCGCTATCGCTTGCCTCACGCCGGTAGTGCTGCTGCTCGCCGTTCTGCTGACTGCGCCGCTGTGGCTGAACGAGCAGTTCGTCAAGCGCGAAGTTGTGCAGCTCATCTCCAAGGCGACCGGCGGCACCGCGCAGTTCGAGCGCATCGGGCTGCGCTTCCTGCCGTTCCCCGGCGTCACGGTGTCTGGGCTCAAGTTTTCGCTCTCGGGACAAGTGGAGGTGCAAGCGCAATCAGCCGCTGTCGAGATCCGCCTGCTGCCGCTGCTGACCGGAAAGGTTTATCCGCATAGCGTTCTCATCGTTGCGCCGCAGGTGCGGATTCAGCTCGAGGAGCCCAAGCCCAGCCCGCCGGCGCAGCCCAAGCCTCCTGCGCCGCCTTTCTCTTTGAAGAACACCGAAGCCAGTGTTCGAGCAGTCCTGCAGCAGATCGAACAGACGGCGCCCGGTGTCGCCGCGGAGATAAAGACCGGTGCCCTGCAATTGCAGATCGGTCAGCGCCCGGCCGTCGTGGTAGAGAAGCTCGACGCGCACCTCGATGTGACGGCGGGCACCGTTTCGGCGAAGGTGTCCTGCGTCTCCAATCAGTTCGAGCGGCTCTCGGTCGACGCGCGGGTCCGCTCGAGAGACCTGGACGGCGATGGACAGCTCGAGTTGATCGGCGCACAGGTCGCGCAACTCGGTGCCATCCTCGGAATTCAGGACGGCTGGCCGGTGCGAGAGGCGGTCGTCAGCGTCAAAGTCAAGTTGCGCCTGCACGGGCTGGGCGACGCGCACGCCCAGGCCGAGATCGGTGCTCCCAGAGTCGCGCTGCAATTCGGCAAGGGCCACCTTGACCTCGCGGGCCCGGTGATCGAGCTGACCGCGCGAACCAAAGGCGCCAGCGCGGAAGTGATGCTCAGTCGCCTGGCGGTCGACTCGCCGCGCATCGCCGCGACCGCGAGGGCGACTGCCAGCGAGGCGGACGGATTCGCGCTGGAGGCCGAAGCCAGCGACCTGGATCTGCCGAGCGTGCAGGCGGCAGCCGACGGGTTGGCCCCGGAGGTCGATTTCCTGCAGAACTTCCCGGTCCGCTTCGCGCGCGGGACGGTCAGGACCGTCAAGTTCAGCACGCAGTCGGCAGCGCTTGCGAATCTGTTCGACCTCAAGGCTCTGCACATCAACGGTACCGTCGAGGAGGTTGACCTCTCGCTCCCCGTGCTCTACGACCTCAAGGTATACGAGGCGAGCGCGCTCGGCTCCCTCGAGCAGGGGATCGTGCGCGCGCAGAACGTGCGAGGCCGGCTGGAGAAGTCAACCGCGCACGACGGCACCTTCGCGATGGACTTGACCCCGGACGTGGAACCGTTGAGCGCCGAGCTCACGGTGGAGGCCAATCTGCCAGAAGCGCTGGCTGTGGCCAAACGCATTCTGCCCGACCGGTCTGCGCAGCGCGCGCTCGCCCAGATAAAGCAGCTCGAGGGCACTGCGGTGGTGCATGCCGCGATCGGCGGCAACGTGAACAACGTGCTGCCGCACGTGGAGGCGACGACGCTGAAGGCATCCGCCCGGCACGATCTGGTGCCTTTTCCGATTCGAGTCATGGGCGGCACCATCACGTATACGAATGAAGCCGTGTCGGTGCGGGCGCTGGACGGTGCGGTTGGTCAGTCGAACTTCAGCGGAGTCGATGCCCGCGTGAGCTTGAGCGCTCCGACCGTGCTGACTGCCCAGCACGGCTCGGTGCTGTTGGCGCTGGAGGAACTGTTCCGGTGGGCGGCGGCTCAACCGAAGCTGGCCAAGCAGCTCGAGGGCGTGAAGGCGGTAACGGGCGGCCTGGCGGTGACGGTATCTCACGCAGACGTTCCGCTGAGCACCCCCGACCTGCTGCGTTTTCAAGTAAACGCCACGCCGAAGAGCATCGCGATCGACGCCCCGCGCTACGGCCCGCCGCTCACGCTCGATGGCGGTGTCATCGAAGTCTCGGAGCAAAGCGTCAACGCGGACGCGGTCAATGTGTCGGCGCTCGACGCGGCACTCAAGCTTTCGGCCCACACCGACGGTTACCGGCAAGGGGTCGCCAGTGTCCAGGGCAGCCTGGGCGGCACCGTGGGAACGAAGGCTCAGAGGTGGATATACAGGCGCGCGAAGCTTCCCCGGGAACTGGCGCTGCGTGGCCCGCTGGTGGTGTCTCAAGCCAGCGTGGATTGGCGCAAGGACGCCGGCGTGGCGGCGCAAGGCAGCGTCAACGTCGTGGGTGGGCCGCAGCTCGGGTTTAGTGTACGCAGCACACCGCAGCGCCTCGAGGTCGAAAAATTTACCGTACGTGATGACGCCTCAAACGTAACCTTCGGCGGCAGTCTCGACGACGGGCACTTCACGGCGACGTACAAGGGAAGGCTGGCCGGCAGCAGCATAGCGCGCACCTTCGCGAAGCCTCTGGCTGGCGTTGGTGAGCTCAAAGGCGACTTCCAGGCTAATGGAGATCTTAGACGTCCAGATGCAACGACGGCAACGGGTTACTTGCAGGGCACGAAGATCGCGCTTCCGCCTGTGCTCCCGATCCCCGTGACGATCGAGAACCTGTCGCTCGAAGCCAAGAACACGGTGCTGGTGATCAAGTCCGCGACCGTGTCCAGCGGGGAGAGCAGCGTGGATGTGAACGGGACTGTCGCTTACCTGAAAGACAAGTTCGCGATTGATGCGGATATCAAGGGGAAGAAAGTCGTGGTTCCCGACGAAGCTCCACACAGCGAGGCGACTGCGAAGCCCGAGAGCAATGCAGCCGCGAAGGCTGAAGTCCCGCCAGCGGAGAGGCCGGAGTCCGACGAAACTTCCGTGTCCGAGGCCGAGCCCGGCGAAGAGGCGGCGCCGTCGTCCGAATCGATTTTTCACAACGAGGCGAGGCAACGCGCCCTCCTCGAGCCGCTTTGGACCATCCCGGTTGCTGGGATAGTCCGTGTGGACCTTGGCCTGCTCGATGCGCGAGGGCTCGAGATCGCGCCGCTGGTCGGCAGCGCAGCGCTGCAGACGGGGCGCCTCGAGCTAGGCTTGAAGCGCGCCGCGCTATGCGGTATCACCCTTTCGGGCGGGGTGACCGCCACGCCGGACAGCGCCGATGCCGAGCTCAAACTGAGCGCGCGCGGTATTCAGCTCGAAAAGTCGATCGCTTGCCTGACAGAACAGCGGCTGCAGATCACGGGTAAGCTCGACATGGACGGGCAATTTGCTGCGCGCGGGAAGCTTGGCTCGCTGCTCGATCAGCTGCGCGGGACGTTCAGCGCAACGGCCAAGGACGGACACATCAACAAGTTCGACTCGTTGGCTGCGGTACTAAAGGTCGTGAACGTCACGCAAGCGTTCTTCGGCCAGATGCCGGACCTCAGCAAAGGCGGCATGGATTACAGCTCCGCCCGGGTGCAAGGGCGGGTCGAGGGCAGCAAGATCTTCTTCCACGAAGTGGCGCTCGACGCTTCGGCGTTGACGGTCGCCGCACACGGCAACATCGACTAC
>DATJVW010000232.1:0-3620 GCA_035501675.1 Burkholderiales bacterium
GCCGTGGTGCTCAACCCGATCACCATGATCATGACGTGGTAGCGGAGGTTGAACGGATAGCCGCCCTCGCGCGTCGCTCCATAGACCTTCCCGTAGCTTTGCCAGAACTGCCGGATATGCCCGATGAACGGGAACTCGGTCGGTGTGCGCTCCTTTACGTAGTCGGCGTATTCCGCCGGGCTGAACACCAGGAACCACTCGGGAAAGGTGAGGAAGGTCTGCTCGACGCCGCGGCGGTGCTCCGGAGGCGCGAGCACCTCGTCCCCCGTCGCGGCCAGCGACGCCGTGCCGATCAGCAGCGCCGCGAAACTTTTCGAAAGCGCGCGCATCAGGACTTCACGAACGCCATGAGCACGTTGTCGGTCGGGTCGTGCGCCTGGAGCAGACGCCTGCCCGTATCGCGCAGGCCTGCGGCCTGGAGTCGCCGTGACCACTCCGCGACCGGCGCGAAATGGCGCAGCTCCTTGCGGTTGACTTCCCAGGGCACGCCCAGGCCGGCGTTGAAGACCGCGTGCGCGAGCGACACGAAGGCGTGCATTTCCGGCGTCTTCACGTCGTGGTCCCGCAGGATGAACACGCCGCCCGGACGCATCGCGCGCACGATCGAGCGCACGAAGGGGTCGAGCCTGCCCGGCTCGATGTGGTGCAGGCCGATATAGCAGGAAACCAGGTCAACGCTGGCGTCGGGGATGCCCTCGCGCGGGATCGGCGCGTAGTCGTTGAGCGGTACGAAGCTGCCGATCTTGCCGAGGCGGCCGCGCTCGACGATGTCGACCGGCGAGTTGCTCGGCGCGACGTCGTTCACGATGTGGAGCGGCCCCTTCAGTCTCAGATTCCTGAGCAGGCCGCCCGCATAGCGCCCGGTTCCGCCGATCTCGACGTAGCCGTCGAACTCGCGCCGGTCGCCGAGCAGCTCCAGGGTCTGCCGCAGCATCTCGGCCTTCTGCTTTGCGAGCGAAGGCAGAGCGTAGAACAGGTCGGCGAGCGCCGGCTTGATCGTCTTCAGCCGGTACTGGATGTAGCGGTAGATCGACTCGTCGTCCGGGTGTGCGGCGCAGCCTTGCTTGATCAGCGTGTGGAAGCGGTCCTCAGGATAGATGCGGTACACGTTCTGGAGAAACCTGTAAAAAGCATCGTGCCACCCGGGGTCGGAGTACACCGCGCGGAATTCGGAAGCGTGTTCCTTCGCAGCCGCCGCCTTGGTGACCTCCGGAGCGTAGTACTTGTCCCACAGCACGTTCCGCAGCCGGTAGTCCGGATCGAGCCTGCGCTTGAGCGCGAACAGCTCCTTGGCGCGCGGGTAGGCCTGGTGAAACTGCTCGGGCGTCGCGTGCGGCTGGTAGGGAAGATAGTAGGTGCCGCCCACGCCAAGAGCCGCGTCGATCAGCTCGCGGGTCCACACGGCGACCCTCTCCCTCGCGTTTTCGCGCGTTCTCTGCTTGTAATACACGACGAAGGCGAAGGTCTCGCTGCGTGCCCACGCGAGCAGCGTCCCCGGGTCCTTGAAGGCGTGGCGTATCGAGACGTTCAGGATGTTTGCGCGATGCCGCCGGAAGATCTCGCCCATCTTCGGCACGAATTCGTCGAAGCGCTCGACCGGCACGAAATACTCCTGCAGCACGTAGGTCCGATGCGCGCGCGAAGGCGGCTCCAGCTCGGCGACGTCGTACCCCGCCTCGTAGTTGCGCCAATGCACTTTCCGCGACAAGTACAGCAAGGGGTCGATGAGGAACTCGCGCCGCCATTTCCCGAACGGCATCTCGGACACGGCCCAGAGGAAATACTTCTCAAGCGGATAGAGGTGGCGGCGCGGCTGCAGCCGGTCACCGGTCGTCACGGGCTTCTTGGTCTCGGACCACGTGACGGCGCGCACGCTCTGGTAATGGGGCGCATACAGGTCGCCGTTGTGGAACACCGCGGTAGGCGAATTGCGCACGTGCTCGCGGAAATATGCCGCGTACTCCTTCGTTGGAAGCTTGACCGCGCTGCGCTCGACCCGGGTGTTCTCGGCAAGATCGAGCTCGGCCTCCACGATGACTCCGAGCCCGCCGTACCCTCCGGCGGCCCCGTAGTAGATCTCGGCGTTCTTCTGCGGGCTCGCCTCGACCACGTCGCCGCTCGCGAGCACGAGCTTCATCGAACGCACGGACAGTATCAGCGGGCCCAGGCCGATATAGCGCCCGTGGACATTGACGCTGATCGACCCTCCGACCGTGAAATTGGCGTAGGTCTGCATGATCCTCACGGCGAGCCCGTGCGGATCCACAAAGCGCTGGATATCGCACCAGCGGATTCCGCTCTGCACCCGCAGCGTCTTCGCGACCGGCGAGAACTCGAGGACCTTGTTGAACTTGCGCATGTCCAAGTGCAGGCTTCCCGGGCTCGCGGT
The DNA here is from genome assembly GCA_035501675.1 of Burkholderiales bacterium. Classification (GTDB taxonomy): domain Bacteria; phylum Pseudomonadota; class Gammaproteobacteria; order Burkholderiales; family SHXO01; genus SHXO01. The sequence continues at coordinate 2,390 of DATJVW010000232.1, forward strand.
CTGTCCGCCCATGCTGAAGTGGCCCCCGCCCACCGAGATCGGCCCGTCAGTCCGCCGCATCGCTTCCTGGACTTCCTCGATGCTGGTCGGCGTCGCGATCGCCCACACCGGTACCGGGTTCAGGCCCGTGACATCGTTGACGACTTGCTGTTCCGCCTTCATGAGCCCTCGCCTATTTTGACCGTGAGATAGTTGGGTGCGGAGTCGGCCGGATCGGGCCCATAGTGGTTTTCGCCGACCGTGCCGCGCCGCAGGCCGAGTTCGATCAACAGCCACAGGGGTCCGAGCACCGGAATCAACGCGACCAGCAGCCACGCCGGCGATCTGCCGCGGTCCCGCATGCGCTTGACGGCCAGCGCAGCCAGAATCCAGAAGAAAGGCGGATACAATGCGAGCGTGCTCGCGCGTCCCGCGAAGTCCTCGAAAAATTCGAACAGCACGAGGAAAGCGAGCGCGGCGAGGCCCACGGTCCACCACAGTGCCGAACGCGATATGCGTCCCTCGAACCAGAACAGCAGCCGCCACAAAGGCATATTCATATCGACTCTCCCTCATCTCCGACCGCCACGCAGCGCCAGCGCGAGCTATCGCCCTTCCCTATGGGATCCTCACAGTTTCTCCCTTACGTAGTCGCGGACCGCGTCGAGCGAGTCCAGCACCCGGCCTGTGTCGATGCTCAGGAACACTTCCTTGCCGCGTTTCTCGGCCCGTAGTATGCCCGCTTCACGCAGCACCCGAATATGGTGCGAGATCGCCGTGCGCGACAACGGGCACGCGTCGGCGACGTCCTTGATGGTCAGCTCTTCGCCGCGCTCGAACATGAGGAGAATGCGCTGCCGATATTGCTCGCCGAGCGCGGTGAAAACACGCGCCAGGTCGGCCCAGCGGGAGGGTAATGTTCGATCGTATTTTTTTGCCATGCTACAAGACTACATAACTAGTTATATAATGTCAAGCTCGTGCAAGATTCCCGGCTGGTGTCGCAGCGTTGCGTTACTATGCGCTCTGCGCCTTGTGGAGGAGCCCAGCCGTGAAGACATCAGCCCGCATTCTCGCCGCGTTCGCGCTCTGCGCGGGCTCGGCCTTCGCCCAGACCTATCCCAGCCACCCGATCAGGGTCATCGTGCCTTGGCCGCCTGGGCAGGCGACCGACGTGGCCGCGCGCATGGTCTCGGAGAAGCTGGTGCACGTGCTCGGCCAGCCCCTCGTCGTCGACAACCGCCCGGGCGCG
>DATJVW010000233.1:0-4320 GCA_035501675.1 Burkholderiales bacterium
GCATCTGGGAGCCGTGTGCGGGGCATCTTGTCCACGGCCGCTGGCCGCACCGCCCGGCATCCGAGGCGCTATCATCCACAAGACCATACGAAGATAGAGGAGTCCTGTATGAAGTTTATTGTTGGTCCTTCCGCCCCCGCCCACGCTGTGCTGGTTGCTGCGTTGCTCGCCGCTACGGGCTTGGTCTGCGCTGGCCCGCTGCCAGAAGCAAAGCCCGAGGATGCAGGTGTTTCGCCACAGCGCCTGGAGCGGCTGACCGAAGCGATGCAACGGCTGGTCAACAACGGCGAGCTGGCGGGTATGGTGGTCCTGATCGCGCGCCACGGCAAGCTGGTGTACCAGAAGAGCTTCGGAATGCAGGACAAGGCAAAGGCCGTGCCGATGGCGGTCGACTCGATCTTCCGCCTCTATTCGATGACCAAACCCGTGGCCACAGTGGCTGCGATGATCCTGGTCGAGGAGGGCAAGCTCAGCCTGGACGAGCCGATCTCGAAGTACCTGCCCGAGTTCAAGGACATGAAAGTCGGCGTGGAGAGCTTCGACCCCGGCACCGGTGCACAACTGTTCTACACCGTGCCGGCCAAGCGCCCGATCACCGTGCAGGATCTGATGCGCCACACCTCGGGGTTCACGTACGGGACCACACCCAAGACCCAGGTGCAGAAGCTGTACGCGCAGGCGGGGGTGTTCTCGCAGAAATGGACCCTGGACAGCTTCTGCAAGGAGTTGGCGAAGCTGCCGCTGCAGTACGAGCCGGGCACGGTGTGGGAGTACGGGCACTCGGTCGACGTCCTGGGCCGCGTCGTGGAAGTCGCCTCCGGCCAGCCGTTCGACAAGTTCTTGGCTGAGCGGATCTTCAAGCCCCTCAAGATGGTCGACACCGGTTTCGACGTGCCGCCCGAGAAGCAAAAGCGCATCGCCCAGCCGCAGGTGGACCCGCAGACGGGCAAGGTAGCCGAGCTGATCGACGTCACGCGGCCCGCTACCTTATTTGCCGGCGGCCACGGCCTCGCGTCCACCGCCAGCGACTATCTGCGCTTCGCCCAGATGCTGGCCAACGGCGGCGAGCTGGAAGGTGTTCGCATCCTCGGGCCGCGGACCGTCGCGTTCATGACATCGGACCACGTGCTGGGCTCGGGGATCGAGCGCGGCGGCAACTGGATCCCCGGCAACGGTTACGGCTTCGGGCTCGGTTTCGCGGTGCGGCGCGAGACCGGCGAATCGACCTGGCCAGGCTCGGTGGGCGAGTTTTTCTGGGCCGGCTACGCTGGCACCTACTTCTGGGTCGATCCCAAGGAGCAACTGGTGCCGGTGTACATGTCGCAAGAACCCAACCGCCGGCAGCATTACCGCGTCATATTCCGCGATCTGGTCTACCAGTCGCTGGTCGATTGAAACTCCATGCTGACCGCGAAGGCGCAAGGAGCGCAAGGAACGATGAGAGCTCAATCGGCCCGCGCCAGAATATGCGGGGCCTTGCGAATGCAGCGACCGGGTTTGATTTCAGTCCTGCTGCCGGCGATCGCCATGGCAGTATCCGGGAATCCGAACCGGGCGGACGAAGTCCAAGCCGGTGGCGGCCGCAGAGCGTTGGCGGAATCCACCGGTGGCTCCGACCCACGTGCTTGCATGCGCGCCAACTGCGCAACGGTGCTCGTCATACGGCACGGGGGCTTGGACGAGTCTCCACCTCCTGCCCAGGTGCAGGGCCCGCTCAAGCGCCAGCCGCCGTTCGGGCCGTATGACCCGCATGTGCCTCCCATCAACCAACCCAGCTTCCTGGTACAGAAGCACACCGACATCTGGGTGATCGAGGTACGGCGGCGCGACGGAACGATCCAGTCGATCGAGCAACACTACCCTGCTTTGTTTCAGGTGGGGGACCAGGTGCTTGTCGAGGGCGATCGCGTTCGCGCTGCGGATTGAGCGCGCGGCGCCCGGATTCGTCCTCTCCCGCCCGGCCACCCGGGTTGCAGAGTCTGCGCAGCAATATGCTGGCACAATTGAGTTCATGAAGTCGGCACCCGTTGGGTCCTCTTCACCCCCGATACGCACGCCGCCAACGCAATGCTGCCTAACTCCAAGACCAGCTACGACGAAGTCCCCTACGAGAGTTTTCCTGTTCCTGGGACGCACCCGGACCGGCTAGCGACGCTGGCGTGGCTGGCGGGCGTCCAGACGCCTGCACTGGAGACCTGCCGCGTCCTGGAGCTGGGCTGCGCCGCAGGCGGCAACCTCATACCGATGGCGGTCGAGCTACCCCGCGCACAGTTCACAGGCGTCGATCTATCCGCTGCCCAGGTCGCCGATGGCGATGCCGTGATCCGCGCGCTGCAGCTGGGCAACGTGCGGCTGATCGCAGGCAGCGTGACGGACATCGATGACAGCTTCGGTCAATTCGATTACGTCATCGCGCACGGCATCTACTCCTGGGTGCCCAATGCGGTCCAGGAGAAGATTCTGGAAGTCTGCAATCGCAACCTCGCCCCGCAGGGCGTAGCCTACGTGAGCTACAACACGCTGCCCGGGTGGCGCACGCGGGGATTGATCCGGGACCTCATGCGCTACCACGCCCTGCAGTTTACCGAGCCGGATCAGCGCGTGGCCCAGGCGCGGGCCATGCTGGACTTTCTGGCTCGCGGCGTGCCCGACGAGAACAGCGCTTACGGCAAGCTGCTGCGCTCCGAGCTGGAGCTGCTGCACAGCGCCCCCGACTACTACATCCTGCACGAGCACCTCGAAGAGCTCAACGAGCCGCTCTATTTTCACGAGTTCATCGAGCGCGCGCAGCGTCACGGCCTGCAATACCTCGCGGACGCCGAGATTGCAAGCACGCAGCTGTCGCGCTTTCCGCCACCGGTGGCGGATACGGTGCGCAGACTCGCGTCCGACGTAATCCGGCAGGAGCAGCTGATGGACTTTCTGAGCAACCGCACGTTCCGGCAGACATTGCTCATGCACGCGGAGCAGTCCTTCAATCGCCTGGTTACGGTGGAGCGCATGCAGGCCTTGTGGGTGGCGAGTCCCGCCGCCGCGGCACGGCGCAACCCCGATCTTGCCGAGGGCATCGTCGAAAAGTTCTGCACCCCTGCCGGCATGTGCGTCAGCACGCCGAGAGCCATCACCAAATCGGCGCTCCTCACGCTGAGCACCCGCTGGCCGGCGGCCGTAGCGGGGCCGGAGCTGACGGCCTCCGCCTATTCGCGCCTGAACCCGCTGGCGGCGAAGCCGCCGCGCGCAGAAGACGCCGAAACACTTGCCGGCGATTTGTTGCATAGCTACGCCGCCGGCATCGTGGAGTTGCACGTCCGCGCCTCGCCGTTCAGCATCGAACCGGGAACACGGCCGTGTGCCAGTCCGTTGGCACGCTACCAGGCCGAGCGCGGGACGCGCATCACGACCCTGCGCCATGACTCGATCGTGGTTCCCGATCCGATCCGTGCGCTGCTGCCGCTGCTGGACGGGAGCCGCACCTTAGATGAGATCTTTGCAGCAGTAGGCGCACAGGGGCGCGGCTCGTTGAGCGCCTTCGCCGACCCTGAATTACTGAAGACCGCAGTGGGTCAGATTGCTCGCAATACCCTCATCCCGGCTTGAAGGCGCCCCGATGATTGGCAGACTGCCGGCGCCGCCGGGCGCGGCACCGGCTGGGTCCGTCTGCGCAGGATTTCAGTCGTCCCGCGGGAAGCTGAACATATCAAAGACGGCGGATCGTTCGCGCTGATCGCCAAAATCGAGGTCGGGCAGAAGCCTCGTAGCGCTTGGCTTCCAGGCGGGCGCCGGAGAGCGGGTAGCTCCGTGGAGGCGACTACTTCTTCTCGAACGGCTGCGGGCGCGGCGTGGTGTCCGATGACCGTGGCAGGATCGGCTTGGATTTCCGTAGCCTCGACCGGTTCTGATCACCAAATATTCGGTTGTGGTTGCGCTCTAGAAGCCTTCGAAAACCCTTCCGCAGAGATCAGGCGAGGTCGAAGCGGTCCAGGTTCATCACCTTGGTCCACGCCGCCACAAAGTCCTTCACGAACTTCTCCTTCGAGTCCGCGCACGCATAGACTTCCGCGAGGGCGCGCAGCTGGGAGTTCGAGCCGAAGACCAGGTCGACACGGGTGCCGGTCCACTTGACCTCGTTCGTCTTCCGGTGGCGCCCTTCGTACACGCCCTCAGAGCCGGCGGACGGCTGCCATTGCGTGGCCATGTCCAGCAGATTGACGAAGAAGTCGTTCGTCAGCGTCTCGGGCCGCTTGGTGAAGACGCCGTGCGGCGACTTTCCGGCATTCGCGTCCAGGGCGCGCAGGCCGCCGACGAGCACCGTCATCTCGG
>DATJVW010000234.1:0-6642 GCA_035501675.1 Burkholderiales bacterium
TTCGCGAAGGCGTCGAAGTCGAAGCGCGCCTTGGGCGAGAACGGATCGGCGACGAACAGCGTCAGGTTGATGCTGCCCAGGCAGCAGCAGCCGTATGCGGGCAGGGGCTCCTCACCGCACGGATTCGTGGACTCGATCACCTCGCAGTACGACACGTTGTTGTCGCTGTTGACTCGGTCGACGAACAGGACACCAGGCTCCGCGTGATCGTAAGTCGACACCATGATCTGCTGCCACAGGTCGCGCGCCTTGACCGCGCGATAGACCCACAACCCATCGCTGCGCTGGCGCGGCGGCCCGTCGTGCCAATCGGGCCCCGGCGCAGACTTGTGCACCAGCTCCCATTCGGCGTCGCTTTCGACCGCACGCATGAAGGCGTCAGTCACGGCCACGCTGACGTTGAAATTGCGCAGCTCCCCGCGATCCTTGGCGTGAATGAATTCCTCGACGTCCGGGTGGTCGCACCGCAGGATTCCCATCTGCGCGCCGCGCCGCGCACCGGCGGACTCGACCGTCTCACAGCTTTGGTCGAACACGCGCATATAGGACACGGGCCCGCTCGCGCTGCTGTTGGTGCCGCGCACCAGAGCGCCCTTCGGCCGGATCGACGAGAAGTCGTAACCCACGCCGCCGCCGCGGCGCATGGTTTCGGCCGCCTCCAGCAGAGCGACATAGATCCCGGGTTTGCCGTCGACCGTTTGCGAGACCGAATCGCCCACCGGTTGCACGAAGCAGTTGATGAGCGTGGCCTGGAGCTGCGTCCCGGCGGCCGAGTTGATGCGTCCGCCCGGGATGAACCCGTTCTCGAGCGCCTCGTAGAACAAGGGCTCCCATTTCGCCGGATCGCTCTCGACGGCGGCCAGCGCGCGCGCCACGCGGCGGCGCACGTCCTCGACGGTTTTCTCGTCGCCTTTGGCGTACTTCTCCAGCAGCACGTCGAGGCTGACCTGCTGCGGCGGGAGCGAGAGGAGGGTGTCGTTGAGCTTCATCGCAATCTTGGCCGCATTGCGCTGCTGGACGGCCGCTAAGACGACAGCAATGATACCGCTGATGGCGGCTGCCGTCCGGCGCCAAGCGCTGGCGGACAGGCGCAATCCCAGCCTCGTTGCAGATGGCGTCCCTGTCGGACCTTGCTTTCTTTTGCACCACCCTCACTGTTACAGTGTTCAAACGCCAGCCGGCTGCGCCGCCTAGGCCGCGTTAGCGACGGCGAATGCCTCGCTTAATTCTTCAGGAGCACGATTGTGACCGCTTTACCCACTCTGTATGTGTCGCATGGCGCGCCAACGCTCGCCCTTGATCCGGGGAATACCGGCCCTGCGCTGACCGCGCTCGGCCGGGAGCTTCCACGCCCCGCAGCGATTCTGATGGTGTCGGCCCACTGGGAGACACCCCGACCCGCGGCGAGCACGGCCTCGCAACCCGAAACGATCCACGACTTCGGCGGGTTCCCCGACGAGCTGTACCGGATGACCTACCCGGCGCCGGGAGCGCCGGATGTCGCGCGCCGGGCGAAGGATCTGCTGGACGCCGCAGGGATCGGCGCCGACCTGGATCCGCGGCGCGGACTGGACCACGGCGCGTGGGTGCCCCTGCGGTTTCTCTATCCCGCGGCCGACGTTCCGGTGACTCAGCTTTCCATCCAGCCGCGTCTCGGCCCTGCGCATCACTACCGTGTAGGCGAGGCGTTGCGTGCTCTCACCGAAGCCGGCGTTTTGATCATCGCCTCCGGCAGCCTCACTCACAACCTCTACGAGCTGCGCATGACCGCATCCAAGCCCGGACCGGAGCCTTACGCGCTCGAGTTCCAGGAGTGGGTCTACCAGGCCATCAATGCCAACGACATCGCGATGCTGCTCGATTACCGCCGCCTCGCGCCGCAGGCCGTGCGTGCGCATCCGACCGACGAGCACTTCCTGCCGCTGTTCGTCGCGCTGGGCGCGGCGGGTGGTTCCGTCCCGGTGCGACGGGTGAATCGCGAAATTACCTTCGGCGCGCTGGCAATGGACGCCTATCTCTTTGGGTCGTCAGCGCGGACGGGTGACACCTCGCTGGCGCAGCAGTCTCAGGTCGCCTGACGCGCCGGGGCTTCGCACGCCGGCTGCGTGTGTTCAAGGAAGGAGGAGTGCAACTCATGGCAGGCCCCTCACCGATTCCTTTCTTCGAGGCGCTCAACGGTCATCAAAAGACCGAAGCGATGCGCGCGGCGCTGTCGCTGGACTTGTTCAGCGCGGTCGCCGAAACTCAGGGCTCCCTTCCGGGAATCGCGTTGCGCTGCGCGGCAAGCGAGCGCGGCATCCGGATACTGTGCGACTTTCTCGTGATCAACGGCTTCCTGACCAAGATGGACGGGCGCTACGCGCTCTCGCCGGATACCGCGCCGTTCCTGGTCAAGAGCTCACCCGCCTACTTGGGCAATTCCTTGGAGTTTCTGCAGTCCCCCGAGCTCGTTGAAGGCTTCCGCGACCTTGCGGGCTGCGTGCGGCGCGGCGGAACGACGGTCTCGGCGCGTGGCACCATGGAGACGCAGCACCCGGTGTGGGTCAAGTTCGCGCGGGTGATGGGGCCGGTCATTGCGCGTTCCGCTCCGTTTATCGCCGAGCTGGTGGACCCGAAGGCGGACCGCCCGCTCGAGGTGTTGGACATCGCCGCCGGCCACGGGCTGTTCGGAATCGCATTTGCGCAGCGCAACCCCCGCGTGCGCGTCACGGCGCAGGATTGGGCGCCGGTGCTGGAGGTCGCCCGGGAGCACGCGCGTCAGGCCGGGGTTGCAGACCGCCACCGCCTGCTTCCAGGTGACGCCTTCGAGGTGGATCTGGGAACGGGCTACGACGTCGTGCTGCTCACGAATTTCCTGCACCACTTCGACGTGCCGACCTGCGAGCGGCTGCTGGGGCGTGTCGCGCGCAGCCTGAAGCCGGGCGGTACGGCCGTGACGCTCGAGTTCGTGCCGAACGAGGACCGCGTCACGCCGCCCGCGACCGCGACCTTCGCTCTGATGATGCTAGCCACGACTGCGGCGGGCGATGCGTACACCTTCAGCGAGTACCAGTCGATGTTGCGCAACGCGGGGTTCTCGCGCAACGACCTGCACCCGGTCCCGGAAAGTCCGCAGAGCGTGATTGTCTCGGTGATGTGACTAAACTTTCACCTACCTCTTGTCAGCGCTCAGATTCACCCTGTCCGGCCCGCCGCAAGTGTCGACCTGGGCGATAGCGTCAGAGGCCGGACGCGGCCAATACCGGAAGGTCGGCGGGGCTAACTGCCTGTTCGGAAGCAACCATCCGGTACGGGCGGCACGGGTTGGTTCCAAAGTTGCGAACACCAACAAAGTTGCTGTGGGTTCTACCGTGCGCGATGCTGCTCCAGAAAGCGAACACACGGGTCGCCAGGAAAGCACCCTCCGGTGGCCATGGCACCAAGCGGCAGATGGCGCCTGTACTTTGCGCGTCTATGCTACGTTCATGCTGCTATAATCTAGATTGGTAAGCGGACGCTCGTATAGGTACAGGAGCTGTTCGTATCATGAATATTCCGACCCTTTCGGGGCCTGTTGGGAAGGTGCCGAAAGCCCCCCCGACACTCAAGGTCACCTCGAGCGCAAACCAACCTGCCGACGTATTGCTAGTTCAGCGCGCGCTGAACAAACTGGCCTGTGATCCCAAAGTAGCGGAGAACGGTAAGGCGGATGACGACCTGATCGCGGCGATTTCGGACTTCCAGTCTTCGTGGCTCACCGCACCCGACGGGAAGGTGGATCCGGGAGGCGCCACGCTGCGGCGGCTCGCCTACCTGGCCAACGGCGCTTGGATGATAAGCCCCATTGCAACCAAGAAGATCGAGAGGGGCGGATATCGCGTTGGATACGAGCCCGCTTTCTCGTGGAATCGCAATTATCGAGCGTACCTGACCGTGCACAATCTGAACTTGAGTCCATCTGCCAACCTGCGCCGGTTGGGTGAACTGCCACATTGCATCGACGTTACCAACAGAAATCACAGGGACGTGCTGAGTTATGAGGACCTGCCCCAATTTCTTAGTACCATTGGGAGCTTCGGCGACGCCATTTGGGGCAGCAAACGGTATTGTGCGATATACATCGCACGCGGCGACCTCATCATCGGCCGGTCGCGCAATCTAGCAGTGATGACCTGTCCGATCCGGCCCCTCAATGCCAAACCGGCGGTGATCATGCCGGAAAAGGATACGCTGCCGTACTACCACGGAGACGGCGCGCCTCTGGTCACCCCTACTCCGATCAACGACAAATACTGGTTTCGCTCGGGTGGCGAATTTGTTACGGACAATGACAAGCGAGGCTTGAACTGCTGCACGTATCCGTCGGCGGTGTACGGCCTGACGTCCGGGACGGACTCAGGCGAACACATTGCCAATGCCATCGCCGGCGGCACTGCGAATGATGTCGATGGCGAATCGTATGACGACATGATGACTTTTCTGACCAAGCACCGGACCGGTACTTACTTGTTCTGGTACGACTACAGCGGTGGTGGGCATGTCGTATTGGTTGTCGACGGCGAAGCGCATGAGTGGTCGCAGACCACAGGGCACTACAAACATACTTCGATTCCAACGGCTTACGACGATAAGAAGGACGGCTGCCTGTGGGGGAACAAGAAAACCGGCAAGTATTGGGTGCGTTGTCTCGATTGACGGTCGGTACCGTCAATCGCTTGCGTTCACGACCCAACCTGCTGATCTCAGGCCTAATGGCGCTGCTGCTGCTCAGCCATCGGCCCGCTAACGCGGGCGATCAGGCCGCGACGCCAGCAGAAAATCCGGCGGCGGTGACACTGCCAGTGACCGTGCACGGTTCCTGGCAAGTCATTCAGCTGCCGCTCAACTGGCGACGTAAGTTTCTTAGGGAACCCAGGCCACGCGAAGTGGCTGTGGCGTTGATCGGACCTTCGTCAGTGGATATCGGTGCCGACAATGCACCCTGTGGTCCACCGCAGTCTGTGGTCTTGGTCGCAACCAACGATGCGGGACGGACTCGGGCCAGGATCCTGCACAAGGGCGAGTACTGCAGCAGCCGTTGGCACCCACCCGCCGGTTTGAGCTGGGCCGTCGGGCCCCGTATTGCGATCGAATCCATCGCCGTCGCTATAAGGCCGGATGGTGGCCTCGACATTACCTATATGATGAAACGCGACGTTGGACATTCCGACGATCCGACCAGCAATTCCGAACAGCACGGCAGTTGGAAGGACACGCTGCCGCTCGCGCAGATGCAAGCTTTTGTCGACGAGTAGGAAGGCATCGAGCGCGCGGTGCCCGGAGGTAACGCAGGTCCGCCGCCGCGGTGCGGGGAGAGCGCGTCGCCCCGAAACCAATGAACACATTTGCGACTGTGCGGCGGGTGACGCTTCGGCATAGCCTGACGGCATCACTCGTGCCGTCGCGCTGCCGGGATGACAGCGCTTCGATGCGATCCTCTCGGTGCGACTCCCGCTAGTGTCGTGAGTCCGAGATTCGCTTACAAAAGCGTGCGAGGCTGGCCAAGATGTCGTCGGCGCTCTTGGTCCACACGAACGCTTTCGGGTTCTTGTTGTGGATAGCGAGGTAATCGCGAATGGCTTGCTCCAAGGCGACGGTGCTGCGATGAGAGCCGCGCTTGATCTGCTTTTCGGTGAGCAGCGCGAACCAGCGCTCCACCTGGTTGATCCAGGACGCCGAGGTGGGCGTGAAGTGGGGATGGAAGCGAGGATGACGGGCAAACCAAGCCCGCACGCTCGGGGTCTTGTGAGTGCCGTAATTGTCCATGATCAGATGCACATCCAATCCGGCGGGGACGTTACGCTCGATCGTGGTGAGGAACTTCAAGAACTCTTTGCCCCGATGGCGGCGGTGAAGCTCACCGATAACGCGTCCGCTCGCCACATCCAGCGCCGCGAACAGCGTCGTGGTGCCATGGCGCAGATAGTCATGGGTGCGCCGCTCGGGCAGACCTGGGGCCAAGGGCAAGATCGGCTCGGTGCGGTTCAAGGCCTGGATCTGGCTCTTCTCGTCCACCGACAGCACCATCGCCTTCAGCGGCGGATCCAGATACAGCCCCACGATGTCGCGCACCTTGTCGATGAACAGCGGATCCGTGGAGAGCTTGAAGCTCTCGCTGCGGTGTGGCTGCAACCCGAAAGTGCGCCAGACCCGGCTCACTGTGCTCTGCGAGAGCCCAAGCTTGCTTGCGAGCGAGCGGGTGCTCCAATGCCTCGCATCGCGCGGTGTCTGGTTCAACGTGGTGGCAATCAGCCGCTCGATCTCGGCATCGCCCACCTTGCGCGGAGCCCCCGGCCGCGGCTCATCCAGAAGACCATCGAGTCGGCGTACAACAAAGCGGCTACGCCATTTGCCCACCATCTGCGGGGTGACTCGAAGCGATCGGGCGACTTCTCCGTTCGTCGTACCTTGCGCGCATCCCAGCACGATGCGCGCGCGCAGGGCAAGCGCTTGCGAGGTCTTGCCCCGACGCGTCCACTCGACCAACTGATTGTTCTCTTGCACGCTCAGCACCAGTTCTGCAAGCGGTCGACCTCGACCCATGTTCGTCTCCTCATGGCTCACCCTAACGTGAGATCGGGAGACGCACAAAATGTTCAGCGAACTAAAGACTCAGTACACTAG
>DATJVW010000235.1:0-3746 GCA_035501675.1 Burkholderiales bacterium
CGAGCGTCGCAAGACGTCTCATTGCGCTCCTCCGAAAGATCGGCTCTTGTCTGTTCGATGTCGAGCACTGCGTCTGCCCTGGCCGCGCCGTGCTCGAGCGGGGCCGCGCGCCCGCCAGTTGGCGCAGATGATAAACCCAATGCAGGCGCGAGCGCAGCCGACCCTGTCGGCCGCGACCCTTGTGCTACGCAACATGCAAAACGCGCTATGCGAGGTCGATACCGAGCCCCGCCGCCCCAGGCGGCGGGCTCTTGCGTAGATATCGGCGATAAGCGCAAATCCAGAAGGCCCCCAGCCCGAACAGCAGGACCAGGAAGTGCGCGATCCCGCCCACGAAGGGAATCTCACTGACGAGCAGCAGCGCAAGCAGCGCAATGGCCAGTGCCAAATAACGCCACCCGGGCGTGAACGTTCGCGCGCGCCGCCTGGCCACCCATGCTCCCGCCGCATCGCCGAGAAACAGCGCACCGGTGATGTAGCCGAACAGCAGCATCACCGGATAGAAAAGCAGCAAGGCGACACCGACTGGAACCCCGATCACGCTGATCAGGAATACGGCCGCCGCGGCCGGCAGGCACAGCAGCAACGCAAAGCCCAGGCCGAGCGCCTTCCACGGGTCGGAGCGCACGATGCGCACCGCGTCCGCCGAGAACTCGGGAAATGCCAGAATCATGATCGCGCCAACGAGCAGCAGACTGAGCAACACGACGAACAGCGAGATCCAGGTCGCCGCGCGCGCGATGGCGTGGACTTTGGCTCCGGGCAACGCCGTGTCGAGTTGAGTTACGCCGCCGGCAATGACCGCCGAGGGAGCGATCTGCGCCGGCTGTGGGCTGCGATAGATCAGCTTTCCCCCGATCTTGGCCTCGGGACCGATCTCCACGAAGCGCGCCACAACGCGCAGATCGTCGCCCACCTCGCCGTCGATGCGTACCGACTCCGCGTAGACGGCAAGATAGCGTCCTACGCGGCCTGCCATCTGCACGCTGGCCGCGGCGATGCTCGCCTTGCCGGCGATTCCGCCGCGATGCGAGATGGTGACCTGGCCTCCAGCGAGGCGGGCGTTGCCGGCGACCTGGCTGCTGATGGCGATGCTGCCGCCCGCCGCATACAGATTCTTACCGATCGTGTCGGTGACGCTGATGTCGCCCCCGGCCAGCAGGACGTCCCCCTTGACCGGGCCGCGCACCGCGATGCGTCCGCCAGCAAGCGCCGCGTCGCCTTCGACGCGCTGGTCCAGCTCCACGTCCCCGCCCGCGCCGAAGTAATCCTCATCGAACATGAAGCCGGCGGAAGAACCGGGTGCCTCCGAGCCGCCTCCAGCCGCCGAAGCAGCAAGCGCCAGCAACACGACGAGGCAAAACAGACGGGATGGGCGTAGCAAGTCCCCAAACATGCGGCGACCCCCTCCATTGCAAATGGCAAGATCTTACGGGACTGCGCGGTCGAGCGGGGTTGACGCCCCGACCAAGCCCGCCTGTGCGGGAAAAGCAAAGAGAGGAAGCACTCGCGCCTGGCTGCTGAACGCGGCCAACGGTCGCGAGGGAGGGAACTCAGTTCAGGAGGATGTCAGCGCCGCCCTCGCCCGCCGCGTCCTTGCACATCTTGTAGAACACCGCGGGGAACGCGGCCCAGTCGGGTTCCTGCTGATTGGGATCGGCCTTGAGCCACACGTCCATGCGGGTCCAGCCGAAAAACGCCACTTCCTCGTACGCGCGGCGTTCGGACAGATCCATGTCCTCGGCAACGTAGATGCCGTCACGAGGCGCGTTGTCGGCCATGAAATACTCGCGAACGGCGTCGCGCGCCACATACCTGAACGCGAAGGGAGCACCCTTGAACCTTGCCTGGGCGCCCCAGGCGGCGCGTACCGAAAACGTCTGGCAGGAACGCATCATCGCAAGCGCCGCCTCGTTCGTCGGCCTCGGCGGAGGACCGGGAAGCACGGCGTGGACTTCGACGCACCACATCGCGAGCAATGCAAGGGCGAGCCTGCTCATGACGTCTCCCTCGACAGGGGCCAGGGAAGATCGAACCTGAAGCTGCGCCCAAATTACCACATCGCCTCGGGCCGCGCCGTCAGCCTGACGGCGCGCCATGCCAACCACGGTGGCTCGAAGACCTCGGAACCGCACTGCGCCTGACAAGGGGCAGTGCGGGCACACCCTGTTCCGATTATTTCCCGTCAGAGTCGGTGGCGGAGCTATCCGTCGAAGCGGACGACGTATCGGCGCTGTCTGCGGCAGCGGGCTCCGATGGGTCCGCTGCTGCAGCGGCGGTAGGCTCGTTCGGGTCGGGTACAGGTGCCTCGTCTTCGGCAAAAGCGGAACCGAGGCTGATGGCAAGCACGACTGCGGTGATCGTGAGGGGCCAGCTACGCATGAGGGTCTCCATTAGGTGTGGGCGCCGCGAACATCGCCCGCAGGCAACGCTTCCTCGCACGGCCGCCCCGTGACCCGCTATGCACATGTCGTGCCACGCGCCACATCTCCATCATTCAACACGTTAGCACGCGCGATCGCACGAGCGCGCCCCTCGCTTGTGCATCGGATCTCATCTCGTGCACCGCGTTTGATCGCGCGTTTCAGCGCTGCAGCCGGAGCGAGCGGGTAGAATCCGACGTGCCATTAGCCTGATCTCCTGCTGACTGGGTTGATGGAAGTCGGGGGACGCTGCTGCCGGCAGCGCTCCCCGGCGCTTGACCTGGCGAGCTTCATCCGGCCCACCGCCGCCTTCTCCCCTCCATCATGAAGCGGATCCTCTTGACCTGGGCCACGCTCTTGGCCATAGCGCCTGCGCCCGCCGCGCGTGCGCCGGCCGAGCCGATCCCGTCGCGGGCCGAGGTCAAGTTCAGGCTGACCGTCGCCGGCATCCCCGTAGGTGAAGGGGTGGCCGTCTTCCGGCACGACGCCAAGACCTACTCGGTGGTGATGGAATCCAAGACGATCGGGATCGCGGCCATCTACCGGCTTCACATCCGGCGCGAGGCGAAGGGCCGGATCACGGCCGCGGGGCTGCGGCCGCTGAGCTTTGTCGAAACGCGCAACGACCGTGTCACGCGCAGCGCCTCCTTCGACTGGGCGGCCGGCAAGGTGCAGCTGATCGACGGCGACAACAAGCAGACCCTCGCGCTGCGGCCCAATACCTGGGACGCAGCCAGCGTGGTGTGCAGCTTTGCGTTCTCGCTGCCGGATGGGAAGGAGCAGCGGCTGTACATGACCGATGGACGGCGCATCACCGAGTACAAATACTCGGTCGTGGGCCGCGAAAAGCTGTCCACCCCGCTGGGCCAGCTCGACACCGTGCACGTGACAAAGATTCAAGACGAGGGCGACAAGCGCGGCTTCGACGCGTGGCTCGCGGTCGATCGGCATTTTCTGCTGGTCCGCGCACGCGCCACCGAGAAGAACGGTACCGTGTTC
The DNA here is from genome assembly GCA_035501675.1 of Burkholderiales bacterium. Taxonomy (GTDB): domain Bacteria; phylum Pseudomonadota; class Gammaproteobacteria; order Burkholderiales; family SHXO01; genus SHXO01. The sequence continues at coordinate 3,423 of DATJVW010000235.1, forward strand.
GACTGGACGGTCGAGAGCGCCAGCTTCGCATCGTGACCGCCGACGCCGCTGGTCCTGGGCAGCGTACACTGAAAGCCACCTATGTATTCGCATGTGGCCGGGACAACGGTCTACCGCTTCGCTGACCTCAAGACGCTGCTGGCCAAGGCCACGCCCGCGCGCACCGGAGATCAGCTCGCCGGCATCGCGGCCGCCAGCGCCGAAGAGCGGGTGGCGGCGCAGATGGCGCTAGCCGATGTGCCTCTTAAGGCATTCCTCAACGAGCCTGTCGTCCCATACGAGCAGGACGAAGTCACGCGTCTGATCCTCGACCGGCATGATGCG
>DATJVW010000236.1:0-2384 GCA_035501675.1 Burkholderiales bacterium
GGCGCGGGCGGCGTGATATGGTCGTGCTGCCAGGCGAGCTGGAGCAGTTTCTCGAAGAGGGCGGTGAGCTGAGCAACGACTGCGCGCCCGTTGGATTTGGTGGGTCCAACGGCAGGCTCACCGCGGTGCGCTTCATGCGCACGCGCGCTGCGGAGCCGGGGCGCGACGGACGCCGCCTCCCGGTGGCGATTCCGGACAGCGAGTTCGAGGTCGAAGCCGACAGCGCCATCCTGGCCACCGGCCAGTTCCCCGACTGCGGATGGATCGATCCACCGCTGGCGGGGCAGCTGGTCGGTAAGGACCAGTGGCTGTCGAGCGGGAGCGCCCAAATCACCGCTCACCGCAAGGTCTTTGTCGCGGGGGACTTCGCCCTGGGTGCGGCCACACTGATCCAGGCCATCGGTCACGCCAGGCAATGCGCCGCCGAAGTGGACCGCTTCCTCAACGGCGCGCCGCGTGTGCGCCACGTGGTTTCAGTCAGCCCGAGCTTCCAGTCGAAGGTCGCCGATGGCAGGACCACCGGGCGTACGCCTGACATGAACACCATCCCGATCCACCCGATGCGCACCTTGCCGCTCGATCGGCGGACTTTGAGCGACGAGGTCGAAACCGGCTACGAGCAACCGCAGGCGTTGCTGGAAGCCTCGCGTTGTTATCTCTGCCATTACAAGTTCGAGATCGTCGATGCGAAGTGTGTGCTGTGCGACGAGTGCTTGAAGGTCAAGCCGGTCCCGGACTGCATCGTCGAAGTCGCGGCGCTTCTGCGCGACGACGAGGGGCGGATCACCGGCTACAGCCGGGTGGAGGAGGGAAAGACCGACTCGCTCTACTACAACCGGCTGTGGATCGACCAGAACAAATGCGTCCGCTGCGGGCAGTGCGAGGCGGTATGCCCGGTCAACGCCATCACCATTCAGAAGGTGTCACTGGAGACGCGGCTGGCCGTTTAGCGCCAATGGGGTCAGATCCACTTGCCGTCCTGCGTGACGGTGAGGGTCGCACCGCCCCACAGCGCGGCATCCAGGAAGAAGCTCAGCAGCGCGATGAAGACGCTCGCGAAAAACGCCGTCCAGAAGCCCTTGACCTCGAACCCCTTCACCACCGCCGACACCAGCATCATCATCAACGCGTTGATGACCAGCAGGAACAGGCCCAGGGTGAGGATGGTGAGGGGCAAGGTGAGCAGAACGAGCACCGGCCGCACGATGGCATTGACCAGCCCCAGCAGCAGTGCAGCGACCCACAGCGCGGCGGGGGTGGAGTAGGAGATGCCCTTGAAGATGTGGCTGGCCACCCAGAGGAGCAGGGTGGTGACGGCCCAGTGGATGAGGAAAGGGACGAGTCCGTGAGGCATGGCGCAGCGATTGTCTCCGAACTGACGGTCCCCGTCCAGGGCACCTCGGCAAGCGGACTGTCACACTTCGTCGGTAGACTTCGCTCCGAGCTTCGCCCTGGGCCGCGGCCACCGTGAAGATCCTCATGCTCTCGGACGTGTACTTCCCCCGTGTCAACGGGGTCTCGACGTCCATCCAGAGCTTTCGCCGTCAGCTCGCGCAGCTCGGGCACCAGAGCGTGCTGATCGCGCCCGAGTACGGTGTCGCTTCGAGCGATGAAGCGGAGATCCTGCGCGTGCCGTCGCAACGGGTGCTGTTCGATCCGGAAGACCGGCGCATGCGCCTGCGCTCGATCCTGCAGCATCTGCCCGAGCTGGGACGCCAGCGGTTCGACCTGATCCACATTCAGACGCCCTTTGTCGCTCACTATGCCGGCGTGCTGCTGTCGAGACACCTGCGCCTGCCGCGGGTGGAGACGTACCACACGTTCTTCGAGGAGTACCTTTACCACTACGTGCCATTTGTCCCTAAGGCTTGGATGCGGGCTCTCGCGCGGCGCTTCTCGCGCAACCAGTGCAACAATCTCGATGCGGTGGTCGTGCCCTCTCGCGCGATGCACGACGTGTTGCGTGCCTACCGCGTCGATGCGCCGATCGCGATCATTCCGACCGGCATCGAGCCGGACGCGCTGGCGGGGGGCGACGGTGCAGCCTTCCGCGCGCGCCACGGAATCGCGCCCAAGCGTCCCACGCTCGTGCACGTGGGGCGCGTGGCATTCGAGAAGAACATCGGCTTCCTGCTGCGCGTGCTGCTCAGGGTTCGGCAGCGCATTCCCGACGTTCTACTCGTGATCGCGGGCGAGGGGCCGGCGCTCAAGCACCTGCGGCGCGCGGCGAGCAGCCTCGGTCTAGGGGACAGCGTGCTGTTCGTCGGCTACCAGGACCGCAGCCACACGCTGGCTGATTGCTACCGCGCAGGCGATGTCTTCGTCTTCGCATCGCATACCGAGACGCAGGGGCTGGTCTTGCTGGAGGCGATGGCGCTCGGGGT
>DATJVW010000237.1:0-2579 GCA_035501675.1 Burkholderiales bacterium
CAGGACGTTCACCGCCATTACCCAGCCGCTGATCTCGACTTTCTTCTCCTGCTCTTCGCGCGGGACGGCGTCGAGTGCAACGTTGGCCGAGTAGCGCAGCGCGCGGAAGCCGAGCGACATCGCTTGTCCCAGCGTCGCCAAGCCGCGCATGACCGGCCAGGCCCACCACTTGCGTTTTTCCGATGGCCGCTCGATGGGCTCGGAATGCGTCGCTACCTCGCCCGAGGGCTTGCGGACGGCGATCCCCCAGGCATGCGGCGAGCGCATCATCACGCCCTCCAGCACCGCCTGCCCGCCGACCAGCGTCTCACTTTCTCCGCTTTCGAGCGCGGGTAAGAGCTGCATTGCGGCAGCCAGCCGCACGAGTTGTCGCCAATAATTCACAGCCGATTAGATGACGGTTGGGGAACGCCCGCTTCACCCCGGTATTAGAAGGTTACTGGGCGGGGGCAGGGCTGTCAAACCGCGCTGCCGTCGCGTTGGCTGCCGAACACCATGCGTCCCAACTCGTCACCCAGCCGCTTTACCTGCTCAGGATCCTTCTCCGCCCGGAAGCGTTCGGCCAGCTCAAAGAAATCCTTCTCTCTCTGCTTACGGGCCTCGATCCCTTGCTCGATGAGCTCCACGAACATGGTTATCGCTGAGACGGCGCTTCTTGGCCATCGCATCTACTTGTTTGGCGACCTCGGGAGGCAGGGTCACGCTGCGCCGGACGCGTCTTACCACTCGCTTTGCAACCACCATTATGGTGCAATCTGCCTTGAAGGGGCACGGCTTTTACGGGGTCCCCGGAACGTCCGGTGTTGGCGTTCTGGGGCAGGAGCCGCGCCGCGCCTCCCATTGTCATCCCCAGAGAGCGCGAGGGAGCTTGGCGGCGAAGCGCGAATCGAGGGACTGCTACTCCGCCGAGAACGTGTGCCGCCCCTGAAAGGGGCTCGGATTGTTATCGCCGCTTACCCAGCACTGCGCGGCCCCTCCGGGGCACGCTGGTGCTGGGCTACCTTCTTCGCGTCCGCTGACGCGGACGCGTGTCCCACGACAGAGTGTCGCGAGAAGTAAAGTCGCGTACTTTGACCAAGGTCCACGCCCGAAACGAGTGTGTGACCAGCCCTGATGAATAATCCAGGTGGAACCCGCGCCCTTTCAAAGAACCGGCACACGCCTATTGGGAAATCGCCCTGAGCGCTTCCGCGACAATCGTATCCTGGTCGGGGAAAACCGTCCGCAGGTCCAGGAGCACCTTCCCCTGTTCGACGCGGGCGACGATGGGAGGCTGGTGGGCGCGCAGGCGCGCCGCCAGCTCGTCGGCGCTGAGGCCTTGGCAGGCGACGGCCAGAAGAACGGTCGGCAGAGTTGCGCCAGGGGCGGCGCCTCCGCCAATGACCGAAGATCCCTCGACCAACTCGACTTTTAACTTTGAATTCGCGCTCAAGGTATGTGCCAGCGCCCGGGCGCGGCGGCCGATTTCATCGGCGCTCAGGCGCATCATGCGCACGGCGGGGATCGCGTTGTGGTCCTGGCGGACGTAGGCGAGCAGCGTGGCTTCGAGCGCGGCGTAGGTGAGCTTGTCGACGCGCAAGGCGCGGAACAGCGGGTTGGCGCGGATGCGGGCCACGGTCTCGCTCTGGCCGCTGATGAGCCCCGCCTGCGGCCCGCCCAGCAGCTTGTCGCCGCTGTAGGTGACGACGTCCACGCCCGCGCGCAGGCTGTCCCACACGCTGGGCTCGCCGCTCACGCCGACGGAGCGCAGCTCGATCATCGCTCCCGAACCCAGGTCTTCGAGAATGCGCAGCTTGTGCTTGCGCGCCAGCGCGACAAGATCTTCCAGCGCAGCCTGCTCGGTGAAGCCCACGATCTGGAAGTTCGAGCGGTGGACACGCAGCAGGAGGCGCGTGCGCTCGGTGATGGCTTTTTCGTAGTCGGCGAGGCGCGTGCGGTTGGTGGTGCCGACCTCGCGCAGGACCGCACCCGACTTGGCCATGACGTCGGGAATGCGGAACGAGCCGCCGATCTCCACCAGCTCGCCGCGCGAGACGATCACCTCGCCGCCCTCGGCCAGCGTGTTCAGCGAGAGCAGCACCGCGGCAGCGTTATTGTTCACCACCACCGTGGAGATGCCGCTGAGGCCCTCCTGGTTGAGCAGACGCGCGGTCAGCCGCTCGACGTGCACGTCGCGCTTGCCGCGCTCGCCGGAGGCGATATCGAACTCCAGATTACTGTACACGCCGGCGACTTCGCGGATGCGCTCCAGCGCGGCCTCGGCCAGCGGCGCGCGTCCCAGATTCGTGTGCAGGACCACTCCCGTTGCATTGATCACTGGGCGCAGCGAAGGCGCGAGCGACTGCCGCAATCGGCGCTCGACCGCGGCCGCCAGCCCGCCAACCGCCAGCTCCACGCCCGAAGCGTCGAGGCCGCCGGAGGCGATCTCCTGGCGCAGGGTCTCGATCACCTCGCGCGTAGCCTCGGTCACGGCCGCGCGGCCTTCGCTCTCCGCCAGCGCCGCGACCTCGGGCAGGTGCAGCAGTTCGTCCACCGACGGGAGCTTGCGATAGAGGTCCTTCCTGGTGGGAGTGCTCACG
>DATJVW010000238.1:0-2637 GCA_035501675.1 Burkholderiales bacterium
CCTCGACGTGGTGTACAACCACACGGCCGAGGGCAACCAGCTGGGCCCGACCCTGTCGATGCGCGGCGTGGACAACGCCTGCTACTACCGGCTGTCGCCGGAGGGCCCGCGCTACTACATGGACTTCACCGGCTGCGGCAACACCCTCAACATGCAGCACCCGCGCGTCCTGCAGTTGATCATGGACAGCCTGCGGTATTGGGTGCAGGAAATGCACGTGGACGGCTTCCGCTTCGACTTGGCCGCCACGCTGGCGCGAGAGCTGCACGAAGTGGACCGCCTGGGTGCGTTCTTCGATGTGATCACGCAGGACCCGGTGCTGTCGCAGGTGAAGCTGATCGCCGAGCCCTGGGACCTGGGCGAAGGCGGCTATCAGGTCGGCAACTTCCCGAGCGGCTGGACCGAGTGGAACGACCGCTACCGCGACACCGTCCGCGCTTACTGGAAGGGCGACGGCGGCCTGATCGGCGAGTTCGCCCGGCGCCTCACCGGCTCGAGCGATCTGTACGAGGCGAGCGGGCGCAAGCCGCACGCAAGCATCAACTTCGTCACCGCGCACGATGGATTTACCCTGGCCGATCTCGTGAGCTACAACGACAAGCACAACGAGGCCAACCTGGAAGGCAACCGCGACGGCAACAACAACAATCTGTCCTGGAACTGCGGCGTCGAGGGTGCTACGGACGACCCGGAAGTGCTCGCGTTGCGGGCGCGTCAGCGTCGCAACTTCATCGCGACCCTGCTGCTGTCGCAGGGGGTGCCCATGCTGCTCGCCGGCGACGAGATCGGCCGCACGCAGAGCGGCAACAACAACGCCTACTGCCAGGACAACGAGATCTCGTGGGTGGACTGGACCCTGGACGGGGACGCGAGCGCGCTGCTGCACTTCGTCCAGCGCATGACGCACCTGCGCCGGCTGCACCCGGTTTTCCGGCGCCGTCGATTCTTCCAGGGACGCCCGATCCGCGGCGGTGACGTCAAGGACATCGCGTGGCTGACGCCGGAAGGGCGCGAGATGACCGATACCGAATGGGCTCAGGACTTCGCCCGCTCGCTGGGCGTCTACCTTGCCGGCGATGCGCTCGAGGAGACCGACCGGCGGGGCAAGCCCGCGGAGGACGACAGCTTTCTGCTGCTGCTCAACGCTCATCACGAGACGATCCCGTTCACGCTGCCGCAAATTCGCCCCGGTGCGACCTGGCAGGTTCTGCTCGACACCGCCTACGAGCAGGGCCTGGCGATGGATGGGCGCTTCGCGCAGAGCGTGCGCTACGAGCTGCACGGACGCTCGCTGGCATTGTTCACCGAGATCGCCCCGCAATGAGACGGATGCACCGGATGCCTTTCGGGTGCGAGCCGCTGTCGCACGGCGGAGCCCGGTTCCGGTTGTGGGCGCCCGGCGCCGGCGCAATGCGCCTGGTGCTGGAGGGCCCCGACGAGGCCGGCGAGTTCGCGATGAACGCGCTTGGCGGGGGCTGGTTCCAGCTCGACCTGCCACACGCTCGGGCCGGGATGCGCTACCGCTACCTGCTGGAGAACGGTCTGCGCGTGCCCGACCCTGCTTCGCGCTCCAATCCGCAGGATGTGCACGGCCCGAGCCTGATCGTGGATCCGCTTGCCTTCGAGTGGGGCGACGGCGAATGGCGCGGGCGTCCGTGGGAGGAGGCAGTGGTCTACGAGCTGCACGTGGGCAGCTTCAGTCTGGAGGGCACCTTCGCCGGGGTCGAAGCTCGCCTGGACCATCTCCGCGACCTCGGCGTCACGGCGATCGAGCTGATGCCGGTGGCGGATTTTCCCGGGCGGCGCAACTGGGGCTACGACGGCGTGCTTCAGTTCGCGCCCGACTCCCGATACGGCACACCCGTGGATTTCAAGCGCCTGGTCGAGGCCGCTCACGGCCGCGGGCTGATGGTGATGCTCGATGTGGTGTACAACCACTTCGGTCCGGACGGCAACTATCTGCATCTGTACGCGCCGCAGTTCTTCACCGAGCGCCATCACACGCCGTGGGGAGCGGCGATCAATTTCGACGGCCGCGACAGCCGCGTCGTGCGCGATTTCTTCGTGCACAACGCGCTGTACTGGCTGGAGGAGTACCACCTGGATGGCATGCGCTTCGATGCGGTGGACCAGATCCTGGACAACTCCCCGCTGCACATCCTCACCGAGATCGCCCAAGCGGTGCGAGCCGGGCCCGGCGCCGCGCGCTATGTGCATCTGGTGCTGGAAAACGACGACAACGCGGCGCATCACCTCGGCACGCAGCCCGGCGAACCCGGACGCTACGACGCCCAGTGGGACGACGACGCGCATCATGCGATGCACGTACTGCTCACCGGCGAACGCGACGGCTACTATCGCGACTACGCGGACGATCCTCTCGGCCATCTCGCGCGCACGCTCTCGGAGGGGTTCGCCTATCAGGGCCAGCCTTCGCTGCATCGCGGCGGCCGCCGGCGCGGTGAGCCGAGCGGACATCTGCGGCCCACGGCATTCGTCACTTTCCTGCAGAACCACGATCAGGTGGGCAACCGCGCGTTCGGCGATCGCATCGCGCGCTCCGCGCAACCGAAACCGCTGCGCGCGATGACGGCGATCCTGCTGCTCGCCCCCTCCATCCCGATGCTGTTCATGGGC
>DATJVW010000239.1:0-6146 GCA_035501675.1 Burkholderiales bacterium
TCGCTGAAGTCTCAGTTCGGGCCGAAGGCAACTCTATCGACCCGTTGCCGACATTCACCTCACCGGTAAAGCAGCCTTAGGATCGCTGCTCAATGGTGTTCTGATAGAAAAAGCGAATCATCTCGCGCGCGGCATCCGGCCCCTTCGGATCAACGTACGAGCCGCGCGGGCTCCCGCCAAACCACGCGTGACCGCCTCCGTGCACAAGCCAGTGTTCCAGAACTACGCGTCCCGTGGAATCGCGGTGAACCGTGCGGGTATATGCGTGACCGCCAGGCACTTGGCCACGTTCTGTCGAGGCATCGGCGCTCGATGCGCCGTGTTGCTCCACCGATTGCGAGATGACCTGCTCGCTGTTTCGAGGATGCACGGTCTTATCCCGATCACCGTGAAACACGATACTCGGGACTACAGGTCGTAGAGGCGTTGAGTCCGTATTGCGGCCAGCCATCGATGCCGGTATTCCTCGCATGGCGGCGAACGCGGACGGAAGATCGTGTGCGCTTCCGCAGGCGAGACCCGAGTGGATGCCGACGGCCGCGTAAAGCTCAGGGTAGAGCGTGCTCATGACGGCAGCCATCGCGCCGCCCGCTGACAATCCAGCCACATAGACCTTACCTGGGTCGATACGGTAGCGATTCATGACTTCGTGCGTCATGCCGGCGAGGATTGCCGGCTCGCCTTGGCCTCGACGCTGGTCACCGCGCTTAAACCAGTTCCAGCACCGCGAATGGTTGGCGGCGCGGGTCTGCTCGGGATACAGAACAAGGCACTGCCGCTCCTCGGCGAGGGCGTTCATGCGGGTGCCGTTTGCAAAGTCGTCGGGCGTTTGCGCACAACCGTGCAACATCACAACGATGGGTAACGGTTGTCCCGCGTAGCTTGTGGGGATGTAGAGCTTGTAGGGGCGTGTGCCGGCTTGGTTGGAATAGGAGCCGATGACGAACTGTCCCTGTTGCCCGTCCACGACCGTAGTTTGGGGACGCGGCACGGCTGCTACGGAATCGCGGTCACGCCAGCCACGCACAAAACTGCTGAGCTCGGAGCGCTGGGATATGTCATCGCCCGTCGCCTTTTGGAGGGGAATCAGACCACGGTTCGCGGGCGACGGGCTCTCTAAGAATTCGACGTCGATAGCTTCGTTATGGGCGCGGCCATCAAGATCCGAGGCGTGGCGATCGGCGCCTTCGGCCGATGGGGAGTTTTGCCGAAGGATGCGTTGAATGAGAGCTGTGGCTTCAAGAAGACGTCCCGCACGCGTGAGCTGAGTTGCCTCGATGAGGCCGATGGGTATTCCCCTGTTCATAGCCATGCTGTCCCCTCGTAAGAGTAGATAGGCGGCTAGCGGATACGGTCGGTCAAGGCAGCCTTCACTTTGGGACTCGCGCGCAGAGCGCCGAGGACGACGATGGAGGCGATGGTTTGCGCGGCGAGTTGCGCCGGCACGTCGTCGTCGATCGTCGCCAGGCCAAGTACCTGAATGTGCAACTGCTCTCCGGCCACCCGCAGGTTCTCGAGATCCTGGCGGGTGTACCGCTGCAAACCAAGCACCAGCGAACGCCGCGCTACGGTCTGCTTCAGGACGTCGCCGTGGGTGCCAAGCTGACCGCGAATTGCCGTTCGAATGAAGTCCGTGCGATTTGAATAGAACCCTTCCTGCACCAGCAAATCGATCTGTCCAAGATCGACATACCCGAGATTGATCGTGATTTTTTCCGAGTCGGGTTCTTTGCGCCGCGCCTCTACTAATCGAAGTTTAGCCATCTGTCAGCCATCCCTATACCATCCGACGGGATGGTACCACAAGCGACAGACGGCTTGAGGCCGAAGCTAAGAGAGATCGGGTGCTGGTGAGGCGTTCGTAGAAATCTCGCAAGCTTGGTCGGGCCACGGATCGACCTGCCGTATATCGCGAAAAGTGCATAGACGGAGGATTAGCCGAGGCGCGCGAGACAATCTGCGAAGTGAGATATGTGGCGGCGCCTGTGTCAGCGCAGGCGGACTGGCCACCCCGGTCACGATGAGGCGGGTTGCCGCCCGGCACTCCACTCGAATGGCGTAGGCTTTATCCGGCCGACGCGACAGCCCGTTGCCGTTTGCTGTGCTCCTCCGAGATGTCGCGATTGGTGTAATCCGGAAGGAAGGAGGTGGCGACGATGCTGACGACGGCGCACAGGAAGATGTAGCCGCCGATCGGATAGCCGGAGCCAAACGCCGCGAGCAGCGCTGTCGCGATGAGCGGGGCGGGTCCACCGGCGACGATCGAGGCGAGCTGGTAGCCGAGCGAAGCGCCGCTGTAGCGCAGCCTGGGAGTGAAGCATTCCGCGATCAACGCGCCCTGCGGGCCGTACATCATGGAGTGCGGAATCAGGGACAGTACGATGGCGAGGAAGACCAGGGTCGGCACGCCCGTGTTCAGCAGCGGAAAGTAGATCAAGGCATACGCACCCGTCACAACCGCTCCGATCAGATACATGCGCTTGCGGCCGATGCGATCCGAAAGATGCCCGAAAATCGGAATCCCGATCGTGTCTATGGCGGCGGCCACCAGCACGGCGCTCAGAAGAAAATCGCGCGAGAAGTGCAGGAAGTCCCTGCCGTAGACGAAGATGAATGAAAAATAGATGTAAGCGGGCGCCTGTTCCGCCATCCGGGCGAGCGCCGACAGGATGATCTGCTTCGGTTGGCGTTTGACGACTTCGAGGGTCGGTGCACGTTCGATCTGGTTTTCCGCGACCAGCCGCTTGAAGGTCGGCGTCTCGAGGATGCCGAGCCGGATATACAGCCCGATCGCGACCATGACGATGCTGAGCAAAAACGGGATGCGCCAGCCCCACGTGAGGAACTGGTCGCCGGAGATCGCGCTGAACGCCAGCACCGCGAGGGTCGCCAGGAACAACCCACCCGGCCCGCCGACCTGTGGCCACGCCACGATGAAGCCTCGATGCTGGTTCGTTTTCGCCCACTCCATCGACAACAGGGCCGAACCGCCCCATTCGCCGCCGACCCCGATGCCCTGGATGAAGCGCAGGACAGTCAGGATGACGCCGCCCCAGATCCCGACCTGCTCATAGGTCGGCACCAGGCCCACAGCCACGGTCGCCAGGCCGCTGATCAGGAGCGTCGCGATCAATGCCGCCTTGCGCCCGATGCGGTCGCCATAGTGGCCGAAGATGGCGGCGCCGATCGGCCGGGCGATGAAGCCGACGGCGTAGGTGGAAAACGCCAGCAGAGCGCCAACCAGAGGGTCCGATTTGGGAAAGTAGAGCTTGGCAAAGACCAGGCCGGCGACCTGTCCGTAGAGCAGGAAGTCGTACCACTCGATGGTTGTTCCGACTGTACTCGCGATCACCGCGCGCTTTAGCTGCTTGCGGTGGTCAAGGTCGGAAAGCGTGCCCGCTGCCGCGCCGTTGGTGGTCATCCAGGTATCCTCCCCTTATGCCTGCAATTTAGCATTGCTTGCGGGTCATAGTACCTCTTCCCTCGCATCTGCACCTGCCGCGTCGACCTCGGCCTTCCCACACATGCTTGTGGCATCGCGAAACGGCCGGTAGAAAACGGGCCTTCTTTGCTTACGCGGAGCTTACGGATCGCGCTATCCGCTCGCAAGGACTATCATTTCCGCGCGATCGGGACTTGTGAAATCCGGGTCGAATCGCCTCCACGATGCACTCATCGAGGGTCCCAACGGAGGGTTTTACCATGACGGCGCATCTGACGCTGAATTCAATGCAGGGCAGGGTGTCCCCGGCCGAGTGGAAGGCTCGCGTGGACCTCGCCGCATGCTACCGCCTTGTCGCGCACTACGACATGTCGGACATGATGGCCAATCACATCTCGGCCGCGGTGCCGGGCGAGGACAACGCGTTCCTGATCAATGCGTATGGGATGCTCTACGAAGAAATCACCGCGTCGAGCCTCATCAAGATCGATGTGGACGGAAACATTCTCGGCAAGCCGGACTTTGGAGACCTGAACTATGGCATCAACCAGGCGGGGTATGTGATCCACGGCGCGATCCATCGTGCGCGCCATGACGTCGCCTGCGTGATCCACACCCATACGTGGGCGGGGATGGCCTTGTCCGCGCTCGATTGCGGCGTCCTGCCCATTACCCAGACCTCGATGCGGTTCCTCAAAATCGGGTACCACAATTACGAAGGGGTTGTGCTCGACAAGAAGGAAGAAGCGTCGCTGCTGCGCGATCTCGGCGATGGCGAGGCGCTGATCCTGCGCAACCACGGCCTGCTCACGGTGGGAAAAACCATCGGCGAAGCATTCAACTGGATGCACCGCCTCGAGCTGACCGCGCGCTCGCAGCTCGCGGCGATGGCAACCGGAGCCAAGCTACGGCCTGTCCCCGAGCAGGTCCTGCAGGAAACTTACGTGAACTACCAGCCGCAGACGCGACGCCCGTACGGCGTGATGGAATGGCCCGCACTGCTCCGCAAGCTCGATCGGATGGATCCGAGCTACAAGGAATAGCGGGCGGGTGAATTCAAGCCGGGCCGCTCCAGTCGAACGCGATGTGCTTGCTGGACCGTCCGGCCCAGTCGAAGTTGAAGCCGAACGCGTTGGCTCGATCCGCCGTCGCCCGTCCCCACGTCGCGACCGCGCCGGGACCGACCTCACTACCGGGCGGGTTGTGCAACTGCACGCGGTCTCCCGGGCGCGAAGTGGGACCGGACAGCGCCTGCGCTGCCGCAGTCAGCTTGCCCGGAACCGAAGCGCGCCAGTGGGCGAGATCCTCCGCGACCTCGAACTCGATCGGAGCCACCTCGAAGCCGACCACCTCGGGACGACCCCAGATCCCGAAGAGTTGCCCCGGAACACCGCCGCCCTGCCCGCTGAAGATCGTCTGCAGCGCCGCGCGCTGCCGCTCGTCCGCCCGCATGTCCATGAAGATCGCGAACTTGACGTTCTTCGCCTTACCGGCCCAGAGGTCGCCCTCGAACGCGCCGATCAGGATCAGGTTCAGTCCGTCGAGCCGGACGTCGCCGAAGTGACCTTGGGTGACGTGATAGGCGAGGATCCCTTCGCAGTCCCCGTACGTCGGCGCCTGCGCAAACGTACACGGACACGGGATGTTGCACTTGCACACATCGAACCAGTTGCCCGCGACGTCCCATTGCGGTATGTCGGTCATGAGCCCTCCCCTCGCGTACCCGGAAATTGTGCAACGGCGGGCTTGGCTCGGTCAACGCCGGGTCGACGAGGCGACCTCCCGCAATCTGTGCGAAGGAGCTGGACCACAACCGACGAGGTTGCTTGCCTCGCCTCGCATCACGGCGCCCTGGTCTTCAGCCGGTCGCGGTAGATTCCCGGCACGGAGCCCTGGATCTCGACCGCGCCAACGGTCCGCGCATAGTACTCCACGTCCTGGACACCGCCCACAACCGCATACGCATAGCCGGCCGCGGCCATGGCGTGGAGACAGGACAGCAGCAGCGCGCGCCCGATGCCGTGACCGCGCATAGCCTCGATTAGTCCGATCGGCCCGAAGAAGCCGCGGCAAGTGCTGTCGTAGCAGGCAAAGCCCAAGAGCGCGCCATCCAGCGTCGCGATATGGCAAGAGATCGGCCGGTTCGCGAACGCGACATCGCACTCGCTCGCCCAGGCCGGGCCGAAGTGTTCTCGGACCCAGTCCACCACCGCATGCTTCTCGTACGCCATGGCCGTGCGGATATGGACTCCGTCGGGCAATGGCGTGTTCGAGCCCACATCCGGCAGTTCGTAGAGTCTTACCAGCAGATCAGGCAATGCTCGCTCGTAGAGTGTGGTGACAGGCTCGATCAGCAGCGAGATGCGGCACAGCCACGGAACCGACGGTTCCGCGGATGAGACCGGGCGAGAGCCATGACGGGTTGCAGCGAATCATAGCACTCGCGATTACTCGATGTTCGCGATGTACCAGAAGCCGGCCGCCATCAGGCCAGGTCGCGCGGTTAGATCCGGATGAGATCCGGGGTCAGGCCTATACTTTCTAGTACGTGGAGCAGTGCCTCGCCCCAGCGGCCCATACCGCCCGCGGCCGCTACTTCGAGAGCTCGCGACGAGATCGAGGCACATTTCGCCGCCACGGCCGGAGTTTGACCTAGATCAAAGCAACATCCCCCACGACGTAACTATGAGCGAAGTGGTGCATT
>DATJVW010000240.1:0-11698 GCA_035501675.1 Burkholderiales bacterium
GTCTACGTGAACGCCGGGACGCAGCTCGCCGGTGTCGATTCGCTCAAGGGCATCCTGTCGCCGGGGCTGCTCATCTCGTTTGCGTTGCTCGGCCTGTTCCCACTCGCGGCGAAAAAGATCGTGGAGCTGCACAGGGCGCGACGCTCGTATGCGCGCTGGCCGAAGCCACGCAGGTTCGACTGCAACCTGGTGGTGATCGGCGCCGGCTCCACAGGCTTGGTGGCGGCTTACATCGCGGCCGCGGTCAAGGCCAAAGTCACCCTCGTGGAGAAACACCGGATGGGCGGCGATTGCTTGAACACCGGCTGCGTGCCGTCCAAGGCGCTGATTCGCTCGGCCCGGTTGCTGGCCGACATCCGGCGCTCCCAGCGCCTGGGCATCCGCACGGCCAGTGCGGATTTCGACTTCGCCGACGTCATGGAGCGGGTGCAGCGCGTGATACGGACCGTCGAACCGCACGACTCGGCGGAGCGCTACTCGGCCCTGGGTGTCGATTGCATTCACGGCGAAGCGCGGATCACCTCGCCCTGGTCGGTGGACGTCACTACGGCCGAAGGCCGGCGCACGTTGACCACCCGCGCGGTGATCATCGCCGCCGGCGCTCGGCCGGTCGTACCGCCCATCCCCGGCATCGAGGACGTCGGCTACGTCACTTCCGACACGCTGTGGGGGTTACGCGAGCTGCCCAAGCGGCTGCTCGTCTTGGGCGGCGGGCCCATCGGGTGCGAGCTGGCGCAATGCTTCGCCCGCTTCGGCTCGCAGGTCACCCAGGTGGAGATGCTGCCGCGGCTCCTGATCCGCGAAGACCCGGAAATCTCGGAGATCATCGCGCGCCGCTTCGCGGAGGAGGGGATCGACGTGCTCAGCGGGCACAAGGCGAAGGGCTTCGTGGTCGAGAACGGTGAGAAGCTGCTGATCGCCGAGCGGGAGCGCGGCGAAGTGCGCATCGCCTTCGATCTGCTGCTGTGCGCCGTGGGGCGCGTGGCGAACACCGCCGGGTACGGACTGGAGGACCTTGGCATCGGCACGACCCAGCAGCGCACTGTTCAGACCAACGACTATTTGCAGACGCTCTATCCCAATATCTTCGCTTGCGGTGATGTGGCGGGACCTTACCAGTTTACCCATACCGGTTCGCATCAGGCCTGGTATGCCTGCGTCAACGCGCTATTCGGGCGGTTCCGCAAATTCCGCGCCGACTACTCGGTGATCCCGTGGGCCACGTTCACCGACCCCGAGGTGGCGCGCGTGGGGCTCAACGAGAGTGAAGCGAAGGCGAAGGGGATCGCGTGCGAGGTCACGACTTACGGCATCGACGAGCTGGACCGCGCCATTGCCGACGCGGAGGCGCACGGGCTGGTGAAAGTGCTCACCGTGCCGGGCAAGGACCGCATCCTTGGCGCGACGATCGTCGGCGCGCACGCCGGAGAGCTCATCGTCGAGTTCATCACGGCGATGAAGCACGGCATCGGGTTGAACAAGATCCTCGGCACCATCCACATCTATCCCACCCTGTCCGAGGCGAACAAGTACGCCGCGGGCAACTGGAAGCGGGCGCATGCGCCGCAACATGTGCTGCGCTGGCTCGAGCGCTATCATGCGTGGGTCCGGGGGTGATCTCGAGATGTCTCAGCGTCCAGGACTAACCAAGCGGAGTTGACGTGAAACACGTCTCCATCGTGGTGCCGGTGCTCAATGAGGCGCAGGGCCTCGAGCAGGCGCTGCGCGCATTGCGGCCGCTGCGCGGGGGCGGGCACGAGGTGATCGTCGTGGACGGCGGCAGCACCGATGGCAGCGCGCGCCTGGCGGCGCCGCTGGCCGACCGCGTGCTCAGCGCGGAGCGCGGGCGCGCAAACCAGATGAACGCCGGCGCGCAAGCGGCGGGTGGCGACGTGCTGTTGTTCCTGCACGCCGACACCCGGCTTCCCGAGCGAGCCGCCCAAATCGTGCTCGACGAGCTGGCGCGGACAAGGCGCGTGTGGGGGCGCTTCGACGTGCGCATCGACGGCAGGCACCGGCTGCTGCGGCTGGTGGCTGTGCTCATGAACCTGCGCTCCCGGTTGACCGGCATCTGCACCGGCGATCAGGCGATCTTCGTGTTACGCGATGTGTTTCTGGAGCGGGGCGGCTTTCCAGCCATCGCGTTGATGGAAGACATCGCGCTGTCGCGCAACCTTCGGCGCGTGTCGCCGCCCCTGCGCGTGGCGACGCCGGTTCACACCTCCGCGCGCCGGTGGGAGCGCGGCGGGGTCGTGCGCACCATCGTGCTCATGTGGTGGCTGCGGCTGCGCTACTTCGTCGGCGCTTCGCCCGTGCGCTTGGCGCGCATCTATGACGGCCGCAACACTTGAATCCTGTCGGATCGCCGTCTTCGCCAAAGCCCCCGAGCCTGGGCAAGCCAAGACCCGGCTGATTGCGCGCCTCGGAGCCGATGGGGCCGCGCGGCTGCACGCCCGGCTGGTCCAGCACGCGGTCCAGACCGCGTTGGCTTCCGGCGCGGGGCCCGTCGGACTGTGGTGCGCGCCCTCGGCATCGCACCCGTTTTTCCAGGCGCTTGCGTCGGGGCCCGCACTCGAGCTTCGGAGCCAGATCGATGGCGACCTGGGTCGGCGCATGGCCGACGCGTTTCGCGTCGTTCTCGAGCGTGCCGGCGGTGCGATCCTCATCGGCACCGATTGTCCCGCGCGCACGGCGCACGATCTGACGCAAGCGCGAGAAGCGCTCGCGTGCGGCTGCGACGCGGTCCTCGGACCGGCGGAGGACGGGGGCTATCACTTGTTTGCGCTGCGACGCTCTGACCCGCGGCTGTTCGCGGGCGTGAGCTGGGGGACCGATCGGGTGCTCGCGCAGACGCGCCTGCGTCTCTCGGCGCTCGGCTGGCGCTGGCATGAGCTGCCTACCCGCTGGGACGTCGACCGGCCCGGCGACCTCGACCGGCTGCTCGCGGATCCGATGCTCGCTCCACTGGCCGGCGACGCCTTCGTCTCGTGAAGCGGTTGGTGCTGGTCGGCGGCGGGCACGCGCACGTCGAGGTGCTGCGGCGCTTCGGGTTGCAGCGAGAACCGGGTGTGGAGATCACGCTGATCAACACCAGCCGCCACACCGTGTATTCTGGCATGCTGCCCGGGCTCGTCGCCGGGCATTACGGATGGCGGGCCTGCTTCATCGATCTGGAAGTGCTCGCCCGGTTCGCAAAGGCGCGGCTGCTCCGCGACATCGCGATCGGGTTGGACCTGGAGCGCAAACTGGTGCGTTGTGCCGACGCGGCCGAGGTCCCGTACGACATCGTGTCGGTCGACGTCGGCTCCGCGGCGAATACGCCGGCCGTCCCCGACTCGGATCGGCGTGGGATGCCGGTCAAGCCCGTGCAGCGGTTTCTCTCCGCTTGGGACGGGCTGCTGCACGAGGCGGCAGATCGGGATCTGAAACTGGTGGTCGTGGGTGCAGGCGCCGCCGGAGTAGAGCTGTGCCTTTCCATGCAGCATCGCCTGGAACAGAGAATGCCGCACAGCCGGGTGAAGTTCGGAGTGATCACGTTCACCTCGGACATCTTGCCGGACCACAACGCCGGCGTGCGCCGGCGCTTGGAGCGGGTCCTGCGCGCCCGCGGCGTGGCAATCACGACTGGCAGCCGCGTCACGGGAATGGACGAGCGCAACCTGGTTCTCGATGGCGGCCGCGCAATGCCGGCAGACCGCGTGGTCTGGGCCACCGGCCCGGCGGCTCCGCGCTGGCTGGGCGACAGCGGCCTTCGGACCGATGACCAGGGCTTCATGCTGATCGACGATAGTCTGCGCTCGCTATCTCATCCCGATGTCTTCGGCGCCGGCGACATCGCGACCATGGTCCATCACCCGCGCCCGAAGTCGGGCGTCTACGCGGTGCGCCAAGGGCCGCCGCTGGCCCGCAACCTGCGCGCGGCCGTTCGAGGCGACACGCCGCGTGTGTTCGAACCGCAAGCTGTGGCGCTGCAGCTCATCACCACCGGCGACCGCAACGCGATCGTCTCTTGGGGGCCGCTGCACGCGGAAGGCGGCTGGGTCTGGCGCTGGAAGGACCGGATCGACCGGCGGTTCATGCGCAGATACGCTATGTGACCTCCGAGTCTCGTAGGATCGCCGTCGTTGAGCCAACGCTAGCCTGCGAGACGACCGTAGCTCTTCTCCCAGATTCCGCGCTGCGCATGGGCGAAAGCAGTGGTAGGCTCTGTGTGTGCATTCGAGAAAGTCCGTCTCGGGACAGATAATCGGTGACCTGAGACGCTAGAACTGGAGACCCCGATGAAAAGCTATACCTGGGGCACGCTGCTCTGCGCATCGGTAGCAGTCGCCGGGTGCGCTGCCGTTCCGTCCTACCAAATGCAGCAGCAGACGCACCCCGCGCAAACCCAACCTCCGCAGACTGCGCAACGGCCGCAGACAGATGCCGCAGACAGCTATATCGAGCACCTCTTCTCCGACCCGCGCCTGGACCCGATTCGCGGCAAGGTGCCCCTGCTCCTGCGTGCGGGCGCGGTCACCCCATCATTGCTGTCTAATGAGGACCGGCCCACCCAAGAAGAGAAGCGGGCCATCAAGGTATGGGAATCGGTACGGGAGCGCGCTCAGCAGTATCAGCTAGAGCAGCGAGGGCCGCCCTCGCCGCAGCTGGTGCGTACCCGTCAGCTCGTCACAATGGCCATTGTGCAGCTGCATGAGGGAGAACTGACCTATGGTCAATTCGCCGGACGCATCCAGCAACTCGATACGCAGTACCGGACAGTTCGGCAGCGCTAGCGGGAGGCGTGATGTGTCACACAAGCGAGGAGTTCCATCGTCGTCGGCGTGATCAGCACGCGGTCAGCGGCAAGCGATACGTAGCCGTCGTGTCAGGTGCGGCTCAGCGCATCGGCCCCTTTCCCAGGTTTTGATAGCGCAGCCGCTCCGCCTCGATGAATGCCGCCAAGAATCGGCCCTGCAGCGCGTCCAGTGCGCGATTGGGGACACCCTGCTCTTTGAGTCTGGCGAATTCGGCGCCCCCGAGGCCGGCCGCCGGGTGGCTGCGGATCGCCGTCAGCCCGCCGACGCCGATTACATCGGTTAGCTGTGCGGTGCGGATGCGCTGGACAAGCTTGGCTTCCGACATCCCGCGCCTGGCCATATCTACGATCTGACTCACGGACAGGCGCGCCCCGGTGGGCCCGGAAGGTGGGTACGGGACCCAGTCTGGTGTCCCCGGCGGTTTGCCTGCGGCATAGCGCCCGGGCGGTGTCGCCTTGACGTGGGCGTAGCCCGACTGCATGGTGCTGAGATCCACGGGCTGGGGATAACAGAAGCTGCACCCGCCGAGATTGTCGCCGAGCATCCAGTAGCGCGTCAGCATGTCCAGATCGTCGACGAAAGACTGCTGCAGATAATCCAGCACCGGATCGGGCACGCCCGCTGCCTTCAGCTTGGCAAAATCCGAACCCCGCAGGGCGAAGGTGGTGCGCGAGGTCTTGATGCGCTGGATAACCAGCTCTGGCGATGTCCCCGATTTGCTGAGGTTGATGACCTGGGCAATGGGCAACGGTTGGCTCGCGCTGTGGAGCGCGGCTGGGCTTGCAAGCGCCGAGAGGGCGAAAAGAGCAGCACCGAGTCGAGCAAGGTTCATGGGGCGGATCGGAAAGTTCGCATGGTCAGCCGCTGGCCGGCGCGGCCACTAACCCTTAGGCACCTGGCGGCCTGCAACGTTTCTTCCCCAGCAGTTTGTCCATCCACACCAATCCACACCATATTGTTACACCCGGACAAAAACCGATGACAAACGCGACCATCACCCCGAAGCCTTTCAAGATCCACGTCCCCGACGACGTCCTCGCGGACTTGCGCGAGCGCCTGACTCGCGTGCGCTGGCCCGACGAGCCCCCGCTTGCGCCGTGGAGCACCGGCACCAGCGTCGAGTACATGAAGCCGCTGGTGGACTATTGGCGTGCGCGGTTCGACTGGCGCGCGCAGGAAGCGAAGCTCAACCGCTTGCCCCAGTTCACCGTCCCCGTCGGGGGCATCGACCTGCACTTCATCCACGAGCCGGGCAAAGGGCCGAACCCCATCCCTCTGCTGCTCTCGCATGGCTGGCCCGGCTCGGTGTTCGAGTTCCACAAGATCATTCCCCTGCTCACCGACCCGGTGCGCTTCGGC
Source organism: Burkholderiales bacterium (assembly GCA_035501675.1). GTDB lineage: Bacteria > Pseudomonadota > Gammaproteobacteria > Burkholderiales > SHXO01 > SHXO01. Next base: position 6,159 of record DATJVW010000240.1, read on the forward strand.
GGAGACGCCGCTGACGCCTTCAGCGTGATTGCCCCTTCGCTGCCCGGCTACGCCTTCTCCTTCCGTCCCGGACAGCCGCGGCTCGGCGTGGAACAGATCGCCGACGCATTCGCCGAGCTGATGACCATCCTGGGGTACCCGCGCTTCGCCGCGCAAGGGGGCGATTGGGGCGCATTCGTGACCTCGCGGCTGGGCTTGATGCATGCCGATCGCCTGTACGGCATCCACCTCAACCTGCTCGCCGTGCGCCGCGATCTCGCGATGCCCGCCAACCCGAGCCCCGACGAAAAGATATTCGTGGATCAGCTCCAGCACTGGCTCAAAGAGGAGTCGGGGTATCAGTGGATCCAGGGCACAAAGCCGCAGACGCTCGCGTTCGCGCTGAGCGACTCGCCCGCGGGGCTGGCCGCCTGGATCACCGAGAAGTTCCGGGCCTGGAGCGACTGCGCGGGCAATCCGGAGAACGCCTTCACCAAGGACGAACTGCTGACCAACATCACCCTGTATTGGGCGACCGGCGCGATCGGTTCGTCGTTCTGGCCCTACTACGCGCGCATGCACGGCCCCTGGCCCATACCCGAGGGTGCGCGCATCACGGTTCCGACCGGCTACGTGGAATTTCCCGCCGAGATCCTGCGCCCGCCGCGGTCGATTGCGGAAAAGGTCTACAACATCCAGCGTTGGACCAAGATGAACAAGGGCGGCCACTTTGCCGCGCTGGAGCAGCCCGAGGCGCTGGCGCGGGAGATAAGCGAGTTCTTTCGGCCGCTGCGGCGTTGACCCGAGAAGCGCGGAGCGCCTCGGCGTCAGCGTTGAGGGCTACGCGTGAAGATGAGAGAGCCCTCGATCCGGCTGATCTGGCGGCCGGCACTGCGATGGGCGGCCTTGTTCAGCACCAGGCAGCTCACGCCCTCGGGCAGGGCGTTGGCCACCCCTTGAAGCGTGGAACCGCTCACCCACTTGAGCGCGCTGAACTCGATCACCAGGAGGTAAGCCGGTACCGCCTGCAGATGGCGCACGTGCTTGCGCGCGAGCCAGGCACGCTTCAGGCCCTTTTGGCTGAAGAGAACGGTGCGCCATGCCAGCAGCCCTGCGGGCGGCAGGCCGTGCGCGAGCAGCAGGTCGTTGCGCTTGAGCTGGCTGCGCTCGGCGGCGGCCAGCCGCCGCTCGTGAGCCGCCTGCGATAGCATGGTGCGGTACTTGTCGCAGCGGGAGAGTTGGTTGCGCGAGTAGAAATAGCTGTAAAGCAACTGCGAGCCGGGCTCGCGCGCCGATTCGTCGAGTTGCATCGCCTTCTCCAGATCGGCTACCCCGCGCTCCTCGCCCTCGTCGAGCAAGATGCGTCCGCGCGCATAGTAAGCGGCGGCGTGACCGGGCGCGCGCGCCAAGAGTGCGTCCAGCACCGGCAGCGCCGCCCGGCCGCCGCGCAGGACCTCGACGGCGCAGGCGTAATCCCAGTGCTCCTCCTCGCTCAAGTCGCGTTCGTCGCTTGCCGCTTCGTAGGCGCCGAGCTTCTCCCTCGTCTCCACCAGGAACTGGTGCCGCTCTTGCCAGGGTTCGGCGATCGACTCGCGCCAGACTTGGTTGAACTCTTGCATCAGCACCGGGCGCATGTCCCGCAACAAGGTGTGTGCGGCCGACAACTGGAAGCTGAGCGGAACGCTCGGTGTCACGCCCAGGGCCGCGAGGCGGTCCTTCAGCGAAGGATGGGTATCGCTGAGTCCGGTCTCGCGGGCCAGCGCGTCGGCGAGTGCCGCAGCCGCCTGCTCGGCGGGTACGCTGCGCAACGCGGTGACGTAGTCCGAAAAGGGTTGCGGCGGCGGCTCCGGTTGAGTCTCTGCACGCCCGTAGAATTCGGTCCAAAAACGCGACTCGACGTGCTCGCTCTTGGCATACACCGCGGCGAGTGCGTCTGCGGCGTCGACGCGGCTGGTCACCCGCGCACTCTCGCGGTCCGCTTCGTACTCGTTCGCGCGCGCCAGCACGAAGCTGTAGGCGTTGAAGTACGGCGCATACCAGCGGAAGAAGCGGATCAACCAGCCGATCAGCATGCTGCGCCGGCGCTCCAGGACTTCAAGCATCCGGTACCAGCTCTCGCGGATGCGGTAGATCCAGTTTGCGAAGCTGGCATGGTTCTGAGCCAGGTGGGCGAACTCGTGCGCCAGGACCGAGCGGAATTGGTACGGCGGCAGGCTGGCGAGTAAGGGCAGCCCGATGACGAGATAGCGTTTCGGCCAGCCCAGCATGCCGAGCCGCGGGGTCTGCACGACGGCGGCGTTGAAATTGGGCGTGAGCAGCACGTCGTGGACGGGCTTGGCCTGCACGCTGCGGCGCACGTGCTCGATCTCCGCGAACAGCGCAGGAACTTCGGCCGCGCTCACGCGCCGTCCCTGCGGCGGAGGCAGGCGGAACCACAGGGTGCGCACCAGGAAATAGGCGAGGCCCAGAGGCAGCAGCGCGAGCTTGATCAACAGAATGCTCTTGGAGACCACGATCAGGCCGATCACGAACGCTGCGCATATGGCGGCGAGCAGCGCCAGCAGCACGACGTATCCGACGCCCAGCGCCGCGAACAGGGCCAGCTGCAGTTTGTACCGGCGCGGATGGGCGGCGGCGATGACTTCCGCCTGCGCGATCAGATCGCGGTATCGCTCGAGACTACGCATGGTTCGAATGCTCGGACATGGCTCCCGTCCCGGGCCCGAGTCGACGGGTGTTTTCGGGGGCGACGCGTGCAGGTTTCGTGCCCGAAGTGGTGTCCAGGTCCCAGCGCGCCCGCTGAGCGACGCGGTCGGGTCGCCCAGACGGTACCCGACGGCAGGGGGAGCTTCCAGCGGCACGCGCCCCGCCTATATCTCCGGCCTATATCGAAAGTGCAATGGAGTGCGGCATGGCCCCCGCGCAGAATTCGCGCACGCATCGCAGCACGAACGGGTGCTGCGGCTCCCTTCCTGCTCCGTCGACGAGCGATTCATCGGCAGTGAAGCTCCGAAGATGGGGACCGCGCAGAAACGGGAGGACGCCAGCCAAAGTGGTGCGGGAGCGGACCGCTCAAGCGCGGTCCGCAGGTCGGGCATATCGCCCATTATCGGTCACCGGGAGATCGCTATGACATTCAAGTCCAATCTAAAGGTTCGGGCAGCCGCGGCCGCCGCCATCGGCGCGCTTTCCATCGGCTCTGCCGTCGCCGGCAGCGACGTGCTGCAGAGCGGGGACATCAACACCATGGGCCAGTGGTATGGCCACGCCGGAGGCCTGCAGGGCTCCGATCGCGTGATGGTGCTCGGCAAACCCACGTCCGACGCCAAGCAGGTCGGCATCACGTTTGACAAAGACGTCGCCCAGCGGACCAATATGCCGCGCGACTCGGCCCCGAGCGGAACGGCCGGTATCGCTTACGACAAGGACGTCGCCGAGCGGACGAACATGCCGCGTGGCCAGAAGTCCACGCCGATTCAAGAAGCCGGTGTGAACAAGTAATCGATTTCGTTACAGGGTCTCCTCCCTGAGTGAGGTTTTGCCCCGCTCCACGCGGGGCATTTTTTTGGCCGGTGCTAGTCCCTCATGCGCCCGACTGCGATGCGTGGCTAGCCCGGATATTTCATGAGGGACTCGGGATGATGGCCGCCAGCGCCGAAGTAGCCCGCTGGTACAAAGCGTACCCGGCTCGGATCGGCTGCATCGCTTACGCATCAGCGCATGCGTCATGTCCGGGGGCGTCTTCATCAAATATCCGGGCTAGGACGCGTCCTAGACGCCAGTCGTGACAGCGCAGCGCCTTACGGACTCGGCCACGCGCGACGCAGGATCACCACATTCCCGGCGACGGACAGGCCGATCCCCATCCAAGTCGACGCCCGCCAGGCGAACCCCTCGAACAGATACGAGATCAACAGCGCGACGATCGGGACCATGACTCCGATATAGCCTGCGCGCGCAGCCCCGATCCGCTCCAGCAGTGTCAGGTACCCGGCGAAGGCGACGACCGAACCGAGGACGGCCAGATACAACAACGAACCCACGTACCGCGGCGAGCCATCGAACCCAAGACGTTCACCCGAGACCAGCGCGACGAGCAGCGTGCACACGGACCCGTACAGCATGGCGAACGCCATCGCCTGCCACACCGGAACCGCGCGCGCTGGGTTGCGGGTGGCGATGACGCTCCCGGCAGCGGACGTGACAACCGCGAGGATCGTATACAGCGCGCCGCGCACAGCCTGCGAGTCGGCGGCGAGCGTGCCCAACTCGGGCAGAAAGACGAGCACGATACCGGCGATGCCCAACAGCGCACCGAACGCCACGCGCCAGCTCATCGGCGTGCCGTACGCCATGCGCACGCCCACCATGTTGAGCAGCGGGCTGGCGGAGAACCCCATCGCCACCAGACCGGATACGACGAGCGCCTCCGCGCGGTACACGTATACATAGCTCAGGCTGAACATCAGCGTGCCCTGGGCCGCCAGGGCGATATGCTGGCGTGGGCCGAAGCGCAGGTTCAGCCGCCGCAACCGGCAGAACGCGAACAGGATCAGGGCGGCCAGCAAAAAGCGATAGAACACCGAAGCGGCGGGCTGGACATCCCCGAGTTGAAAAGTAATCGCGATCCAGGTCGAGCCCCAGATCACGACACAGATCAGAAACAAGGACAGATTGGACAGCGCCACGTGATAGTTCGACAGGGCGAAGGCCCAGCCATCGCAGGATGACCCGGCCTGCAAAATCGGCGGATTGTACTCCCCGGATCTGGCGTCGACCGGCAGTATCCCCTCTGATTCCGGGACTGTAATCGGGTCGCCGAGGCGCACGGGTTCCAGACAGACACTGGCAGAAGCGAGTAGGGCTACCGGCCGCCACCCTCGCACCCGATTTGTTTCCGGACGGTGACAGCGCGCTTGACCTATGCTCTCGCGAGCATGGCGCTCATGCAATAACCGGCATCAATCACGGATGTAGAAACCACTCCATAACAAGAATATCCAAAAGGACCGCAACTGCGTTCAAGAGCGCGCAAGGCTGCACCCCTAAACTAGCGCACATCGCATCGGACGTCGCCCCTGGACGGCGGGCCGGTCGACAAACGGGACCACCGCTCGCGCCGTGCAAGGGGGCGAGCGGGAGGATCGAGCGCAACACGATGTTATGGAGAAAATCATGAAGACCAAGCTACTCATTTCTGCAATCGCCGCGGCCGCGGCGTTTGCCGTCAATGCCCACGCTGCCGATGTCGTCACCTCGGGCGACGTGAGCGGGATCGACAAGTGGTACGGTCGCGCCGGGGGTCTCACCGACGCTGACCGCGTAAACGGGCTGAAAGCGGGCGCGACCAAGCTCGGCATTTCCTATGATGCGGATGTGGCCGCCCGCACCAACATGCCGCGCGCGCAGGCTACGCACAACGAGGTTGGCATCACCTACGATGCGGATGTCGCTGCCCGTACCAACATGCAGCGTGGGAACGCGCCGACGGATCAGCCCAAGGCGGCTGGCATCGAAGGCGCCAAGAGCAACTGACGCGCGCTTCGAGCGCTGGCGGTGAG
>DATJVW010000241.1:0-3190 GCA_035501675.1 Burkholderiales bacterium
TCGGCGTCACTGAGTTCGTGAACGTCGATTTCCATCCCCGGTACAACATCGTGCCGAGCCAGTACGTGGAAGCCATCATCCGCGACGGTGAGGAGAAACGTTTGGGGCCGATGCGCTTCAGCGCTTGCGAGAATTGACCCACTTCTGCTCGTGAAAAGTGACCCACCCGCGAATTTGGATTGCGGAATGAAATCGTAATTCACGAAGGGTGTGGTTGGTCGTTTGGTTTGAGGTGGTTGGTGTGGTTGGTGGGGCGGCGGTCGGATGCAGCGATCAGGGAGCGCTGCCGTTGCCGGACTCGGTGCCGCTACGAGGGAAGGAACGACGCAGCGTGGCGCGGATGGTAGCGCCGTCGTGTTCGGCGAAGTCTTCCGGAGTGCGCAGCTCTCGGGTGGCGGGGGTGAGGGGTTGCTCGGGCAGCGCCAGCACCTGGAAGCGCGTGCCGTCGAAGGCAATCAGATCCCGCTCAATCAGGGCGTTGCGCGCGTGCAGGTAGGTCTCCAGCTCCATCCGCAGCAACGAGCAGAGGGTGTCGTAGTGATAGAAGCTCACGCCGTGGCGATCACCCGCCAGGACGAGCAGGAAGTAGAGTTCACGCTCGGCGGGGCGTAGCGCGCCGAAGAAACCATCGCGCAGGAAACGGTTCGGCACGAAGGCGAAGCCATCGGGCCCAATGCGGCGCAGCCGTTCGGGGCGGATCGGATCACGCCGGATCACCTGCGGTGGCCGGGGTGGCGGCATCGGTGGGGCTCGCTGGTCAGTCCTCGGGCGGTCGCAGACAGGCGGCGCCGGTAATGCGCACGGTGGTGCAGTGGTGGCGCAGGCGGCTGAGCAGCGCGTCGACCATGCTCTTCTGGCCGAGGAATTCGTACCACTGCTCGTACTCTAAATTCGTCGTGATGATGGTGGATTTGCGCCGGTAGCGCTCCTCCATGAGCTTGAAGAAGATGTTGCACTGCTCGGGGCGGAGATTGAGGTAGCCCAGCTCATCAATGAGCAAGACGTCGATACGGAGCAGGCGATTGACGAGCCGGCGCGAGGAGCGATCGGCGAGGCTGGCGTACATCTCGTCGAAGAGATCCTGGGCTTTGACGAACAGGCCGCGGTAGCCATTCTCCAGCGCTTTGATCAGGATGCCGGTGGCCAGCCCCGTCTTCCCGACGGCCGTTTCGCCAATAAAAACCACATTGGCGGCCCGCGCGATGAAGTCGAGCTCGCCGAGTTGGCGGATCTGCGCGCGGTTGACGCTCGGCTGTTGGTCGAAGGGGAAGCTCTCCAGGGTCCAGCGTTCCGGCAGGTCGGCCCGGTCGATGCGGTATTTCATCGACTGCTCGCGCCGGTAGAGGTACTCCTCGCGCAAGAGCCGGGCGAGCACTTCACGCACGGTGGCGCCCTGCTTCTCCGCCCGGGCCAGCTCGCGCTCGAGCACCTTGCTGAGCTGCTTGAGCTTGAGGGAGATGCACAGCTGTTCGAGATCGTCGTCAGTCTTCTTGTTGGTCGTCATCGTCGTCGTCTCGCGGAGGAGTCAGGCGGAAGTAGTCGCCGGCGATCTGCTTGAGCAGGAGCTTCTCCAAACGCCCCAGGTCGGTGAGCCCGTAGCCGAGGGCGTGGGCGATGGCCTTGCGCAAGGCCTCGGTCGGATAGTCGAGGTAGAGCCGATGCAGGATGCGCACGTGGCGGATGGCGCGCCCGTGCGCGGCGTGCAGTCGTCCGAGCAGCTCGCCAAACTCCGCCCCGGCCGCCTGCAGCTCCACCTCTTCGCGCAGGCACTGCTGGTGGTGCCGGGCCCGGCGCCGCTCGGGGCGTTCGGGCAGCAGGCTGCGCTTGTCGAGGCCCGGCTCCAGCCGGGCGTGCACCGCGACTTCCTTGGGTCCGCAGAAGACGCGCACCCGATCGTGGCTTTCGCGCACCTCCACGCGCCGGCCGATGAGCGCGGGCGGGACTTCGTAGCGGTTGCGATGCAGATGCACGAAGCTTTCGAGATCCACCATGCGTTGGTGCAGCTCGTAGACTTCGGGAAGGTAGAGCGGCAGCCGCTTGAGCAGCGGCCGTTCGGCGCCGTGCATTTCTCGGGGTCGAAACCCGAAATGCTTGCGAAAGCTGCCATTGACCTGGTCGCACCAGGTGGCGAATTGCGCGTTGAGGTCCGTGAGGTCGGTGAAGTGGCGGCCCGGATAGAAATTGCGCTCGATGTAGTCGAAGGGCCGCTCGACGCGCGCCGAGCGATTGGCATCGCCGAGCTCGTGGGCGACGAAGTGGAAATCGAAGCGCTCCGCCAGGGCGGCCATCTCCGGGGCGGGGACCGCCTCCTTGCCCGTCCCGTGGGCGATGATCACCGAGGAGTTATCGATGATGCACCGCGCCGCTGCCCCACCCAGGTGCACGATGGCTTCGCTGAGAAACAGCCGGGCGTGGAAGCGGTTCCACACCGGGTAGGCCCGCGCAAAAATCATGCGCGAGTAGCACAGGACCAGCGAGGCGCACTGCAGCCGGCGCACGCTTTCAGCGACTTTCACGTCGTGCGGCGAGGTGTCGTGCTGCATCTCCTCGCCGGGCGCGAAATGATACTGGCCCGCCGGCTCCTTCACTTTCACGCCGACGCCCTGGCGGCGCAGAAAGGCGGTCAGGGCTGGGTACGAGATCGCGAGGCCGAGTTTCTGGGCCTCTTCCCACACCCGCACGCGGTTGCCTTTGCACTCGGCATACAGCGCCCGCAGCGCGTCCAGATGCGACGTGCCCATCTGCTTGCGCTCGAGCGCGGGCACCTGCGCGGTGCCCGCCCGGAGCACCTCGCGCACCGCGTTGCGGGAGATCCGCAACGCGCGGGCAATCGCCCGGATGCCGTGGCCGAGGGCTTGGAGCTGGAAGATGGCCCGCCGGGTGTCCAGATCAAGCATGACCACCCTCCACCACCACCGTCACCACGGCCGCAAAGCCCGCTTGTGCCTCCTGCCAGGCGTAGCGCAGCACCGTGGGCCACGGCAGATCCGTCTCCCGCTCGCGCAACGCCGCGCGCACGCGCCGGCACATCGCGGCGAGTACACCCAGATCGCGCAGCAGGCGTTGCTCGCGTTCGGTCCCCGGATCGGCGGGTGGCGTAGACTCCTCGGGCTGCTCATCCACCTCCAGATAGAGCCAGGGCTGCTCGACGATGGCGTGGCGCTGTGCCGCTGTCCCCGCGCGCCAGCCC
>DATJVW010000242.1:0-15809 GCA_035501675.1 Burkholderiales bacterium
GCCCGGAATGCTCTGCGTGAATCTCGGGTCCCAGAAGACCGCAACGCGCGAGACGTCTGGTACTGCCTCCTTGAGAAGCTCGAGGCGTTTCCCGTCTAACCCGGCTGCTAACGCGTATAGCCCTGTGATATTGCCTCCGGGCCGGCCCAAGCTGTCGATTAGGCCGAGCGCCACGGGATCGTAGCCGAACCCGGCCATCACGATAGGAATGGTAGTGGTCGCCTTCAGCGCGCTCCGCGCAGATGCCTCGTTCGGCGAGACGATTACGTCGACGTTCTGGCGCACCAGCGCCTGTGCAAGCCCCGGAAGCCGGCCGAGCTCGCCTTCCGCCGTCACGATCTCGAGTCTGATGTTGCGACCCTCCTCATAGCCGTACTCGCGCAACCCTGCGCGGAAATTCTCGAAGACCGGATCGTTTACTGCGGCGTGCGTGATCAGCATGCCGACCACCGGAATCGTTTTCGGCTGCTGCGCCCATGCGGAGGCGACAAGCACCGTAACAGCGGATGCCAGGGCAATCGGCAGAAAGCGGCGCATCATCGGATCACCTCATCCGCGCGAAGCAGAATCGACTGCGGAATCGTAGTCCCGAGCGCATCGGCAGTCTTCAGGTTCACCACGAGCTTGAGCGTCGAAATCTGCTCAACGGGCAGATCGGATGCCTTCGCGCCCTTGAGCAGGCGGTCGACGAAGTATCCCGCGCGGACGAAGCTGTCGTAGGCGCCCGAGCCGTATGAGAGCAGGCAGCCGGCCTCCGCCTCAACGTCCACGTCGGTGACGGTCGCCAGACCGGACTCGAGAGCGAGCGTCGCGAGTCGGACTCGATGCACATAGAACACAGGCGACCAGGTGAGGTACACGGCGCCCGCCTTCTTGCGTCTGGCGCTCTTGAAGGCAGCCGCTAGATCTTTCGGGCCCTGAATCTGGATCGGCTCGAGCTGCACGTGGAGTAGCTCGGCCGCATGCCGCAATTCCTCGAGCTGGCGCTGCCCGAAGTTGTCCCACAGGACTGCCACCCGCGACACGTTCGGAAGCGTTTCCTTCAGGATCTCCAGCCGCTTGCCAGCCAGCGCCGAATTGACATTGAAGATCCCGGTCACGTTGCCTCCGGGATGACGATAGCTCTCGATCCATCCCACGGCCACAGGGTCGTCCGTGTAACCAACCATCACGATCGGGATCGTCATGGTGGCCTGCCTCACCGCCTGAAGTGCCACTTCGTTAACGAGCACGATCACGTCCACTCTAAGCCGGACCAGTTCCCCGGCCAGGGCGGGCACGCGATCAACCCGACCCAGTGCGCTGCGCACTTCCAGCTTGATATTCTTCCCGTCCTCGTAGCCGTACTGCCGCAGCCCGATGCGCACGCTCTCGACTACTGGATCATCCACCGGCGGGTGTGTAATGAGCATTCCCACCACCGGCACACGCCCTGGTTGTTGGGCCAGTACGACTCCGGCCATTGCAGACAGAGCAAGCGCAAACAGCAAGAGTGGCCCGAGTGAAGCGCGGCGCAACCCAGGGCCACGAAGAGCGCTTCCCCGGATTGTGTCGCAACGCGGCTTCATCCAAGCTACCACCGCAGAAAGGGCGTTCATCGGATCACCTTATCGGCGCGCAACAGCAGGGTGTCGGGCACTTCGATGCCGAGCTGACGCGCCTCGCGCAGGTCGACGACCAGCTCGAACTTCGAGAGTTGCTCTATGGGCAAGTCCGCCGGCTTCGAGCCTTTGAGTACTCGGTCGACGTAGTTGGCCAGTACGTGCCCGACGTTCTTCAGGTTCGGTCCATAAGTCAAGAGGACGCCGGCGTCGTGATACTCCGTCGCGGGAAAGATTGCAGGAAGTTTCGCTTTGCGCACCGCTTGCGAAATCTTGACCCTGTTCACAAGGAAAACGATTTCCGCGGCGACGACCACGCCACTGGCTCTGCTGCGCGGTAGCCGGCTCAGGGCGGCGTCGATTCCGCCGGGCGCCTGCACGTCCAAGGACGTCAACTGCACGCCGAGCGTGCGGGCAGCTTCCTGCGCTTCCTTGAGCTGCCAGGCGTTGGTGGGGTTGGCAGAATTCATCATGAAAACGATCCGCCCGGCCTTTTGCGCAACGACTCGCAGCAGCTCCAGACGCTTGCCAGCCAGCTCCGTGGTGAGCATCGATACACCTGTCGCTCTTCCACCCGGCCTAGCGAGACTGACCGCGAAACCGGATGCGATCGGGTCGCCCACCAGGAACACGATGGGTAGTGTGGTCGCCTCGAGTGCGGCGCGGGTGGCCAGCGTGCTGCCCGCGAGAATCAAGTCCGCCTTCGACCGCGCGAGATCGATGGCGGCCGCCCGCAGCTCCTCGTCGGTTGCCCCGGTTGCTCGCGAGTCGAGGACAATATTCTTGCCTTCGATGTACCCGAGCTCGCGCAGCCCGTCACGCAATCCTTCCCCCGTCGGTGAGTCCAACGACAACATGAGCCCTCCAACTCGCGGGATTCTGAGCGGTTGGTCGGCTGCGCCCGCTGCCGTCGGGGGTGCTGCCACAATCAAGGTACCGAGGATGAGGCTGTGCAGGATCATTGACGCCGCGCTCACCGGATCACCTCGTCGGCGCGCAGCAGGATGGGCTCGGGGATGGTGATGCCGAGTGCGTTAGCAGTCTTCAGGTTGACCGCCAGCTTGAATTTCGACACCTGCTCGACCGGCAACTCGCTCGGCTTAGCGCCCTTCAGCAGCCGATCGACGTAGTAGGCGGTGCGTCTGAAGGTGTCAGCTACATCGGCGCCGTAGGACATGAAGCCGCCCGCTTCAACAGATTGGTTAAAGCCAGATATGGTCGGCAGCCTTGCGTGCAGGGCGAGCGCCGCGACCCTGGCGCGGTGCAGGTAGAAGATGGGGGAACTCTCCAACATGACCGCAGCCACCTTCTTCCGCTTGGCGACCTTGAAGGCTGTCTCGAAGTCGCTCGGCCCACCAACGTCCACGAGCTCGAGTCGCATACCCAAGGACTGGGCCGCACGCCGGAGCTCGCCGACTTGTCTGTCGAAGCCTGGGGTTCGGAATACCGCGACGCGCGAGACGCCCGGCAGCGTTTCCTTGAGGACCTCGAGGCGCTTGCCGTCCAACTCGACCCAAAGCCCGTAGATACCCGTGACGTTACCGCCCGGCCTGCCCAAGCTGTCGACCACGCCCGACGCGACCGGATCATTGCCGAAGCCGATCGACACGATAGGGATCGTCTTAGTCGCCTGTTGCGCGGTGCGGCTCGACACCTCGTTCGGCGCGATGATCACATCCACGCTCTGGCGAACCAGCTCCTGTGCGATGCCCGGCAGCCGATCAAGGTGGCCTTCCGCTGTCACGATCTCCAGCTTGATGTTCCGCCCCTCCTCATACCCGTACTCGCGCAACCCAGCGCGCAGGCTATCGAAGATGGGTTCGTCCACGGCCGCGTGTGTGACCAGCACGCCAACCACCGGCATTCTCTTGGGCTGCTGCGACCAGGTGGTAGGCACTAGCACCGTAACGGCGGCGGCAAAGGCAAGCAGAAGTAGCCCGGGTGAAGCGCAGCAGCGTAACCCGGGGCCAAGCAGAGGTAGCCCGGGTGAAGCGCAGCAGCGTAACCCGGGGCCAAGCAAAGCGCTTCCCCGGATTGCGCCGCGAAGCGGCTTCATCCAGGCTACCGCTCGTGGGACTGCGCTCACCGGATCACCTCGTCCGCTCTGTACAACACCGATTCCGGGACTGTCAGGCCGAGCAGGAGTAGCCTGGGTGAAGCGCCGCGTAACCCGGGGCCAAGCAAAGCGCCTCCCCGGATTGCGCCGCGAAGCGGCTTCATCCGGGCTACCGCCGGTCGCGATGCAGTCACCGGATCACCTCGTCCGCTCTGTACAACACCGATTCCGGGACTGTCAGGCCGAGCGCCTTCGCGGCCCTCAGGTTGACGACAAGTTGAACCTTAGTGGGCCGCTCCACTGGAAGCTCGGCCGGCTTGGCGCCGCCGAAGATCTTGGCCACGAAGATAGCGCTTCGCTCGGACGCGGATGCCAATTCGGGGCCATAGGACATCGCGCCGCCCGCGTCTGCAAACGCGCGGGCCATCGATGTCGCAAGCAGCCGGTGCTTCATCGCGAGCTTGGCGAGTCGCGCGCTCTGCACATAGATCATCGGCGAAGGCAGGATGATGACGCCTTGGGGGCGCCCGCGCAGCGCAGAGAAAGCCCTGTCGATGTCGTCCGGCTTGCGCACTTCAACAACCTGGAGCTGGACACGAAAGGATCCAGCCAGCTTTTTCACGGCCTGCAGGTGTACGGCGCCGGGACTCGGGTCCCACAACACAACCACACCTGACAGACGGGGAACCATAGCCTTCAGCAACTGAAACCACTTGCCCGCGAATTCGGGCGCGTCGAGGAAGACCCCGGTGAGGTTTCCACCAGGCCGGCCGTAGCTCTCGACATAGCCTTCTGTAACCGGGTCGGTCGTAAAATCTTGGGCGACGATTGGGATAGTGTGGGTCGCCTCGTAGGCTGCTCGCGCGAATGGGGCGCCGGAGGCCCATATGACATCCACTTTGAGCCGAACCAGTTCAGCAGCCGCCTTGGCAAGCTGCGAGGGCTCGCCAGAGGGAACGCTCCGGTATTCGAACGATATATTCGTGCCCTCGATCCAACCCTGCTCGGAGAGCGTACGGCGGAACGGCTCGAACCATTGGTTTAGCGTGGGGTCATCAGTGCGCGGCACAAATGTGAGGATTCCGACGCGTGCAATCTTCGTCTGCGCCCAGCTCTCGCCAGCCCAGCAGAAGCCAGCCAACAGCGCGCCCGTAGAGAGCAGCACAGCTGCAATTCGATGTTTCATCCCCTCTCCTCAGCAGCGCGTTGACTGCTATAGGCCGTTGTCATCCTTGAGTTCAGAGCCTAGGCGGTACGCTGTCCCTGTTCAGCAGAAGTAGCCCGGGTAAAGCGCCGCGTAACCCGGGGCCAAGAAGAGCGCTTCCCCGGATTGCGCCGCGTAGCGGCTTCATCCAGGCTACCCCTCGTGGGAGTGCGCTCACCGAATCACCTCATCCGCGCGCAGCAGGATCGACTCGGGGATGGTGATACCAAGCGCCTTGGCGGTCCGCAGGTTGACGATGAGCTGGTGCTGGGTCGGCTGCTCGATCGGCAGATCGGCCGGTTTCGCGCCTATGAGGATCTTGTCGGTGGAATCCGCCGCTCGGCGGAACATGACGCGAACATCTGGCCCATAGAACATCAGCCCACCGGCCTCTGTCACGAACTCGCGCTGCGGGTATATGGCCGAGAGACGGTACTTGGCAACCATGGCCGTAACTCGGGCTCGGTTCTCGATGGTGAATGGCTCGCCGAGTACGACGACGGCCCGAGCCTTGCTTTGCGCCTGCTCGAAGGCGAGGTCGAGCGCGTCGGGACCGCGCACCTCGATGAAATGGAGCTTCAGGCCGCGCGACGCAGCAACCGTCTTGATGTCTTGCGCCAGGCCTCGGTTCCACGGATTATTGGGATTAAAAACCACAGCGACACTGGAAAGCCGCGGAGAGGTCTCCTGAAGAAGCTCCAGCCACTTACCGCTATAGCCCTCGGCCCACCCCGTTGCCATCCCAGTCAGGTTGCCGCCAGGCCGCGCCAGGCTTGCTGCGAGACCTTCGCGAACGGGGTCATTCATGATTGCATCGACGATCGGGACTGTGCTGGTTGCTTTCTTGGCGGCGACACCGGCCGGCACGCCATAGGTGACCAGCACATCGACCTTGCGATTGATCACTTCAACCATCAGGCTAGAAAGCCGTTCGAGCCGTCCTTCTGCCGATCGCTTCTCGATGACGAGGTTGTCACCCTCGATCCAGCCCAGCTCGCGAAGCCGCTTCCAGAACTCCGCTTCAGGTGCCTGGAAGACGGAAGGCGATAACGGCGCGACGAAGCCCACGCGCACGACTCTCGGCGATGGGTCTGCGGCGAGCATGGACTGAGCCCAGAGCACGGTGGCTACCGCGACCAGTCCCATGAAGATCGAGCGCCTGCTGCCCAGCCGACACACGCGCATGAACGCCCCCCTGCGGTCGAACGGTTTGCGAGCTGAAAGCTCGGGAACTATGGCGGGGCACTAACCGGCAGTCAAGCACCGCGCACGATGCCGGTCCTGCAGCAACCGTGGCAAACCGAAGCGCAGCGCCGGAAGCAAGCGCGTAGCTTTTCTAGATTGCACCGCAAGGATGGCTCCATCCTGGCTGCAAGACTGAAGGACCGGATCATCGGACCCTCAATCAGGCAGGACTCGCAGCTTCCCCTCCCGAGCGACGATGCGAAAATGGTCGTCGAACGCAAGGACGGCGCCGCCATGGCGCTCGGCGCAGGCGACGACGCAAGCGTCAGCCAGCCCCAGCGGCAGATCGGCATAGCGCGCGACGAGTTCTCCTACGCGAACCAGATCGTCCTCGCCACCATGGAGCGTCAGGTCGGCGGCGAGGCTTTCGAGGAAGCGAAGCACTGCGGTCGCGCTGAGCCTTGCCTCGAGTAGGTATCCGACCTCGGCCAGAATGCCGGCCGGCACCAGATGTGGTCCTCGGTCGGCCAGGAACAGCGCCTTGGCCCGCGCATGCTGCGGATCGCGGCGATTGGCGAGCGCGAACACGGCGGAAGTATCCAGCGTGATCACTTCTTGCGGGAGCGCTTCCAGTTCTTGCGCAACCAGGCCTCCGAGGTCCGTCCCGTCACTACAGTGTCTTCGCCGGCACCGATGAAGCCGAACTCCGGTTTCGCGAGCTTCGCCAGATACTCGGCCAGCGCTTCGTTCACGAGCTCCGTCTGGCTCCTGCCGAGCCGCCGGGCGGCGAGCCCGGCCTTCGGCCCGGCCAGCATCTCCTTGCCGAAGTCATCGTTCTGATACAGCACGGCAATCCGCGCATCGGGCCGGTTGGCAAGGATATAACGCGCGTGGATGCGGGCTTCGATCTGGAGGTTCGGCTGCCATCCCATGGTCCACGGATAGTTCTTAGGGTCGCCCCAGCGCGTCATGCCCGTGGTGATGAAGAGCTGCGGGACTTTGTTGGCGTTGAGATATTTGTGGATGGCAGCATTGGCTGCGGTGCCCAGGCTGCCGAAGATGAACAGCACGTGCTCCTGCTCGACCAGCTTGCGCGTCTGCTCCACCGTTTTCGCCCGCGTATAGGCATCGTCGAGGCTGAGCAGCGTGACCTTGCGCCCGTTGATTCCGCCCTCGTCGTTGAGCTTGGCGAAGTAGGCGACCATCGCCTTGCCGATGTTGCCGTTGGCCGATGCCGGCCCGCTGTAGGGCATGGTCTGGCCGATCTTGATCTCAGTATCGGTGACGCCGGGACCATATTTCCTGTCGGCGGCAGCCGGGCCGGCGGCGATGACTGATCCCATCAGCAGCAAAACGACAGCGCATCGACCGGTTGTGATCATGGCTCCTCCTTGCTCGATCGGTTGACTGCTTGCAGATTCAGGCGGCGGCAACCTCCTGGACGATCTCGCCCCGTTCAAGCGCGTAGGGTCTGCGCCCGCGTGCAGCCTCGCACGAACCTGTCGCCGAGCAAGGCAATGTTCGCTGCTCGGCTCACGGCGAGATGATCTCCCCAAACAGCACCCACTGCTTGCCGTCGAAGCGCTGCAGTTGCATCTGCTCAACCGGCGAGTGGTCGTCCGCTCCGGTGTTGATGCGGATACCCGGAAGGAGGACGGGCAGCTCCAAATTCTTCAGGCTCTCCGCCTGACGCATGACGTTTTCTCGGGTCAGGTCGTCCCCGCATTGTCTCAGAACTTGCACGAGGGTCGCGGCCGTGCCGTAGGCATACACGTTGTAGAGATCCTCCGTATCACCCTCGAGATAGTACTGTTTCATGAAAGCCAGCCACTCCTTATGGCCGGGGTCGTTTTGCCAGTGACTATCGGTTGGATCCTTCAGGAAGGCGCCGCTGATGATGCCGACCGACTTCTCCAGCCCCGCCGGTTTCATCACCGTCGCCACCGACGCAGACGGGTTGCTGACGAACTGCAGCGGACGCCACCCGATGTCCCAGACCTTTCGAATCGCCTGCGCAGTGGCCTTCGCGGAACCGAAGTAGAAGATGGTGTCGGCTCCGGATCCTCGCAACGTGATGATCTGCGAATCCACGGACGGATCGGTGACTTCGTAGGAGGCCTCCGCCACGATCATCTTGAGCGCCCGCTCGCCGAGCCCCTCGCGCAGGCCACGCCTGGCGTCCCTGCCTGCGTCATCGTGCTGGTACAGCACCGCGATCCTCGTTTCCGGGCGCACCTGCAGCAGGTACTTGCCGTAAACCCTCGCCTCCGAGACGTAGTTGACGCGCCAGCCCATAGTCCACGGGAAGGTCTTGGCATCAGCGAACTCCGCCGCACCGGAGGTGACAAACAAATGAGGGACCTTCCTGGCGTTGAGGTACTTCACGATCGCCGTATTGGTGGGTGTACCGAAAGAGCTGAAGATCATCAGCACCTCGTCTTGCTCCACCAGCTTGCGGATCTGCTCAACAGTGCGTGGCGGGCTGTAGCCGTCGTCGAGGCTGAGCAGGGTGATCTTGCGGCCGTTGATGCCGCCATGCTCATTAACCATCCGGAAGAAGGCCGACTGGGCTTTACCGTAAGTGCCGTAGGTCGAGACCGGCCCGCTGTAGGGCATGGTCTGGCCGATCTTGATCTCAGTATCGGTGACGCCGGGACCGTACTTCTTGTCGCCAGCAACCGAGCCGGCGGCGATGATTGATCCCATCAGCAGCAAAACGACAGCGCATCGACCGGTTGTGATCATTGCTCCTCCTTGCTCGATCGGTTGATTGCTTGCAGATTCAGGCGGCGGCAACCTCCTGGACGATCTCGCCCCGCTCGATTGTGTAGGTCCGCTCAACGAACCCGACACGCTTCACGTCGGATTCTGCGACCAGGATCGACAAGCCGGTGCGCTGCACCTCGCGGATGGTCCGTGCCAGCTTCTCGCCCATCCCGGGGGACAAGCCTTCGAAGGGCTCATCGAGCAGCAGTAGCTTGGTGGCGCTCATCAACGCGCGCGCCAGGGCTGCCATCTTCTGTTGCCCGCCACTCAACTGCGCCGCCCGCCGACTGGCGAGAGCCGCAAGATCGGGCATCAGCCCGTAGACGTACTCGAGGCGACCCGACGCGTTGGCGGCTCCGCCCGACCACGCCGGCAGCAAGAGATTGTCGGCGACCGTGAGCCGGCCGATGAGCCGCCGCTCCTCGGGCATGTAACCGATGCCCAATTGCGCGCGCCGGAACGCCGGGATCGGTGCGAGGTCGACGCCGTCAAGGCTGATCCGCCCAGCCATCAGCGCCAACAGTCCCATCACGCTTCTCAGCGTGGTGGTTTTCCCCGCGCCGTTGCGTCCCACGAGCGCGACCAGGCCACCTCGTGGAACGCTGAGCGAGACGCCGCGCAGCACGTCCGCGCCTTGGATGGCCGCCCGCACGTTCTCGAGTCTCAAGATGTCGTCAGACATGGCCCAGCACCGCTCTGCGCACCTCGGGATCGGCCAACACGGCGGCCGGCTCGCCCTGTGCGATGACCAGTCCTTGATCGAAAACCAGAACGCGCCGGCTGTAGCGGAGCACCACGTCCATATCGTGCTCGACGAAGATGGTCGTGATCCCGCTGCCGCTGATCACGCCGACCAGCGTGTCCATCACCTCGAACTTGTCCTCCGTGCTCACCCCGGCCGTCGGTTCATCCATCAGGAGCAACCGCGGCCGCAACGCGACCGCCAGCGCGATGTCGAGCAGCTTCCGGCTGCCTTCGGGCAGCTCGCCGACGAGGCGCCCGGCGTGTGCTGCAAGCCCGAACTGCGCCAGGACCTGAAGCCCCTCCTCGCTCCGGTCCGAGCGCTTGAGCGGCGCCCACACACCGATCCGGCCGGCGCGAGCCGCAAGCGACAGGAGCACGGTTTCGAGCACCGTCATACCGAGGTACAGCTGCGGGATCTGAAACGAGCGGGCCACGCCGAGCCGGGTGATGGCGCGCGGGGGCAGTGCCGTGGTGTCCCGGCCGCCGAGCAGGATGCTGCCGCGTTCCGGTTTCAAATATCCGGTGGCGAGGTTCAGGAACGTCGTCTTGCCCGAGCCGTTGGACCCGATGATGCCGACCACCTCGCCTTGGTCCACGCGCATGTTGAGATCTTCAGCGGCGCGCACGCTCCCGAAGAACCGCGTCAGGCCGACCGTCTCCAGCAGTGCGCTCATCGGCTGCCCCGCCGCACAACCAGCGCGGTGAGGCTCCATACCCCGCCCGGCAGGAAGAAGATGATCAACAGGAGAATGATGCCCAGCGTCATCTGCCAGGTGTAAGGCGACAGCTCGAAGGCATAGTTGCGCACGAACTCGAACAGGACCGAGCCGATGACCGGAGCCAGCATGCTGCCGGTGCCGCCGAGGATCGCGACGAAGACGAACTCGCCCGACTGGGACCAGAACGACAGATCTGGCGTGATGTGCCCCACGGACAGAGCGATCAGGCAGCCCGACACCGCTGCCAGGCCGCCAGCGATGACATACGACACATAGACGGCGCGCCACACCGATACGCCCATATATTCCACGCGCACTTCGTTGTCCCGGATCGCGCGCAGCGTGTAGCCGGTGGGAGACGCGAAGAACCGGTAGGTGAGGTAGACCAGCACCGCCGTCAACACGACCGTGAGCTCGTACATCGCCAGGCGCAGCGATGATCCGCCGAGCTCGAAGCCGGCGAGGGTCGGCTCCGGGATGCCGAGGCCGTCGGTGCCGCCGGTGATGGAGTACAACTTGAGGAGCATGCCGTACAGAACCATCGAGAACGCGAGGTTGAGCAGCGCGAAGTACACCGCACGGTAGCGGGCGACGAGCAAGCCGAGGAATGCGCTCATCGCCACTCCCGCCAGCAGCGCCAGAGCCAGCAGCAGAAGCGCCTCCCGCACGCCAAAATACTTGACCGCCATCCCGGCCGCGTAAGCGCCGACGGCGTAGTACAGAGCATGGCCGAAGGTGAGCAGCTTGCCGCGCAACAAGAGCACCACGCCCAGAACGGCCAACGCCTTGGCTCCCGCGACCGTCAGCAGGAAGAGGATCCATCCCGACAGCACCAGCGGCACTGCAGCGAGCAGGATGAGTGCGCCCAGGAACAAGAGGATGGCGGTGGGGGCGCGCGCGGGCATGGGTCGGCCGGGTCAGATCCTGCGCACCTCGATCTCCCCGAACAAGCCCTGGGGCCGGAACAGCAGCACCAGGGCCATGATCAGGTAGATCGCGAACAAGTCCAGCTCGGGGAAGAAGTAGACCGCAGCCGAGCGTGCCAATCCCACGATCAGGGAGCCGAGCGCGGCTCCGCCTATGCTCCCCAGCCCGCCGATGGCGATGACGGCGAAAGACGTGACCAGCACTTCGGCGCCGACCCCGGGCGCCAGCGAAAACATCGGAGCCGTGAGCGCGCCGCCGAGCGCAGCCAGCACGGCGCCCGCAGCGAAGGCCCATGTGTATACGCGCGGCACGTTGATTCCGAGCGTCAAGCTCACCTCGCGGTCGGCGATCACCGAGGCTAGGACTTTGCCCAGGCGGGTGCGCGTCACGACGAGCCAGAGCAGGCCGCCCACCGCCAGCGCGATGGCCGTTAGCAGAAACGGATACCACGCGTAGTTGATGCCCCCTAGGCGGACACGCCCCAGGTAGCTGTATGGCATTTCAGCGAAGACCGGATTGACGCCCCAGGTCAGCTTGACGACATCTTCGAGGATGAGCGAGATGGAGAAAGTCAGCAGCAGCTGCACCTCCTCGTCCCGCGAGTACACGCGCCGCAGGAACACGCGCTCGATCAGCGGGCCGACAACGAGCCCGACGACTACCGCCGCGACAAAGAGGAGCCCGTAGGCGAGCGCAGGCGTGTATCCCGTCGCTGCGTAGCGCAGCACCAGGGTGGCACCCAGATACGCCCCCAACGCATAGAGGTTTCCATGCGCCAGGTTGAGGACGCGCAGCACGCCGTAGGTGAACGTGAGCCCCGCGGAAACGAGGAACAGCCACGAGGCGTACGTGAGACCGTCCAGTGCGACAACCAGAAGAAGCCGCACTGGGGCCTTTCAGCGCGCAGCGGTCTTACGATTCTGGAACGCGCTACGCCGTCGTTAGCACTGCGCGCCGGGGAAGCCGCGATCGATCCAGTCCAGGCTCTTCATCCCGTCGGGCGGGTTCACGCACTTGGCCGGAAACATGCGGATCTCTGAAAACACATTTACCCCCAGCGCCGGATCGTACTTGAGTACCGCGTAGCCTGCGGGTTGGACCGCCTGGTGTCCGCCTCCGATGGCCATGGCGACGCGACCGCTGGGGGTGTCGAACTCCAGCCCCTCGAACGCTGCCGCGACCTGTTCCGTGGTCGGCCAGCGGCCCGCCGCCTTGATGGCCTTCTCGTAAGCGGCACGCAAGCCCTGCAGGGCCTGCACATAATGGTAGGCGCCATGCGCGATGTAATCGTTCTTGGCCAGCCCATACTTCTGCCGGTACAGCGCGATGAACTCCTTGCGCAGCGGGTTCTTCTCCATGTCGGGCGTCACGATGCCATTCGGCCCGCGCGAGCCGATCAGCACCCCGGGCGCGATGTCCTTGATGTCCGCGCCCGTGTTGTTGACCACCACCAGGCTCTCGTCGAATAGCCCCCTCGCCTTGGCCTGACCGGCAAAGGTCACCAGATCGCCGCCCCAGAAGCTGGTGAAGATGACGCTAGGTTTCTCCACCAGCAGCTTCGAGATCTCGGCCGAATACTCGCCGGCGAACAGCTTGGGCCACAGCGCATCGACCACCTGCACATCCGGCTTGAGCTGGCGCATGCTGCGCTGGAACACCGCCCACGAATCGCGGCCCCACGCGTAGTCCTGGTTGATGCCGGCTATCGTCTTCACGTCCGGGTGGATGCTCAGCACGTAGCGGGCGGCACCCACACCGTCGATGACGGTGTGGGAGTTGGTGCGGAACACGTAGGGATGTTTGGCTTCCTCGAAGACCCGATCCGTCCCGCAGTCGGACTCGATGGTGAGCACCTTCAGCTCGTCGGCGACCGGAGGCACGGCCAGGCAGTTCGCGCTGGAGATGTAGCCCATGACCGCGGCCACTTTCTCGTCGAGCGCGAGGCGCCGGAACTCGGTGACGACCTTGTCGGCCGGCCCCGCCTCGTCGGTGAAGATTGGCACCACCTTCACCCCACCGATGCCGCCCTCGCGGTTGATCTTGTCGATCCAGACCTCTGCGGCATTGCGGGACGGGATGCCGAAGGGCCCGGAGGCCGGGCCCGACAGAAACGCCACGACCCCGATCTTGAGCTCCGGCGGCGCCCCGGCGACCGGAGCCGCCCGGGCGGCTCCCGCGAGAATGAAGAGAATGAAAAGGCCGACCAACGCAATCAGCGCAGGACCCATTCTGGAATGCCGGCTCATGGTGTCTCCTCCCCGAGCGACCGATCTATGCGAACCCGTTTCAATCTATCGGCTCGCCTCTCGCCCGTCAAGCGAGCGGCCGTGCTGCAAAGCAATGCGATGGCGTACCGGCGAACGCAACCCGCACGAGCCGTGCACAGCGAGACGGGACCACGAGCCGACTACGCTCGTGGTCGCCGACCTACTGCTTCAGCCCGAGCGTCGCAGCCATCTCCATGCCTTTCTGCTTGATGGCATTGCCCGCTTCGATCGCCTTCGTGAAATCGCCCGCGCCGGCGGCGTCATTGGCTGCCTGAAACTGCTTCATGGTCTCGTCATAGCCTGAGCCGAGCGCAGCGAGCTTGTCCTTGTCCAGGCCGGCCGGCAGCTTCTTCGCCTTGGCGAGCTCGTCCAGGCGGCTCTTCACGGCTTCCATCACCTGCGGGATGCCGGCGCTCACGTCTTCCCAGGACTTGGTGAGCTCGGCCTTCTTGTCGGCCGCCGCCTTGGCAACCTCCTGTGCCTTCGCTCCCAGAGCGCTGGCCGCGGCCAGAGCCGCCGTGTAGTCCTTGTTGGCGAAACTGTCCTGCGCGCCTTTCAGCGAGGCCTCCAGTTGCTTGAGCTGGTCGGGAGCATAGCGGGACGCTTCGCCGCGAATCTGCTCGATGGCCTGGCCGGCCGCTTTGATGGCCGCGTCGGCCGGTTCCTTGTCACGCGCGCAGGCAACGAGCAGCGCTGCGAGCAGGGCGATGCAAAAGTACTTGAGGGTGCGCATACAAGTCTCCAGTAGTCGATCGGGGATATTGCGGTACACGCCGGCTCTGCGACCGGCTGTGGGCGCGCATTGTACCAAATCGCCTCCAGGGGCCATCGGGATGCCCTATTCGACAGGCGGCCTGGAGCCTCGTCTCGAAGTTCCGGATTGAAGTACAGTGACGCGAGCGCGCGGGAGACGACAGGCGAAGATGGCGCACAGAACGAGGGCGGAAGTCGTCGAGCGGATCCGCCGTTTCAACGCGGGACGGGACCGGGAACGGCTCGCACTCAAGTATCGGGCCATGCGCACCAACGCGTTTGCCTTCCTGCGTGGGACCTGTCACCTGTTCTACGAGAACCTGCCGCAGGCGTCGCTGCTGCGCTCCGCGCCCCTGACCTGGATCTGCGGCGATCTGCATCTGGAGAACTTCGGCAGCTACAAGGGGGACAACCGGTTAGTCTACTTCGATCTGAACGATTTCGACGAGGCGGTGCTCGCCCCGTGCACCTGGGATCTGGTGCGCGTGGTGACCAGCATCTTGGTGGCTGCGAAGTCGATCAAGCTCGGCAAGGTCGAGGCGCGCACGCTCGCGCGCCGTTTCGTGGATGCCTACGTTGCCGCCATAGAGGATGGCAAGGCGCGCTGGGTGGAACGGGAAACGGCGCAGGGCATGGTCAGGAAACTGCTCGACGGCCTGCGACTACGCAAGCGAAAGGACTTTCTCGACAGCCGGACGCTCCGCGCCCGTGGGCGACGCCGGATCCGCATCGACGGGAAGCACGCGCTGCCCGTCAGCGCCGGGGAGCCGGCCAGGATCAAGAGGTTCATGCGCGAGTTTGCCAGCCGGCAGCCGAATCCGAAGTTCTTCCGGGTGCTGGACGTGGCGCGCCGCATCGCCGGAACCGGGAGCCTGGGCATCGAGCGCTATGCTCTGCTGGTCGAAGGCAGGGGATCGCCCGACGACAATTACCTGCTCGATCTGAAGCAGGCTCTGCCCTCCTCGCTTGTGCCATGGCTGCGGTGGAAGCAGCCGAAATGGCAGAACGAGGCCCAGCGGGTGGTCACCCTGCAGCGCCGGCTGCAGGCCGTGCCGATGGCGTTTCTGGGGCCGGTCGTGATGGACGCCACGCCTTATGTCCTGCGGGGCCTGCAGCCGGTGGAGGACCGCGTGGCGCTGAACACGTGGAAGGGCGATCTCGCTCTTCTCGAGCAAACCCTGGTCACAATGGCGCACTTGACCGCCTGGAGCCAACTGCGCAGCAGCGGGCTCGAAGGCTCCGCCACCGCGGATGAGCTCATCGCGTACTGGGGCAAGCGCAAAAGGCGCGACAAGATGCTTGCACTGGCCCTCGAGTGCGGGCGGCAGACCGAGCAAGACTGGCGGGCCTACTGCGCCGCATTCGACCGCGGGGCATTCCTGGAAGCACCGCCCATACGCAGGACCACAAAACGCAAGCGCACCACTTGATCGGCGCACTAGCCAAATCGACCGCTTCCCCAAGCTGGGCAAGGGCATGAAGACTGCCTCGCATGCCGTGACCGGCTCCGTCCGCGTCTCATCGGCGCGCCGCTGGGTGCAGCTCGCGATCGGGATCGTCTGCATGTCGATGATCGCGAATCTTCAG
>DATJVW010000243.1:0-7690 GCA_035501675.1 Burkholderiales bacterium
GAAGGCCTGGATGTGGCACTGCATGGCGAACACGTCGAGTAAGGTTGCGGGCGTGTGGCGCGGTCGAGATTCCACCGGCTGGAATCCGACTTGAGTCGCTGCGATTTGTAAAAGACGGGGCGCCTGCGGGCGCCCTTGTCGTTGTTCGGCCGGGCCGGAGAAGGTCATGAGGTGAGCGCACGCCAACCCGCGCTGCAGCGTTGACAATGGCCCGGTTGCGCTTTGCGGTCAAGGTGCTACGATCGGTAAGCGGGACGTGGGAACGGTTTCTGCTGCCCAAGGTGCAAGGCCGGCTTGGCTGGTCGATCACCCAACGCATTGTGAACCGGGCACACCATGAGCGTAGACATCGACATGAAGGCGTGCACTATCCTCGAACGCTTCGGGGCCGAACTTCTCGATGCGCAAGTGGATTACTGCTGCACAATGGACCTGCATGAGTTCGTGATCACTCGTGGCGGGATAACCCATGAGGTTGGGTTCACGGAACGGGTGCTGCAGCTGAAGGACATCCCCGACATCGAGGAAGTCGTCGCGAAGCTCGCGCGGGAGATCGAAGCCAGCACGCAACCCCGCAAGATCCGAGTCCGCAGCCGGGCCTCCGACGGCGCTGTTGACCTGGTTAGCTAGAAGCTGCTCCCGCACTCAAGCACTTTCTCATCTGCCGCGCAGTGGCCGGCTAGGCACCACATGACCCGGTCGCACGGCGTCCGGCCGGGGTCAGCAAAACCGACCGTGGCTTGCTCTTCCCGGCCCCGAGACGCCTCGGGGACGCCGGACACCCAGCCGGTCTCGCCCTCACACATTCCGTTGACGATGTTCGACACGCGCCGCGTTTGGCGTTACAACGCCTTGCAACAACGTCGGCCGCGCGTCTGGCGGCCAGCGCGGCTTTGGAGTCAAACCGGCGGGCGATCTATGGGAAGCATCGACAGCCACGCCTTCGTAAGAAGGGCGAGGCCTATTCTGTGGAAGCGCGACTATGAGGCGGCCAAAGGTCAGCTGTTGCTCATCGCCAAGGGTGCGGACGGCGACGAGCGATTCCTGGCGCTTCTCTCCGAGCTGACCAACTACGAGCGCCGCAACCCCTCTGTTGAGTTGGCGCGAGTTGTCGAATGGGCCGAGTGTGTTTTTGTCCCGGTCCTACGCATCGGCTCCGACCCGACCCGGCGCTGGTCTGACGGGGACGCTGTAAAGTGGGCTGGGCAGCTCGATCCCGGCTGAGCTGAGGCGTAGGCATCCGTAGGCTTCTTCCCGGGCAGCACCGTAACCGTTCGCGACGCTGATAGCGCTGCGATCAAGGCGTGCTGTCGACCGTCCCCGCGGCTGCGGCTGGCCTTTCTCGCCAAATCCGT
This sequence comes from Burkholderiales bacterium, assembly GCA_035501675.1. GTDB lineage: Bacteria > Pseudomonadota > Gammaproteobacteria > Burkholderiales > SHXO01 > SHXO01. Next base: position 1,356 of record DATJVW010000243.1, read on the forward strand.
TGGCGCGGGCTAGAATCCGACGACAAGCGCCGTCATCCCCGTTGGCGCGCCGGCCACGACTACGAGGTTGTCTCTCCCCAAACGCGTCACCATCGCGACCCGCGAAAGTGCGCTGGCTCTCTGGCAGGCGCACTACGTCCGTGATCGTCTGACCGCGTTATACCCTGGCCTTGAGGTTACGATACTGGGCCTGACCACCGAGGGCGACCGCCTGCTGTCGTCCTCTCTGGCCACGGTGGGCGGCAAGGGACTGTTCGTCCAGGAACTAGAGAACGCGCTGCAGGAAGGGCGCGCGCACATCGCCGTGCACTCGATGAAGGACGTGCCCACGGCCTTGCCGCCCGGCTTCACGATCGCCGCCGTTAGCGCGAGGGAAGACCCGCGCGACGCGTTCGTCTCCAACCGATATCCCCAGTTGTCTTCCCTGCCTCAGGGCGCGCCCGTCGGGACTTCGAGCCTGCGCCGCGAGAGCCAATTGCGCGCGCGTTATCCGACGCTGACTGTGGTGCCGGTCCGCGGCAACGTGCCGACCCGCTTGCGCCGGCTGGACGAGGGAAAGTACGCGGCGGTGATACTGGCTGCGGCGGGCCTGAAGCGCCTAGGGCTGGCCGCGCGCATCACCGCCGTGCTGGAGCCCGAAGACAGTCTACCTGCCGCGGGGCAGGGAGCACTTGGCATCGAATGCCGCGAGGAACGCGCAGATCTTGTCGAGATGCTGGCGCCGCTCAATCACCCGGAAAGCCAGTGGTGCGTCCGCGCCGAGCGCAGCGTAAGCCTCGCGCTATCGGGAAGCTGCGTCGTGCCTATCGGCGCTTTTGCGCAGCGTGTAGCCAACGGCTTGTCTCTGCGCGCGTTCGTCGCCAGCCCGGACGGCAGGCAGTACGTGTCGGCCGAGGAGCACGCGACCGATGTGTCCGTAGAGCCCGAGGAGCTTGGCCGGGTGTTGGCGCGCAAGCTCGTGGCCGGCGGTGCACGTGACATCCTCGCCGCACTGGCTCATGGCCAGTAGTGCCCCGGCGCAGCCGCTCCGCGGGCGCGCGGTACTCGTCACCAGGTCAACCCGCCAAGCGGAAAAGCTGGCCTGGCTCATCGGTGAAGCAGGGGGTGAGGCAGTGCTGTTCGCGGCGCTGGCCATCGAATCACCTGCCGATCCGGCCCCGGTGCGCCAAGTGCTCGCCGGACTGGCAAGCTTCGATCTCGGCGTGTTCGTAAGCTCGAACGCAGTCGAGCACGGGCTTGCGCTGCTGGGGGGTGCGTGGCCTGCCGAGGTGCCGGCAGCGGCGGTCGGCGAAGGCACTGCCGCAACCCTGCGCCAACACGGGATCGCTTCCGTCATCGTTGCTCCCGGAGGTGCAGACAGCGAATCGTTGCTGGCTACGCCGCAGCTGAAAAGCTTGCGCGGCAAACGCGTTTTGATCCTGCGCGGCGAGGGCGGGCGCGAGGTGCTCGCCGACCAGTTGCGGCAAAGGGGCGCGGAGGTCGCATACGCCGAATGCTATCGGCGCTTGCGCCCGCGCACCGATCCGGCGGCGCTGATCGCCCGCTGGGAACAAGGCGGGCTGCACGCGGTTACGGTCATGAGCGGCGAGACGCTGGACAATCTATGGGGCATGCTTGGATCGCGCGGACGGCCGCTCTTGCGCGCCACCCCCTTGTTTGTACCGCACGCCAACATCGCCCAGCGCGCCGCCGGCCTCGACCTCACTGAGGTGGCGATCACGCCTCCTGGGGACGAAGGCGTGCTGCGCGGGCTCAGCGCTTGGTTTTCCTTGCATGCCCGTTAGCGGCGAAGGGCACGTCGCGTGAGGTAAACTCTTTGCTCCCGTCGCTTCTTGCACCGCTGCTTCTCCGACATGGAACCGCACCAGGATCACCGGGGGCAGCCGGCCGAGCCCGGCCCCCCGCCGCCACCTAGCTCGCAGACCACTGCACGGCTCTCGGTGCGGGAACGCCTTGCGCGGTGGAACAGCAAACGGATCAACTGGCGCGTTCTAGCAGTCTTAGCCGCGGCCGCGCTCATCCTCGCGCTGTGGATCGACGCGCGCAGCCAGATCCGTGCGTTGCAACAAGATCTCGTACGCAAGCTCGCCGAGGTGGACAACTACGACCGAGAGAGTCGCCAGGCGGCCACTCAAGCGCGCGACACGGTACGCGATCTGGAATATCGCCTCGGCGCGATCGAGAGCCAAGTGGCTGAGGCTCAGAGCCAAAGGCTGGCTGTGGAGTCCCTGTATCTGGAACTGACCCGCAATCGCGATGAGCGCATCCTGGCCGAGGTCGAGCAGATCTTGCTGATTGCCAGCCAGCAGCTGCAGTTGGCGGGCAACCTGAAGGCGGCATTGATCGCTTTGGAGGCGGCGGACAGCCGGTTGCAGCGCGCCGACAGCGCCCAGTTTGTGGCATTGCGGCGCGCCGTGCGACGCGATATCGAGCGGCTCAGGTCGATGCCCTACGTGGATGTCGCCGGCATGAGCCTGCGCCTGGAAGCAGTGGATCAGGAGGTCGATAATTTTCCCCTGGCCATGCACGAGCGTCCGGCGGAGGAAGAGCCAGTTGCGGCCCAGCCCGACGAAGGCGCACTGACTCGCCTAGCGCGGGAGGTTTGGCGCGACGTTCGGAGTCTGGTACGCATCCAGCGCGTCGAGACCGAGGCCGTTCCCCTGGTGTCGCCGTCCCAGGCCTTCTTCCTGCGCGAGAACTTGCGCCTGCGCTTGATGAGCGCGCGGGTGGCCCTGCTGGCGCACGAGGGGGACAGTTTCAAAAGGGATACGCGCGACGCCGTCGATTGGCTGCAGCGCTACTTCGCAGCCAGCGACCGCGAGGTCGGTCAGGCGCTGACCACACTGAGGCAACTGGCTGCAGCCGAAGTCGCGGTCGAAGTGCCCGACATATCGGGCAGCCTGGAGGCGGTGCGTAACGCCAAAGTGGTGCGCGAACGGAGGCTGCGTTGAGGCGCGCGGGAACCATGCAGCGGGGGCGGGAAAGCAGCGCACCCTGTGGTCGGTCTAAGCGAGGCCACGGCAGGGAGCGTGCACTTTGATCGGTAGCGTGTCGCCCGTGCGTGCATTGCTCTGGATTGTTGCCCTGTTCACCGCGGCGGTGGCGCTCACGTTGGCCGCTCGGTACAACCCGGGATACGTCCTCGTGGTCCTGCCGTTGCATCGCATCGAGCTTTCCCTCAACTTCGCGGCCGTGCTGTTGTTGCTCGCTTTCCTTGCCGCCTATGTACTGGTGCGCGCGCTCAGCCTGACGCTGGCCCTACCGTCACGGGCGCTGGAATTCCGGCGTGAGCAGCAGCGTGCGCGTGCGCGGCGCGCGTTCCAGGAAGCCGTGCGAGCCTTCTTCGAGGGCCGCTTCGGGCACGCCGAGCGCGCAGCGAAACAGGCACTGGATCAGAACGAGACGGTGGCCCTCAGCCTTGTGCTGGCGGCGCGCGCGGCTCACGAGTTAAGATCGTTCCATGCGCGTGACGAGTATCTGCGAGAGATGGAGAACCGCGCCCCGCAGGAGGGGTATTTGCGCCTGATGACCCAGGCCGAGCTGTTCCTCGATGAGCGCCGCTACCTCGATGCGCTGCAGGCTTTGGACAAATTGCCGAACAAGCATACGGCCGCTTTGCGGCTGGAGCTGAGAGCGCAGCAGTTGACCAAGAACTGGGATCGGGTGTTGCAGTTGCTGCCTCAGGTGGAACAGCGCCGGGTGTTCGAGCCGGTGCTGCTGGAGCAGATCAAGCGCTACGCGCAGACCGAGAATCTTAAGCGCAAGGGGTTGGACGCGAGGAGTCTGCGGGAGTGCTGGGACCGGCTGACGCCCGAGGATCGCAAGGACGGTCGAATCGCGGCGGCCGCGGCGCGATGCTTCATGGCGTTGGGCGACTGCAGCGAGGCACATCGCCTCATCGAAGACAGCCTGGACGCGGGATGGGACTCGGCGCTGCTGCCGCTGTACGTGGAGTGCCTGCCACGCGACGCCCGTCGCCACTTGGAGCGGGCCGAAGGTTGGCTCCAACAGCACCCGGCCGACCCCGCACTGCTGCTCGCCCTGGGGCAACTGTGCATGCAGCAGGAGTTGTGGGGCAAGGCGCGCAGCTACCTCGAGGCGAGCCTGGCTGTGGAGCCGAGTCATACCGCCTACGTCCAGTTCGGCAAGCTGCTGGAGCGTATCGGCAAGCCAGAGGAGGCCAGCCGGATGTACCGTGAAGGGTTGGAACTGGCACTGGGCCAACTCAAGAAGAGCACCGGCGGCCGCCGGCGGCTCGCATCATAAGCGGAGCCTCAGGTCGAGTTCCCGCTGCGGCCGTGGAACTGGAGCAAGGCTTCCCAAGAGACCAATCAACCGCTGCCAAGGGAGAGAGGAGGTAGGAGCCAGCCGGACAGAGGTCCACCCATTCACGCGTCAATCTCAATCAAGGCAGGGCGATGAATACCACCGACCGCGCAGATCAGACCCTAGACAAGGACCTCCCGCTCAAGGAGGACATCCGCTTGCTGGGGCGGCTTCTCGGCGACACTCTGCGCGAGCAAGACGGAGATCAGACTTTCGACTTGATCGAACACATCCGTCAAACCGCGATCCGCTTCCGGCGCGAAGGGGACACCCAGGCCCGCAGCGAGCTGGAAGCCCTCCTCAGCGGGCTGAGCCACGCACAGACCGTGGCGGTGATTCGCGCGTTTACGTACTTCTCTCAGCTGTCCAATATCGCCGAAGACCTGCACCATAACCGGCGCCGACGCGCGCACCAGATCGCCGGTTCACCGCCCCAGGAAGGCAGCCTTGCGGCCGCGCTGGCGCGTGTGGCAGACGCTGAGCGCGGGCCAGAAGCGGTGGCGGCATTCTTCGGCGAAGCACTGATTTCGCCGGTGCTCACCGCGCACCCCACGGAGGTCCAGCGCAAAAGCATCCTGGACTGTCAGCTGGAGATCGCGCAGCTGCTCTGCGAGCGTGACAGGATGGATCTGACGCCGGAGGAGCGCAGCTCCAGCGAGGAGCAGCTGCGGCGCGTAATCCTGACGCTGTGGCAGACGCGTATCCTGCGCGAACTGCGCCTCACGGTGCGCGACGAAATCGAGAACGGACTGTCCTACTACCGTTACACGTTTTTGCGCCAACTCCCGCGCCTGTATGCCGAGATCGAAGATCTGCTCAAGGCGCGTTGGCCGGGCGCTCATATCTCGGTGGCCCCGATCCTGCGCCTGGGGGCGTGGATCGGCGGCGACCGCGACGGCAACCCCTACGTCACCCACGACGTCACCCGGGACGCGCTGATGCGCCAGTCGTCCCTGGCACTCGATTTCTACCTAAGCGAGGTGCATCAGCTCGGCAGCGAGCTGTCCCAGTCGCTGCGCTTGGTCGGCGTCAGCCCCGAACTGGAGGCGCTGGCAGCGCGCTCGCCAGATACCTCCGAGCACCGTCGCGATGAGCCGTACCGGCGCGCGCTGATCGGCGTTTATGCCCGGCTAGCTGCCACTTCGCGCGATCTCGACCAGCATCCGCCCGAGCGGCTGGAGGTGGCTCGGGCACAGCCCTATGCCGATGCCGGCGAGTTTGTGGGCGAGTTGGAGGCGATCGGTCGATCGCTGAGCGAGCACGGCTCGGCACGCCTGGCCAACGGGAGACTGCGCAATCTCAAGCGTGCAGCAGAGGTGTTTGGGTTTTATCTGGCCCCCTTGGATATGCGCCAGCACAGCGGTGTGCACGACAAGGTCGTTGCGGAGCTGTTCCTGTTGGGCGCGCACCGCGAGGGCTATGATCAGCTTCCCGAGGAAGAGCGCCTGCGTTGGCTGCTGGCCGAGCTCAGCGTGCCGCGGCTGCTGCGCTCCCCGTTTCTGAGCTACACCCCGGACACCGAGAGCGAGCTCCGGATCTTGGATACAGCGGCCGAGCTACACCGGCGCTATGGGCCGCAGGCGCTACCCAACTACATCATTTCCAACGCCAACAACGCAAGCGACGTGCTGGAAGTGGCGCTGCTGCTCAAGGAAGCCGGGCTGATGCAGCCGGGCGCGCCCCCGCGCCTGGCGCTCAACATCATCCCGCTGTTCGAGACCATCGCCGACCTGCGTGGCTGCGGTGCCGTGATGCAGGCGTTGTTTTCGACCCCGGTGTATCGCCGCATGGTGGAATGCCGCGGTGGGGTACAGGAGGTCATGTTGGGCTATTCGGACAGCAACAAGGACGGAGGCTACCTCACCTCCAACTGGGAGCTGTACCGGGCGGAGGTGAAACTGGTAGAGGCGTGTGAGCGGCACGGTGTGAAACTGCGCTTGTTCCACGGCCGAGGCGGCACGGTTGGGCGCGGCGGGGGGCCAAGCTACCAGGCCATCCTCGCGCAACCG
>DATJVW010000244.1:0-5148 GCA_035501675.1 Burkholderiales bacterium
TGTGGCCGGTCGAAGGGCTCGGGCGCCGCCTCGCCGGCGAGGCGGGGCCGGCCGATACCGGCGAAGAACTGATCGAGGCCGGGCGGCAGAAAGGTCCAGGTGAACTTGAGCGGGCCGGGCCCCTCATTCACGATCTTGTGCTTCACCCAGCGCCCCAGATAGGCGGTGGTACCGGGCACGAACGGGTGCGGCTCGCCGTCTACCAGGATCGAGCCTGCGCCCTCGAAGCAGAACAGGATCTCTTGGTTGCGCGAGTGCCAGTGTTCGCGGACATAACCACCCGGCGCCACGACTTGGATGCCCATCGTGACTTGATTGGAGGCGCAGTTGTCCGGATTGACCTTGACCGTGGCGTAGCCGTTGGCAGGCTTGGGCTGCCAGTAGCTCACGCCCTCGTCAGGCTGGAGCACGAACTTGGAGCCCCTGTGTGTGGGCGTGCCCTTGGGATCGGGTTGGCTTCTGGAGTTCATTGCGCGGCTCCTCGAAAAAAGACCCAGCTCCCGCTCATGCTATCGGAAAAACGGCGAGCATCGAGAGGAGCGGCCATCGACCACTATCTTTCGGCTGGACACCCGCCCGGAATTTTGGCGCCTGCCGTTGCCTGGTACTCGCCAATATTGGACACTGCCCGTCAATGGCCAGGCGTCCGAAATCTCCAGCGCTAAGGAAACGCGCACCGAGGTGCATCGTCATCGCCGGTCCCAATGGCGCGGGGAAGACAACGTTTGCACGCGAGTTCTTGCCCAAGGACGCTGGCATCGTCCACTTTGTGAATGTCGATCTCATCGCGAGCGGCCTGTCTCCGCTTAAACCCGAGCTCGCCGCGTTGGCCGCCGGACGGCTGCTTCTGAAAGAGCTGGACCGCCTGGTAAGGGCCAGGACGGATTTCGCGTTCGAGAGCACGCTAAGCGGAGTCACGTATCTTTCTCGGCTGAAGCGTTGGAAGGCGTCGGGCTATCGGATCGAGATGATTTTCTTGAAGGTTGAATCACCGCAGCTCGCGTTGCGCAGGATCGAGACTCGTGTTCGTCAGGGTGGGCACGACGTACCGGCGCCAGATGCGATGCGCCGGTTTAATCGGGGTTGGGCCAATTTTCAAACAGTCTATCAACCGCTGGCGGACAAATGGGCTGTGTACGATAATTCGCGTGACACGCCTATCCTGCTGGAGCGCGGACCATGAAGCCCAGGAAAGCAACCCTCAAAGCGGATGAGTTTGCCAAGTCGGTGGGCAAGGCTCTTCGAAGAGCCGGCAAGCGCGCCAGAGCGATTGCCAAGATGCACGGCACTCCCGTGTACATCATGAGGGATGGCAAGATCGTGGCGGAAAAGCCGTAGTCGTACGGGAAAAATCCACTCACATCACGACAGCCGTCCGCTGCGCTTCCGCCCGGAACTGGGTCTCGTAGAGACGCCGGTACAGGCCGTCCTGCGCGACGAGTCGGGCGTGAGGGCCAACCTGCACGATGCGCCCTTCCTCCAGGACCACGATCCGGTGGGCGTGCAGCACGGTCGACAGCCGGTGCGCGATGATCACGCTGGTGCGGTCTCGCATCAGACGTGCGAGCGCATCCTGGATGAGCCGCTCGCTTTCGCTGTCCAGCGCGCTGGTGGCCTCGTCCAAGATCAGGATACGCGGATCGATGAGAAACGCGCGCGCGATGGCGATCCTCTGGCGCTGGCCGCCGGACAGCTTCGTGCCGCGCTCTCCGAGCAGCGTGTCGTAGCCCTCCGGCAGCTCGGCGACGAACTCCTCCACGTGCGCGGCGCGCGCGACCGCCAGCAGCTCGTCATCGGAGGCATCCGGGTTGCCGTAGAGGATGTTGTCCCGGACCGTGCCCGAGAACAGGATGGTGTCCTGGGCCACGATGCCGATCTGGCCGCGCAGCGAACGTAAGGTGACCTCGCGCAGGTCGTTTCCGTCGGCCAGCAGGCGGCCCGCCGTCGGATCGTAGAAGCGTGGGATCAGCTGCACCAGCGTGGTCTTGCCGGCGCCGCTCGGCCCGACCAGAGCCACCACCTCCCCGGCGCGGATGCGCAGATCGATGCCGTTGAGAATGGGCCGCTCAGGCGCGTAGCCGAAGTCGACCCGTTCGAATGCGATCTCGCCCGAGAGGCGCGGCAGCCTGCGCGCCTTCGGCCGCTCGGTGACCTCCGGCGCGGTGTCGAAGACCTCGAAGATGCGCTCGATCGCCGCGAGGGAGTTGTGCAGCACCGTGTTCATCTCGCTGATGCGGTTGACCGGGAAGTAGAGCTGGCGCAGCAGGAGGATGAACGCGATCACCTCGCCGATCGTGCTCTGCCCCCTGAAGATGCGATAGCCGCCGTACCAGATCAGCGCCAGGGTGGCCATCTCGGTCAGCCACTGCACCAGCGTGCTGGACAGGTTGGTGATGCGAGCGTTTTCCATGACCAGGTCGTAGAGACTGCGCGCACCGGTGAAGAACGCGCGCGCCTCGCGCCGCTCGCTGGCGAAGCTCTTGACCAGCGCGTAGCCCGCAACGCGTTCTTGCAGATCGCCGGAGAACTCCTCCATCGCCTCTTGCACTTGCTTGGACGTGCGTTTGGACTCCACTCCGAACGTGCGCATGCAAAGGATGTACAGCGGGAACACGCACAACGACACCAGGGTGAGCTGCACGTCCATGGACAGGAGCAGGGCCAGGTAGAACACGCAGGCCACCACGTCCATCCAGATGTTCGTCATGGCGGCGCCGACGAAGTTCTGCGCCAGCGCGATGTCAGCGGTCAGCCGCGAGACAATGCCGCCGGACTGGCGCGCCTGGTAGAACGAATGACTCAAGCGTTGAACATGCTGGAACAGGTCGGTGCGCAGATCGAGCATGACGCGATGGCCGGCAAGCTGCGCCCAGTAGCTGCGGTAGTACATCGACACGCCCCACACGGCGTATACCAGCAGCAGTGTCGCTGCCATGATGTTAAACATGCCCCACGGCGTGGTCGCGTGCCAGTCGGCCGGCAAATGAGAGGCGACCCAGGCGAGATAGCGCTCGGTGGCGGAGAAGACGGGATCGGTGGGCTGGAGCGTGGCGCCGGCCCGCGGCACCAGCCGGTCGGTCATGTAGCGCAACGCGATCGCGAACGCCGCCGGCAGCGTGAACTTGAGCACGCCCGCCAGCGTTGCTCCCACGAGCAACCAGGCGTAGGGACGCACGTAGCGCAGGAAGCGGTGCACGGGCGGCGGGCGCTTCGCAGGGGTATCTCTAGTTCGGCCTGGCACCATGCAGGGGCTGAATCTAATATACGGCCTCGGGATCGAGCGGCAGGCCGTTGACGCGGATGTTGGAAACCCGCAATCCGCTCGGCCGGTAGGGGTCGAGATCGAGCGTGAGGCCGCTGTAGCCGAAGAGCCAGCCGCCCGTCCAGTTTGCCGGGTTCGGGTCCAAAGACCCTTCAGCCGAATTTTCGAGCTGGCGCTTCAACCAGCGCCCCTGAATGCGGACGACGCCGATCTCCGGGCCGATGGCGATAAGGTGATAGAGATCCTCCAGCTTGATCGGTCCAGGTGGGACCACCGTTCCGTAGCGGAATCCGCGCATGGCGCCGACGTCGGCTTTCGAGACGATCCGGAGGGCATCGGTCACAAAATCGTGCGCGGAGCCCTCGATCACAGCGGGCATAGCGCTGCTCGAATAGCCGCCGCGGTCCAACGCGACCTTGGTGTAGCCCACCACCGTATCGATTGGGCGCGTGAGCCGCGCGCCGCTGAAGGGGTTGACGTGCTGGACGAAATCGGGTCCGCTCACGAAGGGTTTCCGCGCCTGCTTCACCGCCTGCGCGATGCCGGGATCCTCCGGGATGGCGCCGTCGATGGCATGTGCCGTCCAACGCCAGCTCTCCAGGCGCCCGCTGTTGATCTTGAGATTCAGTTCCCCCGGCATGGTTCCGTCCTGGCCCGCTTCCACCACGACCGTGCCGGTGCTCGTGACCACGGGCTCGGATGTTTCTTCGTGCATGTCCGAGGACAGGATGACGTCGATTCCGGGCTACTGTTCGGCGAGCCGGATGTTGTTCAATGTGACGTCCCCGCTGCCGCCGGCAGCAGCGGGTGTAGTGCCGAACAGGGCCGCGGCGATCGATCCTGACGCCAACAGTGCCGCGACTGCTTTCGTGATTTCTCCTCGTGCCGCGAACGTCGCTCGGTTCGTTCAGCCTGGTGGCGGCAAGATCTCAGGCTATCTGCGTCGACAACCTCTCCGGTGGCGATTATTGCACGCGCGTCGGCCGCATACTGGATGGCCAGTTAGACGTACCGCTCTCCACCGTCAGTCTCAGTCTCTCGAGGGCAGCGTAACCTCGCGATTGCGCTTTACGTCCCGTGCGGGCTTGGGGTGCTGCCGGGTCGAAGGACCGGATACGGCGTACTATCCGGATATCGCGGGTTCCCCTGCCATGCCGGCCGGCAAATGAAATGCGGGCCGCATGGGCGATGCCAGGGACAGCGCGCGATCCAGTCCCACCATCAACCTAGAGGACTGTAACAGCCGATTCGGGAGTGCCCCTCACCCTACCTCCCTCGGAGGAAACGGCCCGGGGAGAGAGGAGCGTGCGCCGGATTGCGTCGTTGCGGTCCGCTGGATTTACAAGCGCCACAACGCGGAGACTATGGATATCTTCTACTACTGGAGAGACTACGATGCCGATCTGAGCGCCGGGCGTATCGGCTGGCTCCAGGCGAGCCGGAAGAAGCTCGCCGAGCTGAAGGACCGGCATCCGGATTGGATCTGGGCTTTCCGGCGGCCGAAACGTCGCAAGACAGGACTGCAGCTGCTCGCACGCCTCAGATGGGCCGATGAGCCCGTGGCCAAGCTGCCGATCGAGAAAGGCACGCCGGCCATCTACTATGATCCGGCCGAATCGTTTTGCTATCCCAATGCGGACGAGGAGCCGAGGGTAGTCGAGGTGACCAGCATCATCCGCGCGAAATTTCCGAACGCATTCCTCGCCAATTTTCGTGGAGACGCCGGAGTGCACCCGATGGAAGCGGACCTGCTGGCGCAATTCGTCCCCAAACTGGCTTCGTACCCCGTGGAGCCGTTCCCTGCGTTTCCCGCCGCGCGAGAAACCCTTGACTGATTTCGGCCGGCCTGCCGACGGACAGGCGGCCGTCTTGTCGGGTTGACCGGA
>DATJVW010000245.1:0-9649 GCA_035501675.1 Burkholderiales bacterium
AAAACAGGACAGTACGCATGGTTTCGAAGCGAGCGAATCCGCGAGCTTTGCGCCTGGCGGCCTGGAACAGGCCGTTGATGGCGATGGACCAGGCTGAGCGCGAATATCTCTCATAAGCGTCAAGGCTATATTGATTTATACCTCATTTGAATTCCGGGTAGGTCGTGTTGGCGGGTCATAGAAAGGGCGGGCCTGATCGTCGCGAGCGGCTTCTTCTTCGCCTTCATGATGTTGGGCAGCGTCACGTAACGCGGCTCGTTCAGGCGCAGATCGGTCGTAATCACAGCTGGCAGCGTCAGCGATAACGTTTCCGCACCGCCGTCCACTTCACGGGCAACCGTAGCCTTACCTTCGGCGATCGTCACCTTCGAGGCAAAGGTCGCCTGCGGCAGGCCTGCCATTGCCGCGAGCATCTGGCCGGTCTGGTTCGAATCGTCGTCGATCGCCTGCTTGCCCAGAATGATCAATGAAGGCTGTTCCTGGTCGACCAGCGCCTTCAGCAGCTTCGCGATGGCCAGCGGCTGCAGTTCTTCGTTCGACTCAATCAGGATGGCACGATCCGCGCCAATCGCGAGCGCCGTGCGCAGCGTGTCCTGCGCCTGCGCCACGCCGGCCGACACCGCGATCACTTCGGTCGCGACACCCGCTTCCTTCAGTCGTACCGCCTCTTCCACAGCGATTTCGTCGAACGGGTTCATCGACATTTTTACGTTCGCAATGTCGATGCCCGTGCCGTCCGATTTCACCCCGACCTTCACGTTTGCATCGACGACACGTTTCACGGGTACAAGAATTTTCACAACACTCTCCTGAACAATTGATGCTGGCTGTTCGTCAATGTCCGCATTGACCAGCCACTGCCGTAACGGCACCGGTTCGGCACCGACGGTGTTATTACCTGTCAAAAACCCGGATGCCACGCGCAATCACCGTCGCGCGCATGCGCGTCGAACCCGGGCACGTGATGGCCTACATGTTCGGGTAATTCGGGCCGCCACCGCCTTCCGGCGTGACCCACACAATGTTCTGCGTCGGATCCTTGATGTCGCAGGTCTTGCAGTGCACGCAGTTCTGCGCGTTGATCACGAGCCGCGCGCTGCTGTCCTCGTTCTTCACGAACTCGTACACGCCCGCCGGGCAATAACGGCTCTCCGGTCCCGCGTAGGTGTGAAGGTTGACGTTCACCGGCACGGTCGCATCCTTGAGCGTCAGGTGGGCCGGCTGGTTTTCCTCATGATTGGTGTTCGAGATGAAAACCGAGGACAGCCGGTCGAACGTCAGCTTGCCGTCCGGCTTCGGGTACTCGATCGGCTTGCATTGCGACGCCGGTTTCAGCATCTCGTGGTCCGAATGCCGGTGATGCAGCGTCCACGGCACGTTGCCACCCAGCAGCTTCTGCTCGATGCCGACCATCAGCGTGCCCAGGTACAGGCCCTTGCTCATCCACTGCTTGAAGTTGCGTGCACGGTACAGCTCGGAGTACAGCCACGAGGTCTTGAACGCCTCCGGATAGGCGACAAGTTCGTCGCCAGAACGACCGGCCTGCACTGCGTCATACGCGGCATCGGCGGCCAGCATGCCGGTCTTGATGGCGGCATGCGAACCCTTGATGCGCGAGGCGTTCAGGAAGCCCGCATCGTCGCCCACCAGCGCGCCGCCCGGGAACACCAGCTTCGGCAGTGACATCAGGCCACCGGCGGTGATCGCCCGCGCGCCGTACGACACGCGCTTGCCGCCTTCGAGGAACGCGCGGATCGCAGGATGCGTCTTGTAGCGCTGGAACTCCTCGAACGGCGACAGATACGGGTTCGTATAACCGAGCCCCACCACGAAGCCGACCATCACCTGGTTATTGTCGATGTGGTACAGGAACGAGCCGCCGTAGGTGTCGGACTCCAGCGGCCAGCCGGCGGTATGGATCACCAGCCCCGGCTTGTGCTTTGCCGGATCGATTTCCCACAGTTCCTTGATGCCAAGACCGTGCACCTGCGGATCGGCGTTCGTGCGCAGCTTGAACCTGTTGCTCAACTGCCGGCCCAGATGCCCACGCGCGCCTTCGCAGAACAGGGTGTACTTCGCATGCAACTCCATGCCGAGCTGGAAGTTCCCGGTCGGCTCGCCGTCCTTGCCAAGGCCCAGGTTACCGGTCGCGACGCCTTTGACTGAACCGTCGTCGTTGTACAGCACCTCAGCGGCGGCAAAGCCCGGGAAAATCTCCACGCCCAGCGCCTCAGCCTGCTGGCCCAGCCAGCGCGTGACGTTCGCGAGGCTGATCACGTAATTGCCGTGATTCCTGAAGTTGCCGGGCAACGCCCAGTTTGGCACGGCCTTCGCACCCGATTCCGACAGGAACAGGAAGCGGTCTTCGGTGACCGGGACATTCAGCGGCGCACCGCGCTCCTTCCAGTCGGGAAACAGTTCGCTGATCGCACGCGGATCCATCACCGCGCCCGAAAGAATATGGGCGCCGATCTCCGAGCCTTTTTCCAGTACGCACACGCCAATCTCGACGCCCTTCTCCGCCGCGCGCTGCTTCAGGCGGATCGCCGCGGACAGCCCGGCCGGGCCGCCGCCGACGATCACCACGTCGTACTCCATCGACTCGCGCGGACCGTACTGCTCGATCCACTGTGCGTTGGGGTTCTGGACCCCGCTTGCGATCGTCATGCTCAAGCTCCTGTCAGAACTGGCTTTCTGAAAGGGTCAGCACGCCTTGCGAACCGTTCGCGCCCGTAATGGACACCTCCAGCGCCATCGCCTGCGGCAGCACATACTCGGCGAAGAACTGCGCGGTCGCGATCTTCGCCCCGTAGAACGACGGATCTTCGGACAGCCTGGCCGAGGCCACCAGCATCGCGCGGGCCATCTGCCAGCCGCCCAGCACCACGCCGGCGAGCTTCAGATACAGCACGCTGCCCATGAACACGGCGTTCGGATCGCGCTTCGCGTTCGCCACGACGAACTCGACCGCCATCTTCAGCGAACGTTGTCCCTGCTCCAGATGCCTGTGCATCGATTCGAACGCCGCGCCTTCCTGGGCACGCAGTGCCTGGAGCGTTTCCCCGATGTCCGACAGCAGCGCCTTCGCCACGCCGCCGCCGTCGCGCAACGTCTTGCGGCCAATGAGGTCGTTCGCCTGGATCGCCGTCGTGCCTTCGTAGATCGTCAGGATGCGCGCATCGCGGTAGTACTGTGCGGCGCCCGTTTCCTCGATGAAGCCCATGCCGCCGTGCACCTGCACGCCGAGGCTGGTGACTTCCAGCGATGACTCCGTGCTCCAGCCCTTCACGATCGGCACGAGGAATTCGTAGATCGCCTGATGCCCGGCACGGGTCGCCGCATCCGGATGGTGATGTGCGATGTCGCAATGGCCTGCGGCAACGTACGCCAGCGCACGCGACGCCTCGGTCAGACTGCGCATCGTGGCGAGCATGCGGCGCACGTCCGGGTGCTGGATGATCGCGACCGACTGCTTCGCCGAGCCATCAACCGGACGGCTCTGCACGCGATCCTTCGCGTAATCGACCGCCTTCTGGTAGGCGGCCTCGGAGATGCCCACGCCCTGCATGCCCACTGCGAAGCGCGCCGCGTTCATCATGATGAACATGTATTCGAGGCCGCGATTCTCTTCGCCAACCAGATGGCCGATCGCGCCGCCATGATCGCCAAACTGCAGCACCGCGGTCGGGCTCGCCTTGATGCCGAGCTTGTGCTCGATCGACACGCAATGCACGTCGTTGCGTTCGCCGGGCGAGCCGTCTTCGTTCACGAGGAACTTCGGCACGATGAAGAGCGAGATGCCCTTCACGCCTTCCGGTGCGTTCGGCGTGCGCGCCAGCACGAGATGGACGATGTTCTCCGTCATATCGTGCTCGCCCCACGTAATGAAGATCTTCGTCCCGAAGATCCGGTACGTGCCGTCGCCCTGCGGCTCCGCGCGCGTGCGCACCAGTGCGAGATCGGAGCCCGCCTGCGGCTCAGTGAGGTTCATCGTGCCGGTCCATTGACCCGAAATGAGCTTCGGCACGAAGGTCTGCTTCTGTTCGTCGCTGCCTGCGGTCAACAGCGCCTCAATCGCGCCGTCAGTCAGGAGCGGGCACAGCGCGAACGAAAGATTCGACGCGTTGAGCATTTCAATGCACGGCGTGCCGATCAGTTTCGGCAGCCCCTGGCCGTCGTACTGCAGCGGGTGCTGCACGCCTTGCCAGCCGCCCGACGTGAACTGGCGGAATGCATCGGCAAAGCCCGGTGTCGCCGTGACGACACCGTCTTTCCAGGTGCTCGGACTCTTGTCGCCCTGAACGTTCAACGGCGCCAGCACCTCGCCACACAGCTTCGCGGATTCTTCGATAACCGCCTGCGCGGTTTCCGGCGTGGCGTCTTCGAAACCGGGCAGAGCCGTAATCCGGTCGAGGCCCGCAAGCTCCGTCAGGGCAAACATGATGTCTTTTACAGGGGCGGTGTAACCCATTGCACTACTCCAATTTTCTGTCGTGAGTAAAACTACAACGCGTGGTGGCTAGCTGGCCGTGAACTTCGGCGCACGTTTCCCGATGAAGGCAGTGGTGCCCTCACGCTTGTCATCGGTCGATGCACACACGGCGAACAGCCCGCTCTCCAGCACGAGACCCTCGGCAAGCGTCATGTCGAGCCCATGGTTTACCGCTTCGAGCGCGAGCCGCGTGGCGAGCGGGGCGTTCGCCGCGATCCGGTTGAGAATGGCTTCCGCCCGGGCGAGCAACTGGTCCGCCTCGACGATCTCGTTGACGAGCCCGATCCGGTGCGCTTCGGCGGCATCGATCGTGTCGGCCGTCAGAATCAGCTGCAATGCGCGGCCCTTGCCGACGAGGCGGGGCAGGCGCTGCGTCCCGCCAAAACCGGGAATGACGCCGAGCTTCACTTCCGGCTGGCCGAACTTCGCATGCGCGGTTGCCAGACGCAGCGTGCAGGCCATCGCGAGCTCGCATCCCCCGCCCAGCGCGAAGCCGTTCACAGCGGCGATGACGGGCTTGCCAAGCTGCTCGATCAGATCGAACGTAAGCTGGCCGCTACGGGTAAAGGCCTGGGCTTCGATCGCGGAGACCGAGGCGATCTCGGTGATGTCCGCCCCGGCGACGAAGGCCTTGTCGCCTGCGCCGGTGACGATCACACCGTGCACGGTGGCATCGTCGCGGGCGTCTTCCATCACCGAATGCAATTCGTCCAGCGTCGCGCGGCTCAGCGCATTCAGCGCCTTCGGACGGTTGAGGGTGACGTAGGCGATGCCCGCCTTCTTTTCGTACAACAGATTTTCCAGTGTTGACATGGTCAGGATGTTGGGTGGTGTGACAGGAAGGCTGACGTTGAGCTTCAGCCTTTCGCCCGCAGCGCGAGCAGCCCGAGCAGCACTTCGTCGCGGCGAGCGGCCAGTTCGTCGGTAGACTGGCGGCCGGCTTCGTCACGCACGCCGGCAATAATCTTCTCGCGCAGCTCGGGCGTGATCGTGGGCGAACCCAGCACATTCCACCAGGCGGTCATCGGTGCGGTGAACTGGTCGAAGAAATGTTCGATACCGCCCTGCCCGCCGCCGAGATGGAACAGCATGTTCGGGCCCATGATGCCCCAGCGCAGGCCCGGCCCCCAGCACACCGCGGTGTCCGCATCCGCGACATTGACGACGCCTTCCGACACGAGGTAAACCACCTCGCGCCACAACGCTGCCTGCAGGCGATTGGCAACGTGCCCCGGCACTTCCCGGTTCAGACGGATCGTGCGCTTGCCGAGCGCAGTGTAGAACCCGGTGACGCGCTGGATCGTCTCTTCCGAGGTCTTCGCACCGCCAACGATTTCCACCAGCGGAATCAGATGCGGCGGGTTGAACGGGTGCCCGATCACGCAGCGTTCGGGATGGCGCTCGCAGGCCGACTGGATTTCGCTCATCGTGAGCCCCGATGAGCTCGACGCGATCAGCGTATCGGGCGGCAACAGCTCGTCGAGCTGCCTGTAGAGCGCCTTCTTGAAGTCGATGCGCTCAGGGCCGTTCTCCTGCACCAGATCGACGCCATTTACGGCCGCCGTCAGGTCGCTCGTGAAGGTGAGGCGTGAGCGCGAGGCGCCCGCCGCGAGGCCGAGCGTTTCGAGTGCAGGCCAGGCCTGATCGATGTACGCGCGCAGGCGAGCCTCGGCATCGGGCGCAATGTCAGTCGCGACGACGTCGAGCCCCTTCGCGAGAAAGAGCGCGGCCCAGCTTGCGCCGATGACGCCGGTGCCAATAATGGCGACCCGTTTGACTTGCTTCGACATATTCAATTCTCCGGAAATGAGGGTACGCGGCTGGCTGGATTAACGCGTGCGGTGAGGCTGCATGTAGTCATGCACGACTTCGCCGTCGCCGAGCGTCAGGTCCGTGATCATGTGGATGGCCGACAGTACTTCGAGGACCGGCAGTTGCGACACCGGCGCGAAGCAATGCGGATGCAGTTCCAGCGATGCGGGGCCAGACCATGCACCCTTCACGACGACGTCCGTCACCTTGTAGCGGACCAGTTCGCAGGTGCGCAGCGACCCGTCGACGTGCGGCATCATCTTCAGCAGGTAGCCGGGGGCATCCAGCGAGCGGCGGACTTCCTCGAGATCCAGCGCGTTGTACTTGTAGGCCATCGTCCCGGTCGCCACCCGCACGCCGTTGTAGTCGAGCGTGCCGACGAGCGTGTCGCTGCGCACGTCGAGTTGCGGCTGCGCGAGGGTCTTCGGAAAGCCGAGCAGCTCGCGGCCCGCCACGATCGCCGGCAGATTGTCCAGATACATTGCGTGCGTATAGCCGCCGGGCTGCCCGTCGAGCGTGACGGGAATCACCTGGCCGGACTCCGTGTACGAACCGAGCCCCGACGAGTCCGGCATCTTGATGAACTCGTACTTGACGATCGGTTCCGCGACCTTCAGCGGCGCAGGCACGACGCGCTCGAGCGCAGCCGGATCGGTCCGGTAGGTGATGATGACGAATTCGCGATTCACGAAGCGGTAAGGCGGCTTCGGATAGGACGGCCGTGCGAGCGGCATCGCATAGCCTTGGTCAAGCAATTGTTGTTCGGTCATGGCTGTCTCAGGTCAAGTTAATCGATAGGTCCGTAGCGCTCAGGCTTTCGGGTCTTGCCTGAAAACCACGCCGTTCGAGAACAGGCCGACTATTTCGTCAGACGCGAAGCCGAGATGGCGCAACACCTCATCGCTGTGTTCACCCAGGTGCGGCGCACGGCCCGGCGCCACCTTCGGCACGCCGGCAATCTGCACCGGGCTGTTGACTGTGTGTGTCGCGCTGGCAGTCGGCTCGGCGAGCGGCACGAAAATGTCGTTCTCGTACATCTGGCGATCGTTGACGATTTCGTCGGCAATCTGCACCACGCCGTAGATCACGCGCGCTTCGTCGAACCGGTTCTTCCAGTAGGCGAGCGGCTGCGCCGCGAACTGCTGGTCGAGAATTGCCACTAACGAGGTGGTATTCGCCGCCCGGCCGCGCTCGTCGGCAAAGCGTGGATCGTCGAGCAGCGCGGGCAACTGAATGGCGTTCACGAAGCCCGGCCAGTCCTTGCTCTGCGGAAGCACCAGCAATAGCCAGCGGTCGTCCGCGGTGCGGTATGGGTTGATCAGGGCGTTGGGGGGCATCTTGCGATTGTGCTGGCCGTAGAACTTCGCACCATTCAGGCCACCTTCGATCCAGGCGGCTGCGGCCCACGCGCCTTCGGCGATCAGAGACGTGGTAACGTGGCTGCCGTTGCCGGTCTTCTCGCGTCGGTACAGGCCGGTCACAATCGCGGAATACAGGGTGCTGGCGGTAGCGTGGTCGCCAATGCCGGGAATCGGAAGCGTCGGCGGGCTGCCCGCATCGCGGGTCACCTGCATGAGTCCAGTGCGGGCCCAATAGGCCGTGATGTCGAAGCCAGGCTTGTCGGCTTCCGGTCCGTTCGCGCCATAGCCCGTGACGTCCGCATAGATCAGCCGCGGGTTCAGCGGCGCCACCGCTTCGTAGGTCAGCCCCAGTCGTTCCTTGACCTTCGGCGGAAAGTTGATCACCACGACGTCGGCCCACTGCACCAATCGGGTTAGCACATCCTTCGCCTCCGGGGCCTTCAGGTCCAGCGCGATGCTTCGCTTGTTCCGGTTGGTCAGTTGCCACGCGTAGTTGTGTTCACAAACCGGGTTCGGCGCCAGCTTATAAAAGTGCCGGTACGGATCGCCAACGCCGGGGGGTTCGACCTTGATGACCGTGGCGCCGAAATCTGAAAGAATGGTCGTTGCGGCCGGACCCGCGATGTAGCTGGCAAAATCGACGACTTTAAGGTCGGAAAAGACACTTGCTGGATTCTTCACGTAATCTCCTAGATCGACAGGAACTGACCGCGGTCAATCAGGAGACGATCTGCCTGGTCAACACACCTGTATTGCGAGTAGCGGGCCGCGTGGTATCCAGGCGCGCACAGCCGCTTCTGTGTTGACGAGAGTAGCCGCGACGAAGGGTCGATGGAAGTAAACCGAAGTTCGATTCGTGTGCAACTAAAGTCTGGATAACTATACGTTCGTTTACTCTCCATACGGACGCGCCCGACGCGGCGTGGATAGTCCAGAACGCTTATGCGCTCCAGGTTGGCATCGGGGTTCCGCATGGGAAGGCGACGCGCTCACAAAGGTGGCAGGCGTCGGTTCCGCAGTCCTGACCAGCTCTCGTCGCGAAAGGGTTATACAGCCGTATAAACCGGTAGCGCCATTGAGGCATCGCCACATCCCACCGTAGGATGGATTCCCCGCCCCGCACGGCCTAGCCTTCAGTCATCGCGACTGGCGGACATCTGACGGCAGTACGGACACCTCTGTAGCAGCTCGCCACCGTTGCCTTTCGAGTGCAGATCGCGATGTTGGCCAGTTGCCTGTGTCGTCCTCATCGCTGTCATGCCCGACCGTCTTCCGTGCTCAAGTGCATCGCTAAGGAATGACCGTGTCCAATACTCTGCATAACTGGATATTTGTCGGAAGCAACGCCTATATGGAGTACACATTCGTCCCGTGGCTCGGGCGAAACGTATATCGGCGTACCGTGGATCTGGCCACAGTGTGCCTCCAGTGAGACCGCTGTGCATGGCCCACGCCCCCGAGGTTCGATAACCGCTTCGATTCTTTTTCGTGCAGGAGAGGATGATGAAACCGAACACCCAACCACAAGGTGTGTCAACCAGGCCCGCGCCAGAATATGACGCTGCTTTCCCTTCCGCTGCGGTGCTGTCGCCAGCGCGCCTCTGCGCGACATCGCACACCGTTCAGGCTGATCACGCCCCGGCTTTTGACAGCCCGCCTGGTCCGGTAGGCCACGACCCCTGGTCAGCGACGCTTGCGGATCTCTTCAGGTCATCGTCCCCGCCGGACCCCAACTGGACCGCTCCCGACCCTCTCGCGCGCGGTTCCTGCAGAGCTGCACACCATCGACAGTCGAGGGACGCGGAACTTCGCACCTTTACCGTGACTGTCCTGGAGCAGTTATCCAGCTCGCTTGTGGCACTTTCGTGGCGCGATCCGACGCTTTGCAACTACGAAGAACAGATATGGTCGCCCGGCTTTGCGCGCACCTCCGGCCGCTGCACCCTCTCCGGTCTCCATATCTGCAAGGGCGACGCCATCTACA
>DATJVW010000246.1:0-2477 GCA_035501675.1 Burkholderiales bacterium
CTCGGGCGAGAGGCGAGAAAACGGGCATGGGGCCCGGGTCGGATCGCCCTTATCGCCGGCGCGGCCGTGATCGCATTGGTGATTGGCGCAGTTCAGATTGCGCCGCTGTCGGCCTACGCGCCACAGCTGGAGAAGCTGGCCTCCGATCGGCTCGGCGAGCCCGTGCGCATCGGGGCTGTGCATGCGTCCGTGTTTCCTGGGTTTCATCTGAAGCTGGAGCAGGTCACGATCGGCAAACAGCAGGATGTGCGCGTGCCGAGCGTGGTGGCGTATATGGACATTGGCTCTGTATTCGGCGCCGAGAAGGTGATTACGACGCTGGAGATCGATCAGCTGCAGGCGACACAGGAGGTGCTCGCGCGGCTGCCGCGCTGGCTGGCGGGCCCCGACGTGAAGGCGCAGAGCGTGCAGGTTCAGAAGATCGTGCTCAAGGCAGCGAAGCTGGACGTGAAAGGCGCCGCTTTGCCGACCTTCAATGCACGCCTGTTCCTTGCGCAGGACGGCTCATTGCGGCGCGCGACCGTTACCAGCACAGATGGTCGGTTCGACGCGGAAATTGTCCCAAGCGACTCTGGCCCTGAAGCCGAGGTCAGTGCCCGGCTGAAGAACTTCACGCTCCCGCTGGGCCCCGGCCTAGAGCTGACCGAGGGCACAGCCAGAGGCGTGTTGAGCGGCAACCAGTTGCGCATGAACGAGCTCGACCTGTTCCTTTACAACGGCCAGGCGAAGGGCCAGTTGGTCGCGACTTGGGGGTCGTCGTGGAATCTGGAGGGCGCTTTCGATCTCAAGCGCATCGAGCTCGAGGCGGCCATGAAGGCGCTCAAGATCGAGATTTCTTCCGGGGGCCTGCTGGATGCCAAGGGCCGCTTCGCCATGCAGGCGAGCTCGCTCGACGCGCTGTTCGATTCTCCGCGCGTCGATTCCACCTTCACCGTACAGAAGGGCGATCTGTCTGGCTTCGACTTTGTCCGTGCGCTCCAATCGCCCAGACGCGATGGCGTCCAGGGCGGCAAGACCAGGTTCGAGGAGTTGTCCGGCGCGTTCAATCTAGCGGGGGGGCGGTACACGTACAGCAACGCGCGGCTTACCGCAGGATTGCTCGCCGCGAGCGGGGGGTGCGAGGTACTGCCCAACAAGGACATTAACGGGCGCGCCTACGTGGAGCTGCGCTCGAGCTCCAACGTGGTCAAGAACACGTTCCGCATCACCGGCACGCTCAAGGCGATAGTCTTGAAGCCTTAGCGCACCGCCGCCATCGATCCCAACTGGCAGCGCACGCCTCACTAGCCGATACGCTGGGCATCGGCCTGTGTATCGATATCCTGGATCACCCCGGGATCGTCGACGTTCAGCTCTCGCACGAGAGGTCGGTTCGCAGCCACAATCTCACGCGCGCCGGTGTCACCGGACAACGCGAGCAACTGGTCTCGGAACCCGTGGGAAAAGCCCACGGGGTGGCCCCGGCGACCTGCAAATACCGGCACGACGATTTCCGCTCCTTGCTCGAGCGCCCGTGCTACAGCTGTGATCGTATCCGGCTGGATTCGCGGCATATCGGCCAGTGCGATGACCCAACCGTCAGCAGCGGGTTGCGCAGCGACGCCTGCCGCCAGACTGTGTCCCATCCCGAGTTGGGCATCCGCGCAGACGGTGACGCGGACGTCCTCGTCCTCGAGCAGCTGACGCAGCTCGATATGCTCAGGGCGAACCACCGCGACTATGCTTGGGAGCGCTGCCTTGAGATTCCGCAGCGCTGTCAGCCCGATCGGAGTCTTTCCCGGCGGTCGAAACAGCAGCTTGTCGCCGCCAAAACGCGCCCCGGCGCCGGCCGCGAGTAGAACGCCCGCGATCATGCAGCATCGAGCTCGGTCCGCTGGGAGAACCGGAGCCGAACGGTCAATGGCGGGCGGTGTTTGAGCGAACGCTGGCTTGGCGCCGGGCGCTGGAGCGGGAAAAGAAGATCAGAACTGAGCCGGCGACCAGAAGGAATGGGACCATCATTACCACGCCGGCCAAGGCCAACAATATCCCCCCTAGGGCGGCGGACACGATAAGTCCGGCCACGGGCAGGACGACAAACAACAGGAGCGCGATCAACCCGAGCCCGGCTACCAGCGCCAGCAGGCCGAACATCAGGCGTGCAATCGGGTTCGCCGTGTCGCGTGGGGGGAGGCCAAGTCTAAGCTGTTCCATTTACAGTTCCTTCAACGTTCTCGCGCTCGTCGGCGCCGACGCGCCAGCCCAAAAATGCGAACTGGAGTGGCGCCCGGCTCCCGTCGGGCGGTAGCTCTTGGCGTTTATCGTAAAGGGACAACCGGTTGGGCGCAACAGGCCAGCGGAACGCTCTTGCAGTCCCGGCCGGTCGCCTGAGAAAAAGGATGTTTGTTGTTTCAGATTAAGGATTTGCAGCGACCTTTTCACGAGCGGCAGGCGGGTAGCGAGCGAAGTGTTTCCGGATCCCCTGCAGCATCGCGCTA
>DATJVW010000247.1:0-8070 GCA_035501675.1 Burkholderiales bacterium
CCATGCCGAGGCGAGGTGAGCTATCCGCAGCGCCTCGGTAATTCCGCCGGTCTTGGACAAATCCGGCTGCAGGATCGTCACGGAGCCGTCCTCGATCAAGCGGTTGAACTCGAAGCGCGTGTAGTGATTTTCGCCCGCTGCCAACGGTACGCTGGCAAACGAGGTGGCCAGATTGTAACTCTCGTAGTCATGCGCCGGGAAGGGCTCTTCCAGCCAGCCTACGCCGTGCTCGTCGTAACCGGGCATGGCTTTGCGGGCGTCCGCGACGGTGTAGCCCGTGTTGGCGTCCACGAGAATTCCGATGTCCTCGCCAAGCGCTTTGCGTACTGCTTCCACGCGCGCCAGATCGCGAGCCGGCGTATCGCCCACCCGCAGTTTGATGGCTTTGTATCCCGCCTCGATCAGCGGCTGCGTTTCGGACACCAGTGCCTTGGGTTCCTGATACCCCAACGATACGCCGCCGGCATAGGCCGGGATCGGTTTCGAAGCCCCGCCCAGCAACCGGTAGAGAGGCGCGCGCAACGCCTTGCCACGGATGTCCCACAACGCCATGTCTATACCGCTCATGGCCAAGCAAGCGCCCGCGCCCATGCCATGACTGCCAAGCTGGCGTACGTAGATCTTGTTCCAAACGCCGACTACATCGTGTGCGTCCATTCCCAAGACGAGCTGCCTGAGCGTGGTATTGACCAGGTGCGCTACCGCGCCGGGGCAACGCCCGTGGTGCGATTCGCCCCAGCCCACAATGCCCGCGTCCGTGGTGACCTTCACGATCACCGCGTCGCGCTTGACCGCCCGTCCGATGCCCAGCGTAACGCTATTCTTCGGATCGACGGGGAACGACGACGGATAGGCCTTGATGTCGGCGATGCACAGGCCAGCCGTTGCATTTGTCATGACGTCGCTACTCCGCGTTGTGATTCCAAACCAACGATACCCCTTTCGCCGATGACCGTGACGCAGCCTACTCAGCCCGGCGCGCTGCGTCTGACTTGAACCCCCTGCCGCTCGAGCAGACGCGGCTGCAAACGCGTGCCCAGCCCCGCCCCGGGCAGACCGTAGACATAGCCGTCTTTCACGTCTGGAAGCTCGGTCAGGATGTCCTTGTACCAGGTGCTGTAGTAGGCGCGCACAGCCTCCATAACCAGCGCATTGGGGATGTGTAGCATGAGGTGGATCGAGGCAACCCACACCACCGGTCCGTTGCAGTCGTGCGGCGCCACCGGGCGCTGGTAGGCTTCTGCCAGCGCCGCGATCTTGCGCGCCTCGGTAAGCCCGCCGCACCAACCTACGTCCAGCATCACGATATCGGCTGCTTGCGCTTTCAGGATATCCCGGAACGGTGCGGTGCCGCCCAAGGTCTCGCTGGCGCACACGGGGATGCGTGTGGAGCGCGCGTACTCCTTGAGGGTAGCAACATCGCACATTTTGATCGGATCCTCGGACCAAAACGGGCGATACTCCTCCAAGGACCGCGCGATACGCTTGGCCTGGTCCAGGTTCCACAAAGAGTGGAACTCCGCCATGATCTCAATGCGGTCGCCGACCGCCTGGCGGATTTTCCGGAACGGCTCTAGTCCCGCCTTCAAATCCTCGGCGCGCAGCAGCGTACCGTCAGTGCGGTCCGCGAAGGGGTCGAAAGGCCAGATCTTCATCGCCGTGTAGCCCTCGGACAGCAGGCTGTGAGCCAACTCGTCCGCGCGATGCACGAAAGCGATCTGGTCGTCGTAGGGCCCTTCCATCCCGGGCGCCGGCTCGCCCGCCGCGATGCTGCGACGCGAGACGGTGCGCGTGTTGTAGTTGTAGCCGGCGCAGGTGTTGTAGGCACGGATGCGTTCGCGGCTGCGTCCGCCCAACGCCTGCCAAATCGGTACGCCCAT
This sequence comes from Burkholderiales bacterium, assembly GCA_035501675.1. Classification (GTDB taxonomy): domain Bacteria; phylum Pseudomonadota; class Gammaproteobacteria; order Burkholderiales; family SHXO01; genus SHXO01. The sequence continues at coordinate 1,881 of DATJVW010000247.1, forward strand.
GGCTTGTCCGAAGATGTCCCAAAGTGCGATGTCGATGACCGACGCCGCGCGAATTTCCGCGCTGCTGCTGGAAAAGCCGACATAGCTATTTAGCAACCGCTGGTTGTGCGCCTGGATGGCGAGCGGGTCCTGGCCGAGCAGATGTGGCGCTACCAATTCGTGAATCTGCGCTTCAACCGCGGCGGCGCCGCGCGAGGTCTCTCCCAGGCCAACAAGTCCCTCGTCGGTGTGCACCTGCGCCAGCAGCAGATTGGGACGCTCGGGCAGGCGGATCGTCTCGATGCCGGTGATCCTCACGAGCCGGGTCCCTGCTGGCGTTGTGTCTGCTGCCGTGCGCGCTCGCGCTTGAGCCAGCGGAAGATGTTGCCTAACGCAAACGTGACGAGCGCGAAGCCGACCGCGGCAATGATGCCTGCCACGTTCTTGTCCGCCAGAAACACCAGCGGCCCCGACACGTCTGTGAGCAGTCCGGCGAGACCGAGCGCAGCGAGAATGATACCCAACACGTCCATGATCAGAAGACGGATCGGAATTTTGCGTCCCGGGTCTGCAGGGTCCATGGTTCGCTCGTAACTATGCGCACCGAGCGCCGACGCGCATGGCGCTAGATTCGGTGTAGCGCGGGCAGCAGATCGAGCCCTACGACGCGATAGGCCGGACGATAGGCCTCGCGGTAGGCCTGCGAGTGGTGAACGACGGGGTAGCCCCGGCCAGCGACGGCCTTGAAGTAATGCTCTACCTCGTCCCGAGGGAGCGAGATGCCACCGGCTGCGGCGAGATCCCCGAGACAGCCGCAGAACCTCTCGAGCCTATCAGGAGCAGCGGGATAAGCGCGTGCGGTCTGGACGAACGCGTCGAGCAGCAGATCGACGCTGTGGCCAGCGGCGACATAGGGGCGAAGATGGATGCGTGCCAGCTTGCCGTCGGGCGAGATCGGGTCGGCCACCGGATCGTCCGGTCCTTCGTCCAGCTTGGACACCTCCGCTATCAGCCTGGCGCGAGCGTCCGCCGGATCGTCAAACGCGTGCCCCGAACCCATTGCGGCCTGGTGCAGCAGCTTGTAGACGTCCACCAGTTCCATGCGCGGATAGCGCTGGAAATGGTGGGCGAGCAGTTCGCCGATGAACTTCATCTGGCTTCAGGCGGCATTTCTATCTGGTGACCAAGACCGGGATCTTGGAGTGCGTCAGCACCTTGGTGGTCTGGCTGCCCAACACCAGCCCGGCCAGGCCGCTGCGTCCGTGCGAGCCCATGAAGATGAGATCGCATCGTTTCTTCTTTGCTGCCTCGATGATCGCTTCCCATGGCGCGATGCCGCTGAGGTAGAACCCTTCGTAGGGGACGCGTTCGGCATTGGCCGTCTTCTCGACGAAGGCCAGCTGCTTCTCAGCCGTCTTCTTAGCCTGGGCCTGGAACTCGGCCTCGGACATGAGGCTGGGAGGCACGTACTCGCTGTAAATCAGCGCCCGGTAGTCTTCAGGCGAGAAGAAGCCCACGACTCTCGCGCCCACGGACTTGGCGAAGGCCACGCCCTGCCTTACTGCCTTGCGGGAAACGGGTGAGCCGTCGGTCGGCAACAAGATCCTCTTGAACATGCCTCCTCCGTAGCAGAATGTGCGCAAACACAGTCTGTCAGGTCGGCGCAGTGGGCGCTTGACACAGATCAACCCCCTTCGCAAGTATAGCCAAGGGCCGCCCTCTACGCGGTGTGCTCCTTCAGACAATGCCGGATGATACATTTAGGCGACCCGAACCCGTATGGCCGAGCCGCCCGTACCACTGACCTTCCGTGCCCTGCGCCTGCTCAGCGCGGGGGAGTTTCGCTCGGGCGAAGCGCTGGCGAGCTCACTGGGCGTATCGCGTACAAGCGTCTGGAATGCGCTCCGAGGACTGGAGAAAGTGGGGGTCACGTTGCTCCGGCTGCACGGTCGCGGATACCGGCTCGCCGCGCCAATCGACTGGCTCGATCCTGCACAGCTGCGCCGCCACCTCGGCGTGCAGGCTGAGACCTACGAACTGCAGGTGGTGGAGATGGTCGAGTCCACCAACACGACTCTGCTGGAACAGGCCGTGGGAGGTGCCGCAGGCGGACTGATGCTCGCGGCCGAACTACAGACACGTGGGCGTGGGCGCCGCGGGCGCGCCTGGTACGCAGGACTCGGCGGTGCGCTCACCTTTTCCGTGCTGTGGCGTTTCGATCAGGGCGCGGGGTTCCTGTCCGGGCTCGGGTTGGCCGTAGGCGTCGCGCTGGTGCGTGCTCTGCGCGGGCTGGGCCTGAAAGAGGCCATGCTGAAATGGCCCAATGACCTGGTCGTGCGGCACCACAAGATCGCTGGGACGTTGGTGGAGATCCAGGGCGATGTGCTCGGTCCCAGCCTGGCAGTGGTGGGTGTGGGCATCAACTTCCGGCTCGATCCGTCCACACGGCAGAACATCGACCAGGCGGTTACAGATCTCGTGACCGAGGGCGGTCCGCACGATCGCAACCGTGTGCTGGGCCAGATTCTTGTGCACCTCGCGCAGGTAGTGGATGCGTTCCGGGCGCACGGTTTCGGGCCGCTGCGCAGCGAATGGGACAGCTATCATGTCCACGCGGGGCGCCCGGTAACGGTGCGCCTACCTGACGGTGCGCGGGAGGAGGGGACCGCCGCAGGCGTGGGTGAGGACGGCGCGCTCCTGCTGCAGACCCGGGCCGGGTTGCGCCGTTTTCACTCCGGCGAAGTCAGCCTGAGGGCCGCCGACGAGGGGATTCGCCGCAGCGCGTCTCCTTTGTGAACGAGCCTATGCACATCCTTGCCGTTGACGCGGGCAACAGTCGCATCAAGTGGGGACTATGGGACGGGAGTTGGTCACGCCAGGACTCCGTGGCGACGGCCGAGGTGGCTGCGCTCGGTGCTGCGTGGCGTGCACTGCCCCCTCTGCGGTTCTTGGCTGTCTGCAGCGTCGCTGCCGCGCCCGTGGTGGAGTGGCTGGATGCTTGGGCGCGCAGCCACGGTGTCGCCGTCCGACGGGTAAGCAGCCAGCGCGAACAGTGCGGTGTACGCAATGGGTACTGCGACCCCGGGCAACTCGGCGCCGACCGTTGGGCCGCTTTGATTGCAGCGCGTCACATCACCCAAGGAGCGGCGCTGACGGTGAATGCCGGCACCGCCGTGACCATCGACGCTTTGACGCACGAAGGGGAGTTTCTTGGCGGGCTGATCATGCCGGGCCTCGATTTGATGGCGGACTCCCTAGCAGGCGGTACTGCCGGCCTGCCGCGCGCGCATGGCGCGGTCGCGCAGTTTCCCCGAAACACGGCCGATGCGATCGCGAGCGGCGCTGTCCAGTCCGTGTGCGGCGCCGTGGAACGCATGGAGCGGGCGCTCGCCAAGTGCAGCGCCGTCCCGCGGATCTTGTTAAGCGGTGGTGCGGCGCAAATGATTCACGCCCATCTGGGGCGGCCCGCACGGCTGGTTCCCAATCTGGTATTGGAGGGGCTGCGCATCATCGCGGCCGATGAGGGCGGCGGATGAGGTGGCTATTCGTCGTTCTCCTCCTTGCCAACTTGGCGCTCGCGGGATACGCGTGGTACGCGTCGCACCAGTCGAACCCCGAGGCTCTCCTGCTGAATCAACAGGTGAATGCCGACAAGATTCGTATCATCGCGCCCAAACCGATCGTGGTGCCGCCGCAGCCGAAGATCACTTGCCTGGAGTGGGGCACCTTCGGCGCTGGTGATCTGAAGCCAGTGCAGGCGGCGCTGGCAGCGCTCGGACTGGGCGAGCGGCTGACTTCCCATGATGTGCAGGTCGTGGCCGGCTATTGGGTATACATCCCACCGCTCAAGAACAAAGCCGAAGTGGAGCGTAAGATCGCGCAGCTCGAGAAGTTGGGGGTCAAGGACTATTACGCGGTCGAAGGCCAGGGGCCGGTGAGAAACGCCGTTTCGCTCGGTATCTTCAAGACCGAGGAGGCGGCAAGCAGCTATCTCGACGGTTTGCAGAGAAAGGGTGTGCGTTCGGCTCGTGTGGGCAGCCGCGAGCATCGTGTGACGCAGACCGCGTTCGTCGTGCGCGAGCCCGACGTGGCGCTGACCGCCAAGTTAGCCGAGCTGCGCGTGCAATTTCCCGGCAGCGAACTAAGAGCCGTGGACTGTCCTTAGCCTCTCAGAAGAGGGTCAACGTGGCTGACACGAGGCGATCTGAATGGCTGACACCCTCGCGTCGCATTCGCGGCCTTGCTGGGGATTGGCCTGCTGCAGGCGCTGATCTACTACCCGCAACTCCCCGATCGGCTTGCTTCCCACTTCGACGCCGCTGGGCACCCCAAATGGTTGGTCGTCCAAGCCCACCTACTTCGCGCTGCAGGGCTTCATCGTTCTGCTAGCAACAGCCTGCTTCGCCGCTTTGCCGGCGTGGCTTGAGCGCGCGCCCGCAAACTGGGTCAATCTGCCCAACAAGGACTACTGGCTGGCGCCGGAGCGGCGCGTCGCGACGTTGGCTCGCATCGCCTCTACTCTGACCTGGTTCGGGTGCGCGGCTCTGGCTCTCATGCTAACGATCACTTCGCTCGTCATCCGCGTCAACCTTGGCCGCGAGCCGGCGCTGCCTGCCGCCGCGATCTGGGCGCTACTGGGTGCCTTCGCCCTGTGCGCCGGCGTGCTGGTCATGCGCCTGCTTTACCTGGGGCGCCGTCCGCGACGCTGAGGTGCGCTGTTAAGCGGGCTGAGCCACGAGCTTGTGTAGCTTGTGGGTGCCGCCGGGCGCAGGCTCCAGCGCTACCCGCTGCTGGTGGTAGGGCGCTAGTTCCTCACGGTGGCCTATGCTCACGATAGTCGAGTCTTTCAGCCGATGCGTGAGCAGATCGTAAAGCCGGCTTTGGCTGGCCTCATCGAGGTTCGAACTCGCCTCGTCGAGGAATAGCCAAGCCGGCTTCTGCAGCAGCGCGCGTGCGAAGGCTACACGCTGCTGCTCGCCACCGGACAATTGCATCGCCCAGTTGGCCGACTCGTCTAGGCGAGCGATGAGGTGAGGCAGACCCACCGCGGTAAGCGCATCCGTGACCTCCTCGTCGCTGTGAGACGGCGTGTGCATCGGATAGAGCACGACCTCGCGCAGCGTGCCCAACGGGAAGTAAGGGCGTTGCGGCAGGAACAGCGCCTGGAAGCCGCGTGGTTGGGAGATATGCCCGCGTCCAAAGGGCCAGATGCCCGCGATGGCGCGGAACAACGTGCTTTTCCCGGAGCCGGACGGACCCTGCACCATGACGCGCGAGCCCTGCGCGATGGTGAGATTTGCGTTCGAAAGCAGAGGCTGCCCGTTGGGCAGGTCCAACTCGAGGTGATCCAGGGCCAGCGTTGCATCGCCGTCGCTCACGGTGGCGATACCCGGATTCACCCGCGTTTGTTCTTGGCAGGCGGTGACCGCGTTATGAAAGCCGGTCAACCGGTCGACGGTTGCCTTCCAGGCGGCAACGCTGGAATAGGCATTGATGAACCAGCTGAGCGCCTCCTGAACCTTGCCGAACGCATGGGAGATCTGGATCAAGCCTCCCATCTGGATTGCTCCGGAAAAGAAGCGCGGCGCACCGACCAAGAACGGGAACACCACGGCCACCTGGTTGTACCCGATCGTGAAGAAGTTCAGATTCTTCTGCCGCCGCATGATCGACCACCAGTTGGAAAACACCTGCGTAAAGCGACTACGTAAACCGCGCATCTCGTCCTTCTCGCCATGGTACAGCGCGACTCCCTCGGTGTTCTCGCGGAACCGGACGAGGTTAAAGCGGAAATCGGCCTCGAATCGCTGCTGGTTAAAGTTGAGTTCGATAAGCGGCTTACCGATCTTGTGAGCCAGCCAGGTTCCGACCACTGCGTAGCCGAGGGCCACCCACACCATGTAGCCGTAAAACACGTAGCCTTGCCCGCCGATGGCGAACTCGAGCGTTCCTGAAAGTGTCCACAGGATGCCCACGAAGGCGACCAATGTCACCACGGCGTTCAGCAGCCCAAGCGACAGGGCGAGGGTCGAATCCACGAACAGCTTTAAGTCTTCTGAGATCCGCTGGTCGGGGTTGTCGGTCTGATTGGCGGTAAGCTGCATCCGGTAGTACGTTCGCTCGGACAGCCACTCGCCCAGGTATCTCTCGGTGAGCCATCGACGCCACCGGATTTGGAGCATCTGGTTCAGATAGGTCGCGTACACGTAGA
>DATJVW010000248.1:0-3434 GCA_035501675.1 Burkholderiales bacterium
TGGCGACGATGGGTTGGATCGGCGACGAGCGGCCTCGCATGGTCGCGGTGCAAGCCACCGGGTGCGCGCCCATCGTCCGCGCCTTCGCCAGCGGAGCGGATCGCGCCGACGAATGGCAGAATCCGACAACAGTGGCGTCCGGTCTGCGGGTGCCGTCAGCCGTAGGCGACGCTCTGATGTTGCGCGCGCTGCGAGAAAGCCATGGTACTGCGCTGGCCGTAGAGGACAGCGCCATGCTCGCCGGCGTTCGGGAGATCGCCGAGGCTGAGGGCATCGTCATGTCGCCCGAAGGCGGCGCTACCTTGGCAGCGTTGAAGCGCTTGCGCGATGAGGGCTTCTTTGCAGGTTCGGAGGCCGTCGTGTTGTTTCTGACTGGAAGCGGTTACAAGTATCTTGAGGTGCTTAAGACGATGGTCCCTCAAGCGTAGTGCTTGCCCGGATATCGCACTCGCGGGACAGGGATAGAACGAAGTGCGGAACTCGACGATGCCACCCACGGAGCGTCTTTACTACACCGATTGTTACTTGCGCGAGTTTGACGCGCTCGTCACCAGGTGCGAGCCTGACCCGCGCGGTCTGCGAGTGTATCTTGATCGCACTGCGTTCTACCCCGAGTCTGGCGGCCAGCCTTCGGATCGCGGTACGCTGGCTGGAGTCTCGCTGCTGGATGTGGTTGACGAGGGTGATGCGATCGCGCACGTCATCGTAGGGGCGAGCAGGGCTCACCCTGCGGGAGAATCGCACTCCGAGATTATCGAGGGAGCGACGGTTCAAGGTGTCATCGATTGGGCGCGGCGCTTCGACCACATGCAGCAGCACACGGGCCAGCACGTGCTCTCCGCCGCGTTCGAGCACACCGGCAGCTACAGGACCGTGTCCTTTCACCTGGGCGCTGCCGTCTCCACCATTGATCTCGACTCGGACCGGCTCGGCCGGAATCAAATCGAGGCGGCCGAGGATCTCGCCAACCAGATCGTCTTCCAAGACCGGGAGGTCCGCATCTCGTTTCGGTCGTCGGCGGAGGCGAATGAACTGGAGCTGCGAAAGCCTACCAGCCGCGAAGGCGACGTGCGCCTGATCGAGGTGGAGGGCTTTGACCTTTCCGCTTGCGGCGGCACGCACGTGCGGCGCACCGGCGCCATTGGTCTGATCGTCGCCCGCAAGGTGGAGCGGCAAGCGCAGAAGGGTGCTGGCGGCCAAACGCGCGTCGAGTTCGTGTGCGGCCGGCGTGCGCTGATGGCGGCGCGCCGCGATTTCCAGACCTTAGGCGAAGCGAGTCGCTTGCTCTCGAACTCGCCGGACCAGGTGCCGACATTGATAGCCGCGCAACTCGACGAACTGCGTGCGTTGACGCGAGCTCGCGACAGGCTGACGGAGCGGGTGGCGGCGTACCGCGCTCGCGAGCTGTGCCAGGCGGCGACGCCGCGAGACGGGTGGGCAATTATCCGTCGTGCCTTTGCGGCGGAGGAAGCGGCGGAAGCGAAGAAAATCGCGCACGCTGTGGCCAAGGAGCCTGCCGCGATCGCGCTGGTCGGGGTGAGGGGCGATCCTACGTCGCTCTACTTTGCCCAGAGCGCGGGCGGCAAGCTCGATATGGGAGCGCTGCTCAACGAGAGCGTGGCGAAGTTCGGAGGCAAGGGAGGTGGCCCTTGCGACTTCGCCCAAGGCGGAGGAGTGGACGAGGCGCGGCTAGAGGAGTTGCTGGCCTTCGCTGAGCGTAGCGCCAGCGAGAAGATTGCCGATTCACGGTTAATTTAGGAGAGGGGGCGACGATTGTCGCGGATGGCCGGCTTGTCAGTTGACCGGAATGCCGACTGCGACTTTGGTGGACGCGAAGGGATTCGAACCCTCGACCTCAGCGTTGCGAACGCCGCGCTCTCCCAACTGAGCTACGCGCCCCCTCGTCAAGCATTTTGTGTCTTTAACTATAACACGAGTCCGCGTTTTGGATAGGCGTGCGCGATCGCTGATGACCAGCCCTCAAATCGGCAATGCTCAATCGCCAATTCCTAGTGTCCCGGCGCCTCGGCTCCGGCGCGATCGGCAATGTACTTCTTGACGTGGGCCAGCAACTCCTGGGCTTGCGGCAGATCGTCCAGCGCCTTCCGCACCAGCGGGTCCTGGTCCACGCCGAACTCCATCTGGCGCGCTTCATCGTCACCGTACACCATGCCGATCAGCACGTCCTGGACGTGATCCTTGATGAACTGCGAGTTCTGGCTGACCTCAGCATCGGTCAGCGGCAGATCGTGCTGCGAGAGGAAAGTCTGGAAATCCTTCACCACCTGGTCGTCGGGAACAAAATCGCGCGCGACCGTCTTATGCGTGCCGAGGTACGACTTGCCGAACTCGAAGAAAGCTCCGCACTGCAGGAAGTCCGGGCAGTAGCTTCCCAGCAGCTTGCCTTGGATGGAGTTCGGTTTGGCCTCGTCCACCCGGACGTCGGGCGTGATGCCGCCACCGCCATAGACATCGCGTCCGCCATCGGTGAGGTGGACGTCGGTGCGGGGCGCCGGAGTGTTCTCGCTGCCGTAGTAGTAGTCGTAGAGGGAAACGTTCTCGTAGTCGCGCTGGATCAGGCGGCCGCTTGGCGTGTAGTAATGCGCGGTGGTCAGCGCCAAGCCGGTGTTGTCGCTCAATTGATAGACCGTCTGCACCAAGCCCTTGCCGAAGCTGGGCTCGCCCATTACCAGCGCGCGATCGTGGTCCTGCAGCGCGCCGGTCACGATCTCAGCCGCGCTGGCGGTATTGTGATTGATCAACACCACCATCGGGTACTCGTTGCCGTGGTCGCCGTGCTGCGCGTAGTAGCGCTTCTCGGGATTATTGCGGCCGACGTGATAGACGATCAGTTGGTTCTTCTCCAGGAAGTGATCGGAAACGCCCACCGCCTCGTTCAGCAGCCCGCCCGGATTGCCGCGGAGATCGAGAATCAGGCCTTTGAGGTTTCGCGTGCCCAGTTTCCTCAAGGCGTCGGAGAGTTCCTCGCTGGTGGTCTCGTTGAATTTAGTGAGGCGGATGTAGCCGATCGCCGGCCGGATCATGTAAGCACTGCCGATACTGAGTCCAGAGATCTCATCGCGAGTGATGACGAAGTCCAGGGGTTCGGGCCACCCTTCCCGCGTCACCGTCACCTTCACTACCGTACCCTTGGGACCCTTCAGCATAGACGCGACTTTGTCGCCGTCCAATCCCTCAGTGGGCTTGCCGTCTACCTTCACCACCACGTCGCCGGGGCGAAGGCCTGCGCGGATGGCGGGGGAGTCGGCCATCGGCTCAATCACCACTGTAGTCAGCTTGCCCATCTTGCCTGGGTAGGTCTGGATTCTCATCCCCACGCCGTAGTATTTGCCTTCCTGTTCGTCGCGCATCCGTGTGAAGGCGGCGGTGTCGAAGAAATTGGAGTGGGGATCGAGGGTCCGCAGCATGCCCGG
>DATJVW010000249.1:0-11228 GCA_035501675.1 Burkholderiales bacterium
GGTCCTTATGCGCCGCTGCGAACTCCTTCGCCTTCTCCAATGGGATGGACTGATCGGTCTCGCCCCAGTGGAACAGCACCGGGCATTTGGGCTTCAACCCGATCAATCCCGGAACGCCACCGCCGTAGTAGGGGATCGCACAGGCCAACCCGGCGACGCTGGACGCGGCTTTCCAAGCCACCGTCCCACCCCAGCAGTAACCGACGATGCCGATCTTGCCGGCGGAGGCGATGTTTTGCACGGCCGCCGAGATATCTTTCATCGTGTCCTCGAGGTTGATCTTCTGGATGAACCCGATGCCCTTCTGGATCTCTTCCTGTGAGTAGCCGGCTTCGTAATTTGGCTGGACCCGGTCGAACAACGCCGGTGCGATGACCAGATAGCCATCCGCCGCATAGCCGTCCGCGACACCGCGGATATGGCTGTTCACGCCGAAGATCTCCATCGCCACGACCAAGCCTCCTTTCGGCTTGCCGGCGGGCTCGGCCCGGTACGCGGAGAGCTTGTGGCCATCGGAAGCGGTGAGCTGAATCGTCTTTCCCATTGCGGTCTCCTGTTACCGTGTTGAAGTCGGGAGGCAATGATGTGCGCTTTCCCATGCGGTGGCAAGCGCACGCGCCACCTGTAATCTAGCCTGGATAATTCATGAAGACGCCCCCGAAATCGGCAGATGTGGCGTACGGCAGGGCTTGTGCGCGATTCACAGTCGGTACGCGGTGTAGCGCCGGGCTACTCGGGCGCTCGCGGCCGCTTTGCGGTCATCTTGGGCATGCCCGTCTTGCCAATAGAGTGATCTATTGGCTGCGCCGGTCGAGCCCAACCTGCCTCGCAAATCGCCACGCGAATCATCCCGAGTCCCTCATGAATTATCCAGGCCAGGCTCCGAACGGGGCGAAGAGCACACCGATCGCAACCCGAGGCGCACCTGTTGTTCAACCGCGACACGCATGTCGATCGGTATGCGTTCTGTAAGCGGTGGCGTGATACTTTGATCCTCGGCGCATCATCTCGAAAGCAGGAGAAGCACATGCCAACCTACACCGACGTCGACGATCTCGTTCTCAATTACGATCCCGAGGCCCCTCAGAAGCGGTTTCTCGCGGCCGGCCTCGAGGCTGCGCTCGCCTCTGCGTCGCAGCGGCTGCCGAGCGCCGTTCCCTGGCCGGCGGCCGGCAAACCCGTGGCCGCACCGTTGAATCCGGCGCCCGCGGAGAGCGACGACCTTTCCAAGTTCCATGGCTACGACGCGATCGTCGTGACGTGGACCGCGGCGGAAGCCGCGGCTCTTGCCGCGCTGTTCACGCCCGATCATCTTCCATCGACGTGGTACGAGTATCGCCACAACGTCGCCAGCTACGTTCCGTTGGTCACCGGGCATCGCGCCCCGTTCAACGACAAGCAAGCCGACATGGCGCGCTACTACCACAGCCTCGGGCTGTATTTTCCGTGCCGGATCGGCAAGGCCCGCGTGCTGCTGTTCAAATCGGGGCTGCACCTCGACTACGATGGGCCGGCCGTTCCGGTCCGCCGCCTGATGACGGAGCTCGCCACGACCGTCCGGCCGAAGGTGTTCATTACCACCGGAACCGGAGGAGGAATCGGAAAGGAAGTAGTGCTTGGAGACGTCGTCATCGCCGGCCATGCGAAATTCCACTGCACGACGCAGTTCAAGGCCCAGGACTGGGCGAGCGCATCCTACAAGACCTCGACGCTGCCGAAAGGCGCGCTCGAGCTGATCACGCCGGCGCTCACGAAGGTCAACGCGTCGCGCATCCAGGGCGCGCGCGCCACGCCGAAGATCTGGGCTTCCCGTAACGATGCGATCGTCACGACCGATTTCTTCGGCTTCGACGACTCGACCAATCACTACAAGCTGCAGGGGCTGGCCCAGGCCTGCGACATGGGCGACGCCATGGTCGGCAACGCCCTACAGAAGCACCCCACGATCAAGTGGCATGCCATCCGCAACGCGTCGGATCCACAGATACCGGATCCCACCGGCGATATCAGAGCGGCGGAACAGCAAGCCGGTCAGATCTACTCGAAGTACGGCGCATTCACCACGGCGGCAAGCGTCATCGCCACCTGGGCCGTGATCCAGGCGACCTTTTCCAAGACCGCCTGACCGGCCGGGCTCTCACCTTCGCCTGGCGGGCCACGCTCTACTGTTCGCGGCGCGAGGGGAGGGGAGCGGTGATGGCGCGCCGGATGGAGCTGAGCGGCGCCGCGTCGTCGAAGTTGAGGCTCGCTCCTTGCATCGATACGCCGAGCTGCCGCCAGATGTCGGCCAGATCTACGCTGACCGGCTTGTCCTTCATCCGATTGTAGAGCTCGGCCAGCACGTGCGTGCCGGTCCCCGCGTCGCCGGTGGCCAGCACCTTGTCGACCGGCCACGAGCGGCTGACATTGCCGCCCGCCGTGACGATCGCGCGCAATGCGTCCTGCAGCCCGCGGTGGTTGTCGGTACGGCGCCGGATCTCGATCTCGGCCAGCAGATAGAACAGCGCGCCACCCCAGTAGGTCCGTCCCCAGGTGGGCGTGCGATCCAGGCCCCTGTCGCCGGCCTGCGGCAACCCCTTCGGCAACCCTTCCACAAGATCGCCCCAGACCTTCTGCACGCTCAACTCGCCCGCTTGCGCGCGCGCGATCGGCTCGACATAGGTCGCGAGCCCTTCCTCCATCCAGTGGTGCTCATCCGAAACAGAAGGAAACCCCTGGTGGACGAGCTCGTGCACGAGCACCCAGTCGCGCGCCAGCTGGCGCTGCGTTGTGTCGCGCCCGAGCAGAATGCGGCTGGCGGCGCCGCGGTAGCCGTAGGTGGTGCCGCCGCGAATGCCGGACCCGCTGACCGGAACGATCAGCAGCCGGGCGTTGGGGTCCGGCAGGCGGCCGTAGTAATCCGCCACCGCCCGCACGCAGCGCGTCACCCAGGCGAGCACGGTCTCGTGCGACAGCTCCAGCTCCCCGGGACCGAAGGCTACGTCGAGCCTGCCCCCGCCGACGTCGATCGGCGTCGAAGGCAGTTGCTCGAACGCGCGGTAGGGGAAGAAATTACCCACCAGCGCGTCATCGCCGGCTGCACGCGAGGCGGACGCGGTGACGACCGTGGAACAAAAAATCGCGGCTGCGAGAATTCCCCGCACGGTGCGCCGGACAAGGGTGGGCATGCGGCTTGGGAGTTCCTGCGTTGGGAGGCGAATCGGCCGTTGGCCGACGGAAGTATACGCAGCGCTCGGCCTTGTGGTGTGATGCAATCGCGCTGGGCACCTCCACACGATGAATCGAGGTATCCTTACCGCCGTTGTTTTTCCGAAGTTGCCCCGCATCGCGCGTACCTGTGTGAACACCGGAGGAAACGTTGCCCTCGCGCTGGTCGGACATGAGCCGGATTGCAATAGTTGCTACGCTGTTGCTGCCTTGCTATTTCGCCGAGGCCGATGCGCCCGCAGAGAGCGACCTGAAGGAAGAGATCGTGCTGCGCTGTCACTACGAGATGGGCGAGTTCGGGGTCGAGGCCGTGCAAGCGTGCATCCAAGCTGAGAATTCTGCGCTGGAGGCGGTGTCCGCGTACCCTCGGCAAGGCAAGGCAATAAGCTCCCGGTGTGCGGCATACGCTCACGCGAGGGGCTGGGCCGTGGTCAAGCTGTGCGTCGACCAGGACATCGAAGCAGAGGCTGCGCTCAGGCAGTATCCGGCGGAACATGCGGCTTTGATCGATCTGTGCCGGACCGAGATGGAGAAGCAGGGTCCGGCCAAGGTCAAGGCGTGTGTGGATCAGCGCATCTCGGCCCAGGCGGAAGCGAAGCCCGTGAGATGAGAGCATCGCGCGCCCATCGGGGATGTGCCTCGCGCGAACGCACGTCGTGAGGGCGCGCGCTCGACGGCGTAGCTCGGTTCGGATTGCAGCAGCCGTGCTTGCCGCGATCTGGCTCTTGGCCGGGGCCGCAGCGATCGGGCTGGGAGCGCGTCATCAGCGTTGGCTCGGTGTGCTCGCCGGGGTCCTGGCGATCTGGTATGGCCTATGGTGGGTCCGGGTTGCGCGTGAAGGGCGACTGCTCAGCGGGCGCGGTGCCTGGATCCCCTGGCCCCTGCGTTAGCCGGGGAACGCGCGCCTCAAAGGCAAACGGAGATGCACACAATCCTCGTGGTCGCGGGAGGCTTCTTGCTGCTCGGCGTGTGTCTTTGGGTCGGGCGATGGATCGGCGGCGCCGAGACGATGATCACCGGCGCCAAAGTCTTCGTCCCGATCTGGCTTGGCGTTGCCCTGCTCAACATGTGGGTGGGGGTTGCCCGGGCCGGCTATTCGGTGGCCGAGGAGTTGCCGATCTTCCTGGTGATCTTCGCGATTCCCGCCGCCGTGGCGCTGTTCCTGTGGTGGAAATTCTCCTAGGAATGACGCTTCCGCCAGTGAAGCAGAGCCGGCCGGCAACGGCTTCGATAGAATCGCACTCGATCGATAACCGCGAACGAGCAAGGAGGCCGGGGTGCACAGGTACGAAGCCCGGATCAGCTGGAAGCGAAATGGGGCCAAGTTCACCGATGCCCGCTACAGCCGAGGTCACGAATGGTCCTTCGACGGCGGCGTGAGGCTCCCCGCCTCCTCGTCGCCGAGCTCGGTTCCCGTTCCGTACTCGGTGGTCGAGGCAGTCGACCCCGAGGAGGCTTTGGTGGCCTCGGCGTCCAGCTGCCACATGCTCACCTTCCTATTCGTCGCGGCCAAGCGCGGGTTCGTCGTGGAAAGCTACGTGGACGAGGCGTTCGGCGTGATGGAGAAGAACGCGGAGGGCAAACTCGCCATCACCCGCATCACCTTGCGCCCTGCGATCGAGTTCTCGTCGAGCAGGCCGCCCACGGCAGAGGAGCTGGAGGCGTTGCATCACGCAGCGCACGAGGAGTGCTACATCGCCAGCTCGCTCAAGACCGAGGTGGTGATTGAAACCGCCTAGGCAACCGCGGGCGGGTGCGCGGCGAACGCGCGGTCGGCACGAGGCATTGCGATGAGCAACGCACTCGTCTCTGTGACGGCCCTCCGGGGCGGTCGTCCAGTTGTGCCTCGCCTGCGGCCTGTACTTCCGGGCGGCGTTCATCGAGTTCATTCCCGACCGGTGCTTCGAGGAGATTCTCGCCGAAGGGCGTGAATAGTTGCACGCCGCTCGCCTGAGAACGTTCCCCTCAACCGCCCCGCGGCCGTCGCAAGCTCGCGGCCGCCCCGAACCGCCGTCGATGACCGATTCGCGCACCATCTGGATGCTCGCCGCGCTGTGCGCAGCGAACTTTACCGTCACCTCCTCGGGTTCGGCCACCGCCCCGTTCTTACAGGCGATCGCGGACGATCTCGCCACGACGCTGGCAGCCGTCGCCCATCTGTTCGCCGTGCAGGCGATCACCTGGGGTAGCACGGCGCTGGTCGCCGGCACCTTCTCGCTTCGACTCGGACGGCGTAGCGTGCTCGTCGCCAGCCTCGTGCTGATGGGCGCCACGCGCGTGGGTTTCGCCTTTTCTCCGACTTACGCCGCGGCGCTCGGGTGGCAGGTGCTGTCGGGCGTGTGCGGCGGCGCGTTCATGGGCACCGTCTTCGCCGCTGTCACGGACCACGTGCCGGCCGGGATGCGCGGCCGCGCGCTGAGCTGGGTCATCACCGGGCAGTCGCTGTCGCTGGTGCTGGGCGTGCCGCTGGTGACCCTGCTCGGCATGCTGGGCGGGTGGCGCCAGGCCCTCGCCGTCCACGGCGCGCTCACCCTGCTGACCGCCGTCGCCGTGCGCCTGACGACTCCGCCCGATCCCCCACCGCACGCGAGCGCGCATCGAACAAGGGTTCCGTTCGCGACGCTGGTGCGGCCGAAGCTCCTCGCGCTGCTGGCGG
The DNA here is from genome assembly GCA_035501675.1 of Burkholderiales bacterium. Classification (GTDB taxonomy): domain Bacteria; phylum Pseudomonadota; class Gammaproteobacteria; order Burkholderiales; family SHXO01; genus SHXO01. Next base: position 5,864 of record DATJVW010000249.1, read on the forward strand.
CCGGGACCACGGAGCGGCTGTGCTTTGCCACCCTGGCGATCTACCTGCCGACGTACCTCCAGCGTGCCTACGGCGTGTCCTTCGGCGCCCTCGCGCTGGTGCTCGCCGTGGTGGCGCTCGGCAACTTGATCGGCAATCTGATCGGTGGTCGCATCGCCGATCGTACGAGCTCGCGCGGGATGGTCCTGGCTGCCGCATTGGCTCTCACCGCGGCTCTGGCCATCCCCACGCTCATGTGGAAGCCCGGACTGACGGTATCGATGACGCTAGGGTTTGCCTACTGCTTCGCGAACGCGTCCGGGCGGCCGGTCCTGATGGCGACCTTGGCCGAGATGCCCAGCGAGATCCGCGGCGCGCTGTTCGGGCTCAATGTCACGACCGCCAGCATGGGCTGGCTGCTCGCGGGCTCCGCGGGCGGGTGGCTGATCGCGTCGGGCGGATTCACCGGGCTGGGCGCATTTTGTGCGGGCATGGCGTTGTTGGGCGCGGTGCTGGCGCTGGCGAGCGTGCCCCGCCAGCCGCGCTCCGCGTAGGCGGCGCTCGGCGATGACGCGCCCTGCGCGGCGTTGCTTTCGCGCGCTCGACCGCCTACGATCATGAAAACTCTTGATTACCAACGAACCTCAGCCACCTTGGCGGTGCGAGGAAGCGTCCAGGGAGAGGGAGTGTTGGGGCGCTTCGCGTCGCCGCTCTTGGCCAGCGGCCGCTGGCTGCTCCGCGGCTGAGTCTTGTTGGTAGTCAAGTGAAAACTTCTGATGGAGGAAGCCTTGCGCGTCAAGTCCCTCGGCTATGTCGGCGTGCATGCGACGGACCTGGATGGGTGGCGAGCTTTCGCGGCGAGCGTGCTCGCCATGCAGACGGAGGCGAGCGCCTCCGGCCTCGCCCTGCGCATGGACGACAGGCGGCACCGGATTCTCGTGCATCGGAGCGAGCGCAACGCCGGCGCCTACTTCGGCTGGGAGGTCGACGGCCCTGCCGAGCTCGAGGCCGCGTCGGAGCAGCTCGCGGCGCATGGCGCGAACCCACGTCGGGCGCAGCCGGCAGAGCTCGAGATCCGGCGCGTCGCCGGGATGCTCTGGTTCGAAGACCCACTGCGCAATCGCGTGGAATTGTTTCATGGACTGGCCGCTGCGAGCCAGCCGTTCGAGCCGCCGCGCCCGCTGAGCGGATTCCGGACCGGCGCCCTGGGCCTGGGCCACGTGGTCCTGACCGTGCCGAGCGTGGACGCGCTGCTGCCGTTTTATCGGGACGTGCTGGGGTTCCGGGTGAGCGACTACACGACACAGCCGTTCAACGCCGTTTTCCTCCACGTCAACGCGCGCCACCACAGCCTCGCCCTGCTCGAGACGGGGCAGACGGGGCTGCACCACGTCATGCTAGAGGTCCTGTCGGTGGACGACGTCGGCAAGGCCTATGACGCGGCGCTGGAGCGCAACGCCGTGGCCGTGACGCTCGGCCGCCACACGAACGACCACATGCTCTCGTTCTACGCCTGGTCGCCGTCGGGCTTCCTGATGGAGTGCGGCTGGGGCGGGCGCTGCATCGACGATGCGACGTGGACCGTGGAAGAGATGCTCGACGGCCCGAGCATCTGGGGCCACGAACGCTCGTGGCTGGGCGAGGAGAAGCGGGCCGAGGCGCGGCGCCTGCGGATGCAGGCCGCAGCCACCGGGCTGCGCGCGCCGGTGCACGTAGCGGCGGGTGAGTACGACGAGATTCCATAGAGGACAGGACGATGAAGCTCGCGACATTCAGCATCGGCGGCCGGACCGGCTTCGGTATCGTGAAGGGCGATGGGATCGTCGATGCGACGCGCCTCCTGGACAACCGCTACGGCAGCCTTAAGGCGCTGCTGGCGGGAGGAGGTCTGGCCGAGCTCGCGCGGATGGGCGCCACGGCCAAGCCGGATCATCGCCTCGACGCGGCCACGCTGCTGCCCGTCATCCCGGACCCCGACAAGATTCTGTGCATCGGGATCAACTACGCGACACATGTGCGCGAGACCGGACGCGAGACACCGAAATACCCCATGATCTTCGTGCGCTTCGCCAACAGCCAGGTCGGGCATGGCCAACCGATGGTGAAGCCGCGCGCGTCGGATCGCTACGACTTCGAAGGTGAGCTCGCGGTGATCATCGGCCGGCGCGCCCGCCACGTGCCCAAGGAACGCGCGCTCGAGGTCGTCGCCGGGTACGCCTGCTACAACGACGGCAGCCTGCGCGACTGGCAGCGCCACTCGGCGCAGTTCACGCCCGGCAAGAACTTCCTCGCGTCCGGTGCACTGGGCCCCTGGATGGTGACCGCCGACGAGATCCCGGATCCGAGCCGGCTCACGCTGACCACGCGCCTCAACGGCGAAGTGATGCAACACGCTCCGGTGGGCGACCTGATCTTCACCGTGCCCGACCTCATCGCCTATATCTCGACCTTCACCGAGCTGGTGCCCGGGGACCTGATCGCGACCGGGACCCCGGGCGGAGTCGGCAATTACCGCGAGCCCCCGGTATTCATGCAGCCGGGCGACCGCATCGAAGTGGAGATCTCCGGCATCGGCGTGCTCGCCAACCCGATCGTCGCGGAGGGTTGAGCGGCGAGTCGGCGCTCTGAGCCAGATGGACAACTGGAGCGCCTCACTGCGACTCGCGAAGCGGGCGCTGCGCAGCGATCATGGCATCGTTGCCGCGCAGCACCGCCGTGCCGCGGAGGCCGGCAGCGCCATCTTGAAGCAAGGCGGCAACGCGGTCGATGCGGCGATCGCCACGTCCTTCGCGCTCGGCGTGCTCGAGCCCTGGATGAGTGGCATCGGCGGTGGCGGCGCGATGGTGCTGTATTTCGCCGCGGAGGATGGCTACACCGTCATCGACTTCGGCATGCGTGCCCCGGCCCTTCTGGACCTCGCGCAATATCCGCTGACCGGGGAGGGCATCTCCTCGGACCTGTTCCCGTGGAAGCGGGTCCAGGAGGATCGCAACGTGCACGGCCCGCTCGCCGTGGCCGTGCCTGGGGTCGTCGATGGCATGCGGGTGGCGCACGAGCGCTACGCCAACCTGCCTTGGGATGCGCTGATCGAGCCTGCAGTGCGCTTCGCCGAGGAGGGCTTGCTGATCGATTGGTTCGCGGTGGAGAACATCGCCGGCGCTGCGGCCGATCTCAGCCGCTACGCGGCAAGCCGCGAAGCATTCCTGGTCGAGGGCCGGCCGCCGGTGCCGGCCTGGTCCGCGCGCAGCGAGGTGCGGCTGCCGCAGCAACGGCTGGCGCGAACGCTGCGCCGGCTGGCCGACTCCGGCCCGCGGGATTTCTACGAAGGCCATCTCGCGCAGCTCTTGGCGCAGGAGATCCAGGCGGCAGGCGGGGCGCTGTCGAGACGCGATCTGGCGGCGTACGCCGCGCGGATCACCGCGCCGCTGTCGATCACGTATCGCGGCGCGCGTATCGCCGCGACGCCCGAGCTGACCGCCGGCCCCACGCTGGCGTACACGCTGCGCAAGCTGGAGCAGCGGCTTGCGCCCCATGTGGAGCCGGACGAACGGGCCTACGTCGCCTACGCCGAATGCCTGCAGGAAGCCTATGCCTATCGCCTGGCTTCCATGGGGGATGTCAACGGCGGGCGGGCGCCGGGGTGCACCTCGCACTTCTGCGTGGTAGACGGTCGAGGGAACATGGCGGCGGTGACGCAGACCCTGCTGTCGATCTTCGGCTCGCGCTTCACGCTGCCGGAGAGCGGCATCCTCATGAACAATGGCATCATGTGGTTCGACCCCGAGCCCGACAAGCCGAACTCTCTCGCGCCGGGCAAGCGCTGTCTCACCAACTATTGCCCGATCATCGCGGAGCGTGCAGGGCAGCGCTTCGCCCTGGGCGCCTCGGGCGGCCGGCGCATCCTGCCGGCGGTGACGCAGCTGCTGTCCTTCCTGATCGACTACCGCAAGACGCTGGACGAGGCATTTCATCTGCCTCGCATCGACGCCAGCGAAGGCGACCTGGTCATCGGCGACGCCCTGCTGCCGGAGGACATCCACGCCGCACTCGCGGCGCGCTTTCCTTATGCGCGCATGCGGCGGCAGACGCTGCCCTTCAAGTTCGCATGCCCGAGCGGCGTGCTGCGCGCCGACACGACCAACTGGGGGGCGACGGAGATCGCCTCGCCCTGGGCCGATGCGGTGGCCGAGGCGCATTGAGCGGGGCTGAGGGCTGTGGTAGGTGGCGCGCTGCGCAGAGTTTGATTGGGTGGTCCTAGACGCTGCTCCGAGTGCGAAGACCTGCCGCGACGATCAGCGCTGCTTGCGCGCAACGAAGCGACCGCCGCCCAGTTTGCCCTCGCCGAACAGGCCGACGAAAAAAGCATAGGTCTCATCCCACTTGCGGAAGGACTCGGCGCCGAACTTGCGCACGGTGTCCGCCTCGAGGCTGCGGTACATCGCGAGGCGCTGCACGAGAATCCGCGCCCAGTGCCCGCTCAAGTCCTCTTGCGTGTCGACCGTGCAACCGCTGCGCGCGAGCAAGTCGGCGTAACCGTCTAGCGTCTCCAGGGACGGGAAGGTCATGTCCCGCTGCAAGCGCTGCATCTCCGCCGGCTGCAGCGGCGCGCGCCGCAAGATATCGGTGAAAGCGATCGCCCCGCCGGGCTTGACCACGCGCGCGCACTGCGCGATGAGGCGAGGCTTGTCGGGCACGTGGCACCACGCCTCCTGGCCGATGACCACATCGAAGGTGGCCTCCTCGAACGGCATCTGCAGGGCGTCCCCCAGCCGGAAATCCACCAGGTGTCCGAGCTTCGCCAGCCGCGTCAGCCTCAGCGCGCTGTCGTAGCGGGTGCGCGTGAGGTCGAGGCCGGTCACGCGGCAGCCGATGCGGTGAGCAAGATAGCGGGCCGGGCCGCCCATGCCGCTGCACACGTCGAGCACGTGGTGCTCGCGCTCGATGCCGGCCTTGCGAGCGAGGATGTCGTTGGCTTCGACGCCGCCGAAGTGGTCCTGGTCGTGCTCCTGGAGGATGTCTTCGGTCAGGCTCTCCAGCGCGACGCCCCTGCTTTCCAGCGCGGCGAGAATCTGCTCCTCGTTGATCGGATGCGCATCGTAGAACGCGACGACCGGCGTCGGTTGCGTGGTCTGAGTCAGTGTCATCTGTAGCCTGGATGGAGCGAAGCAGTGTAGCCTGGATGGAGCGAAGCGTAATCCAGGTGTCGCAGGCCCCCGGATTCCGCTGCGCTTCATCCGGGCTACGGGGCCTGATGCAGTGTAGCCTGGATGGAGCGAAGCGTAATCCAGGTGTCGCAGGCCCCCGGATTTCGCTGCGCTTCATCCGGGCTACGGGCCCTGATGCAGTGTAGCCTGGATGGAGCGAAGCGTAATCCAGGAATCTCACG
>DATJVW010000250.1:0-15387 GCA_035501675.1 Burkholderiales bacterium
ATAGCATGACTCGCATATCAACCGGGCGTGCAATTCTCGATGGCCATCGCCTCAATCGGGTACCGAGCAAGCGCGGCGGCATTCCTGCTGCTGGCCGGCGGCGTGCAACTGCGCGCTGCCGAGCCCCTCTCGGTCGCCCCAGCGGAATACCGCGACGTAGACACGACGTATTCGACGGAGGCCGTGGTCGAAGCCGTGCGCCAGTCCACCATCTCTGCCCAAGTGATGGGCCGGATCGTCGATCTACGTGCGGACGTGGGCGACTTCGTGAAGGGGGGGCAGGTGGTGGCCCGAATCGACGAGCGTGAAGCGGCGCAGGTCGTCGCCAGCAGCGAGGCCCAGGTCGCCCAGGCGCGGGCCAACCTTCAAAATGCGCGTCTCAACCTCGAGCGCGCGCGGCGTCTGCTGGAAAGCAATTTCGTCAGCCAGTCCGCCGTAGACCGCGCCGAGACCGAGTACAAGGCCGCCGAAGCTCAGCTCAGAGCCGCCGTGGCGGGAGCCGGACAAGCCGCGGTCAGCAAGGGTTACACGACGGTGGTGGCGCCCATGAGCGGGGTCGTGTCGGCCCGAAGCGTCGAGGTCGGCGAAATGGCCACGCCGGGCAAGCCACTGCTGACGACCTTTGATCCCAACGACATGCGTGTGATTGCCGAGGTGCCGCAGTCCATGGTGCCGGAGATCCGCGCCATGAGCCGCGCGACCGTCGAAGTGCCGTCGGTGGGCAAGTGGATCAAGGTTAAGTCCATGGTGATCATCCCGGCGGCCGACCCGCGCACTCACTCTACGCGCGTGCGGCTGTACTTGGCCGGCGATGAGCGTGACGTCTATCCCGGCGTGTATGCCCAGGCGCACTTCGCCGTCGGGCACGCCAGGAAGCTCGTGATCCCGGCGCAATCGGTCATCCGCCGCAGCGAGGTGAGCGGCGTGTACGTCGTCAGCGACAAGGGCACCACCAGCTTCCGGCAGATCCGGCTCGGCGAGAAGACGGGCGAGGGCTTGGTCGAGGTGCTTGCGGGAGTCTCCGCTGGCGAGAAGGTAGCCCTGGAACCGGTCAAGGCGGGCATGGTCGGTCCAGTATCCAAGCCCGCGGGATCGTGATCGACTGTACCACCGCCTCAGGAGGGGGCTCGTTATGGCTGATATCGTGATTCTGGGTGCCGGCATCGGCGGATTGCCGATGGCCTATGACATGCGCAAGCGGGCACGGCCCGAGGACAAGGTCATCGTCGTGTCCAACGTGGACTATTTCCACTTCGTGCCCTCCAACCCCTGGGTGGCAGTGAACTGGCGCAAGCGCGACGACATCCAGTTTCCCATCCGCCCCCATCTGGAAAAGAAGGGCATCGAGTTCATCCCGGTCGGGGCCAGGCGGTTGCACCCCGAGGAGAACCGACTCGAGCTGGCGGACGGTGGCTCCATCGAGTACGACTATCTCGTGATCGCCACGGGGCCGAAGCTCGCGTTCGACGAAGTCGAGGGATTGGGGCCGGACGGCCACACGCAATCGATCTGTCACGTGGACCACGCGGTGACGGCGGGCAAGGCCTGGGAGCAGTTCGTCAAGGACCCGGGTCCCATCGTGGTGGGTGCGGTGCAGGGCGCATCCTGCTACGGTCCGGCCTATGAGTTCGCCATGATCATGGACACCGACTTGCGCCGCCGCAAGATCCGCGACAAGGTCCCCATGACTTTCGTCACCGCCGAGCCCTACATCGGGCACTTGGGGCTGGGTGGCGTGGGTGATTCCAAGGGACTGATGGAGTCGGTGATGCGCGAGCGCCACATCAAGTGGATCACCAACGCCAAGGTCACCAGGGTCGAGGCCGGCAAGATGCACGTGACGGAATTCGACGAGATGGGCAAGGAGAAGCGCAGCCACGAGCTGCCCTTCAAATACTCGATGATGCTGCCCGCTTTCAAGGGCATCGATCCCGTCTTCGGCATCGAGGGTTTGACCAACCCGCGCGGCTTCATCCTCATCGATCAGCAGCAGCGCAACCCGAAGTACAAGAATATCTACGCGGTTGGTGTGTGCGTGGCGATCCCGCCTGTCGAACAGACTCCGGTCCCCACCGGAGCACCCAAGACCGGCTACATGATCGAGTCGATGGTCGAGGCCGCCGCGGCGAACATCCGCGCCGAGCTGTACGGCAAGCAGCCGGAGGCGAAAGCCACCTGGAACGCCGTATGCCTGGCCGACTTCGGCGATACCGGAGTGGCCTTCGTAGCGCTCCCTCAGATACCGCCGCGCAACGTGAACTGGTTCGCCGAAGGCAAGTGGGTGCACCTGGGGAAGGTTGCCTTCGAGCGCTACTTCCTGCGCAAGATGAAAACCGGGACCACCGAGCCGCTGTACGAGAAGCTGGTCCTGCACTCGCTGGGGATCAAAAAGCTGAAGGATGCCGCGTGACGACCGTGACTTTTGGTTCGTGATTCGTGGCTCGTAAGCGCTAGCGTAAGTGCCGTGATTCGTGACTCGTAACCGCTGGTCGCGCCCTAGGTCTCTGAACACGAACCACGAGCCACGTCTTTCCATGGGAATTTCGGGACGAGTCGCCGCCTTTTTTCAAAGCAGTCAGCTGACCCCGCTCATCGCCTTGGTGTTGTTCCTGCTCGGTCTCTTCGCGGTGCTCATCACTCCGAAGGAGGAGGAACCACAGATCAACGTGACGATGGCGAACGTCTTCGTGCCGTTCCCCGGCGCATCGGCCAGAGACGTGGAGAGCCTGATCGCCAGCCCGGCCGAGCAGGTCCTGTCGCGCATTGCCGGGATCGACCACGTGTACTCGGTGTCCAGGCCGGGCATGGCGGTCTTGACCGCGCAGTTCAAGGTGGGAGTGCCCCACGAGCGCGCGCTGGTGCTCCTGTACGACACCATATACTCGCACCGTGACTGGCTTTCGCCCTATCTCGGCGTGAGCGACCCCATCATCAAGCCCAAAGGCATCGACGACGTTCCCATCGTCACGCTCACGCTGTGGACCACGGACCCGCAGCGCGGCGCTTTCGACCTCGAGCGCGTGGCGCACGCGGCCGAGATCGAGATCAAACGCGTGCCTGGCACGCGCGACGTCTACACCATCGGCGGTCCCACCCACGTGGTGCGCGTGATCGTCGAGCCGGAACGCATGAACGCGTACGGTCTCAGCGGGCAGGATATCCGGACGGCGCTGCAGCTGGCCAACGCGGCACAGCCGTCCGGCGATCTGGTGAGAGACAACAAGCAGATCCTGGTCGAGACCGGCACTTACTTGTCCAGCGCAGCCGACGTGCGCCGCCTGGTGGTAGGCGTGACCGGAGACCGGCCGATCTACATGAGCGATGTCGCGCGCATCGAGGACGGCCCCGATCAGCCCTCACGCTACGTCTGGATCGGTCTAGGGCCGCAGGCCGCCGACAAAGGGATCATCGAAGCCGGAGAGTATCCCGCCGTGACACTGGCGGTGTCCAAGAAGCCCGGCGAGAACGCAGTAGACGTGGCGCAGCGCGTGACGCGCGTGGTGCAGCTCATGCAGGGCACCGTAATCCCCGAAGGGGTGAAGGTCACGGTCACGCGCGACTACGGTTTGACGGCCGGCGACAAGGCCATGAAGCTGATCCAGAAGCTCATCTTCGCAACGCTGTCCGTGGTCACGCTGGTGTTCGTCGCGCTCGGGCGGCGCGAAGCGCTGATCGTCGGCGCCGCGGTGCTGCTCACCTTGGCGGCCACCTTGTTTGCATCCTGGGCCTGGGGCTTCACCATCAACCGTGTCTCCCTGTTCGCGCTCATCTTCTCCATCGGTATCCTGGTCGACGACGCCATCGTGGTGGTGGAGAACATCCACCGGCGTTACCAGATGACAGGAGCGCCGCTGGCCGAGATCATCCCGCGCGCAGTGGATGAGGTCGGCGGGCCGACCATCCTGGCTACGTTCACCGTCATCGCGGCGCTGTTGCCCATGGCGTTCGTGAGCGGCCTCATGGGGCCGTACATGAGCCCCATTCCCATCAATGCAAGCATGGGCATGCTGATCTCGCTGGCCGTTGCGTTCAGCGTGACGCCCTGGCTGGCCAACCGCTTGCTGGCCCATGCCTCCCATGAGCAGACGCGGGGCAGCGGCGGCCGGTTGACGCACTTCTTCACCGCAGTGATGAGCCCGTTTCTCGATCGCGCACGCGGAGCGCGCAACCGCTGGTATCTATTGGGTGGCGTGATGGCGGCCATCCTGCTGGCCATGTCGCTTCCGGTGTTCAAGCTGGTGGTGCTCAAGATGCTGCCCTTCGACAACAAGTCGGAGCTGCAGGTGGTGGTGAACATGCCGGTGGGCACGCCGTTGGAACAGACGGCGAGCGTGCTGCGGGAGATGGGTCAGTACCTGCAGACCGTGCCGGAGGTGACGGACTACCAGGCGTATGCGGGCACCTCGAGCCCGATCAACTTCAATGGACTGGTGCGCCAGTATTACCTGCGCGAAAACCCGGAGCAGGGCGACATCCAGGTCAACCTGGTGGACAAGCATCACCGTGATCGCAAGAGTCACGACGTCGCCCGCTCGCTTAGGCCGGAGCTCGCCCGGATTGGCCAGCGCTACGGCGCCGACGTAATGGTCGTGGAAGTGCCGCCTGGACCGCCTGTGCTATCGCCCATCGTGGCCGAGATTTACGGCCCCGATTACGAAGGTCAGATGCGGGTTGCCAAGCGTGTGCGCGACCAGTTCGCAGTCACCCCAGACATCGTGGGTATTGCCGATACGGTAGACGCAAACGCGCCGAGGCTAGTCCTGCGCGTGCTGCAGAACAAGGCGGCGCTCTCGGGTGTGGCCCAGAAGGACATCGTCGAGACCATGCGCATGGGCCTCAGCGGCGAGTACGTCACGCCGATTCACAGCGGGGAGGCGAAGTATGAGATCCCGGTCCGGCTGACGCTGCCACCCGAGCGCCAGAGCGCCGTGGACGAGTTGCTCAAGCTGACCGTGCGAAGCCGGGATGGCGGTTTGGTCGCGCTATCCGAGCTGGTCCAGCCGGTCCAGAGCGATCGCGAAAGGACCGTCCATCACAAAGACTTGATTCCGGTCGTGTACGTGATGGGGGACATGGGCGGGAAACTCGACAGTGCGCTCTACGGCATGTTCGGCATCCGCTCGCGGATCGCGGGCATGAACCTGCCCGAGGGCGGGAGCCTGATGGAGCACTTCATCCGCCAGCCGGAAGACCGCTACCGGCACTACTCTTATAAATGGGACGGCGAATGGCAGGTCACCTACGAGACATTCCGTGACATGGGCATCGCCTATGCCGTTGGGCTGGTGCTGATTTACCTGCTGGTCGTAGCGCAGTTCCGCTCCTACCTCACGCCGCTGATCATCATGGCGCCGATCCCGCTGACCATCATCGGCGTGATGCCGGGGCACGCGCTGCTGCACGCACAGTTCACCGCGACGTCGATGATCGGGATGATCGCCCTGGCCGGGATCATCGTGCGCAACTCGATTTTGCTGGTGGACTTCGTAAACCACGAGATCCTGGCCGGGCGCTCCCTGGAGGACGCGGTGATCGGGGCGGCCGCGGCGCGCGCCAAGCCAATTGCGCTGACCGGGGCCGCCGCCATGCTGGGCGCGCTTTTTATCCTCGACGACCCGATCTTCAATGGCCTGGCCGTGTCGCTGATCTTCGGCATTCTGGTGTCCACGTTGCTGACGCTGATCGTGATCCCGGTGGTGTATTACGCCGCGTTGCGGAGAAAGCGGGCGGCCGGAATCGATGACCTGGGCGCTGCCGGAACGCAATTGGCACCTGCAAAGGCCCAACCGGTCGCGTGACCTACGTCACCGACCCCGCGCGAAAGGTGCCCTATGTTAGGCGTTCAGGCGAAGCAGGCGTTGTTGACAGTGGCTGGAGTTACGTGAGGAGACGCAACCCATGAGCATCGAACGCATGATCCGGATCATCGCAGGATCATTCATCCTGGTTTCTCTTGGACTGGGCGTTGCCGGCAGTCCGTTGTACGTCAGCCAGCATTGGCTGTGGTTTACGGCTTTTGTCGGCGCGAACCTGCTGCAAAGCGGCTTTACCCGGTTCTGCCCGATGGAGATGTTTCTCCGGAAGCTCGGGGTTGCAGCGACATCGTAGCGGAGCGCAATCGGCCTTGGCGGGTGGCGGTCAGGGGCGTTGCCCAGATCGCTTTGGGCGACACGCTGCCCACCTGCGCGCCCGGTCGGAAGCCGGCACCGAAGACGAGTCGGGTCGCGTCAGCCGCTCTGCGACGGGAGCGAGAAGATCAAGCAGGTTGTCGTCGCGTGCGCATACAGCTTGCCGGATGTGTCGTAGAGACGGCCTTCCGCGGTGGCCACCTGGCCGCCCGCATGAATGACTTTCCCTTCGGCGCGTAGCGCACCGGTGGCGGTTGTTACCGGCCGAACGTAGTTCACCTTGAGTTCCAACGTGGTGTAGCCCTTGCCCGCCGGCAGCATCGAGTGGATCGCGCAGCCGACGGCCGAGTCCAGCATCGTGGCGATCCACCCGCCGTGCACCGAACCGAGCGGGTTGTAGTGGGCCGTCGCGGGAAGACCCTGGAACACCGTGCGGCCGTTCTCCCATTCGATGGGCCAGATGTCCAGCGTATGGCCGATCGGCGGAGACGGCAGCTGGCCGCTGCCGATCGCTTCGAGGAATTGCACACCGGAGCGCCCGCGTAGATCTGCCGGCAACGCTACCCCGGGTGCAGCCATGCGTTCCCGAACGCTCCGCAACTGCTCGTCCCAGGACCCTCCATTAGCGCTCGAGCTCATCCAACTTCCTTTCTCTCGACAAATAAGTGTATATACACTATAATCTCCCCCATGGCTCAAATCAAGCCCGCTGGCGACGGCAAGCCGGCTGCCGCCGGATGCACGTGCTTCAAGCTGCGCCGGCTCACCCGGCGCGTCACGGCGGTCTACGACCGGGCGCTGTCTGTGGCGGGCATGCGCGTGACTCAGTACTCGCTGCTGGGGCACTTGCGCGGATTGCGCGGTGTTCCCATGTCCGAGTTGGCGGAGATGTTGGACATGGACCGCACCACGCTCACGCGCAATCTCAGGCCGCTGTTGGAGGCGGGCTGGGTCGAGGTGCGGGCCAGCGATGAGGATGCGCGCGTTCGCCTCGTGCAACTTACGTCCGCCGGCGAGGAGCGGTGGAGGGCCGCGCGCACCTGTTGGCGGCAGGCGCAGGACGAAGTGAGCGCGACGATTGGCGCCGACCGCCTGGCCGCGTTGCACCAGATGCTGGAGAGCGCCGTACCGCTTTTTCGGCCGGTGACGGGAAACGAGGGAGATTCGGAATGAACGACGCATCGCCAGCCGCTGTCCGCGCGTCGACCTGGCCGCTGGTCATGGCCGCGGCTGCGATCATGGCGATCACGATGGGAGCGCGCCAGTCGATGGGCCTGTTCGTGTCGCCCCTGAACACGGCTACGGGCTTGGGTATCGTGGCCATCAGCTTCGCGATGGCGGTGGGTCAGTTCACGTGGGGCGCATCGCAGCCGATCTTCGGTGCGATCGCCGACCGCTACGGCTCGGCCAGAGTCATCGTGGCGGGCGGGATCATGTTGGCGATCGGCACGGCATTGACGCCGTTCGCATCCAGCCAATGGATGCTGCTTGCGACGATTGGCTTTCTATCGGCGGCCGGGGCGGGGGCAGGCAGTTTTTCCATCCTGATCGGCGTCACGGCGCGCCGTCTACCTCCGGAGAAGCGTGCTTTTGCCTCGGGGTTCGTCAATGCGGGCGGCAGCTTCGGGCAGTTTCTGTTCGCTCCCCTGAATCAAGCGCTGATCAGCACCTTCGGCTGGGTCACGGCAATGATGACCATGGCCGTAACGGTATTGGCGACGTTGCCACTCGCGCGGGTGTTTCGGCACGAGGCGTCGGCGGCGCTCACACCGGTTGTGTCCGGCGGTTCTGGCGCGGGAAGGATCGGTCTGCGTGAGCAGTTGCGCATGGCGGGCCGTGACACGAGCTACTGGTGCCTGCATGCAGGCTTCTTCACGTGCGGCTTCCACATCGCCTTCCTGGTCACCCATCTGCCCGGCGAGGTGCGACTGTGCGGAATGTCCGCCGCGGTCGCGGCCACCTCGATCGCCATCATCGGGCTCGCGAACATCGCAGGCAGCCTGACCGCCGGAGCGCTGGGCAACGTCTATCGAATGAAGTGGCTTCTGTTTTGGATGTACTTTGCGCGAGCGGCGGCGGTCGCGGTCTACCTCGCAGCCCCCAAGACCTCCCTCACCTTTTACGTGTTCGCCCTGGTGCTCGGCCTCACGTGGCTCTCCACGGTGCCGCCAACGGCCGGGCTGGTGGGCAAGCGCTTCGGCACGCGCTATCTCGCCACACTCTTCGGCCTGACGCTGTTCTCGCACCAGATCGGCGGATTCTTCGGAGCCTGGCTCGGCGGTGTCGCGTTGGCGAGCACCGGGAGCTACACCTGGATGTGGTACGCCGATATCGCGCTCGCGCTCGGGGCCGCATTCATCAACTTGCCGATCGAGGAAGCACCACTCAAGGCCAGCGCCGCGCCGGCCTGAGGGTCGTTTTCCCAGCGGCTCGCGAACGACCGCTGTCCGCCGGGGCGCGGTTACCGGACTTCTGGCTATTTACCGCGGCGACCCCGCCGAATTACACTGCGCATGGAACGCAGCCCGAACCCTATGTGGAACGGGGAAATATAACCTGCAGGGTTTCGAGGAGATCTCACCGTGCAGCACCGACCGTCGGTCATTGCGGCGAGCGCCTTGCTCGCAGGGCTCGGTGTCGCATGGCCCGCTGCAGGACAGGATCAGGCGGCGCGCAGCCTCGCCGCGAACTGCACCGGCTGCCATGGCCCGAGCGGCAACAGTTCCGGAGCCATCCCCAGCATCGCCGGCCTGGAAAAGCCCTACATCGTCACCGCGATGCAGGAGTTCAAAGCCGGCACCCGTCAAGCGACCGTTATGCACCAGCACGCGAAGGGGTACACCGACCAGGAAATCGAAGTCCTGGCCGAGTACTTTTCCAGACAGAAGCGCCCCTGAGCTTCGAGCCCACCAGCCTTTGCCCGAGAACTCCTGGTATGAGCCTGACTAGACGCCGCTTCCTCAAGCAGCTGGCCATCGTCGCGGCGGGCAGCACGGTCGCGGGTGCGCGGCTGCCTGCATCCGCCGCGGGCGCGCGGGTGGTTGTGGTGGGCGGCGGATTCGGCGGTGCCACCGCGGCCAAGTACATCCGCATGTGGGCCCCGGATGTCCAGGTCGCGCTGGTGGAGCGCGGCAGGGAGTTCATTTCGTGCCCGCTCAGCAACCGCGTGCTGGGGGGGCAGGTCGAGCTGGTCGACCTGACGCGCGGCTATGGCGCACTGTCGAGCAAGTACGGCATCGACGTGGTGTATGACGAGGTTGTGGGGATCGACCCCGAGAAGCGGGAGATCAGCCTGGCGTCCGGAGACGCGCTGCCGTATGACCGGCTGATCGTGTCTCCCGGAGTGGATCTGCTGTATGACGAGATCCCCGGGTTGCGCGACCCGGCGACGCGCGAACGGGTGCTGCATGCGTGGAAAGCGGGGCAACAGACCGTGGCGCTCAGGCGGCAGCTGGAGTCCATGCCCGATGGCGGGGTGTATGCCCTGACGATCCCGAAGGCGCCGTACCGCTGTCCGCCGGGCCCGTATGAGCGGGCCTGCCAGGTGGCGTGGTACTTCAAGACTCAGAGGCCAAAATCGAAGGTCCTGATCCTGGACGCCAACGACAAGGTCCAATCCAAGGAGGCGCTCTTCACCAAGGTCTGGAGGGAGTGGTACGCCGGCATCGTCGAATACCGTCCGAACAGCACCCTGGTGGATGTGGATGCGAAGACGCTGACGGCCAAGCTCGAGTTCGAGGAGGTCAAGGCGGACGTGCTCAATGTCGTGCCGCCCCAGCGCGCCGCCAAGATTGCGGCCGACACCGGATTGATCACCGCCAACAACAAGTGGGTCGGCGTGGATTTTCTCACCTACGAGTCGGTCGCGAAGAAGAACATCCACGTCCTGGGCGACGCCATTCTCGCCGCCCCCGCGATGCCGAAGTCCGGGCACATGGCCAATCAGCACGCGAAAGTCGCGGCGGCCGCAGTCATCGCCTTGTTGCGAGGCGAGTCGCCGAACCCAAGCCCGGTCATGAACAACACCTGCTATAGCTTCGTGAGCGACAAGCAGGTGATCCACGTCGCCTCGGTCCACCGCTACGATCCGGACAAGAAGACCATGGTCGTGGCTCAGGGAGCCTCCGGAGTATCCGCCGCCCCGAACGAGCTGGAAGGGACCTACGCCGAATCCTGGGGCAGGAACATCTGGGCCGACATGCTGGCCTGACCGCCGTCGGCGGCCTGCCCCGAGACCGGAAGTCGCCGGGGCGGGGAGGACTCGCCCGGGAGTCCGGCCGAGCACAAATAACCCCATCGCATTAGGTACGAAGATCAAAGTAGTTCTGGTTTCGCCCCGGCCGCCGTATCGTTAGGCCAAGCCTCGACGGAGTGCCTTATGCCGGCGAGGCGAGTATGCGGCGGCGTTCCGCACAGCGTTCAGGCGCCGTGTTTCGCCGTTTCCCCAGCATCAGTTGAACCCTTCGAGGAGCTCGCGCCGGTCTGGACGAGTAGCCCCAGACCGGCGCCCCTTTTTTAGAGGTGCTCCAGGCGATGACGAAGAGCCGATGAGCGCGGCGGCAAGGCACTGGCGGCACCCGAGCGTGCTGCCTGGTTTTGGCTTGGCGTTCGGGTACACGATTCTGTATCTCTCGCTGATCGTCCTGATTCCGCTGTCGGCGACCTTCTTCAAGACGTTCACACTGGCGTGGAGTGCGTTCTGGGGCACCGTAACCGCACCGCGCGTGCTGGCTTCGCTGCGCCTGACGTTCGGCGCGTCGCTCGCTGCCGCGCTGGTGAACGGCGTGTTTGGCCTGCTGGTCGCGTGGGTGCTGGTGCGCTACCGGTTCGCGGGCCGCCGCTTCCTCGACGCGCTCGTGGACTTGCCGTTCGCATTGCCCACCGCAGTGGCAGGCATCGCCCTGACCGCGGTCTATTCCGCGAACGGCTGGATCGGCAGCCTCCTGGAGCCGCTCGGCATCAAGGTCGCGTTCACTCCCCTGGGTGTCATGGTGGCGCTCACGTTCATCGGCATGCCGTTCGTCGTGCGCACGGTGCAGCCGGTGCTGGAGGATCTCGAGCCCGAGCTCGAGGAGGCCGCCGCGACGCTCGGGGCCAGTCGATGGCAAACGTTCGCGCGCGTCATTCTGCCGGCCATCTGGCCGGCGTTGCTGACCGGATTCACCTTGGCGGTCGCAAGAGCCGTGGGCGAATACGGGTCGGTCATCTTCATTGCGGGCAACGTGCCCATGGTGTCCGAGATCACGCCGCTGCTGATCATCACCAAACTCGAGCAATACGACTACGCCGGGGCCACCGCGATAGCGGTGGTGATGCTCGTCATGTCGTTCGCTCTTCTGTTGCTCATCAACCTCCTGCAATGGTGGATGGGACGCCGGCTGGTGGAAACCTGATCCATGGGTGCGGCGATCGCTCTTCCCGCCCCGGTCTCCGCGCGCCGGCGTGCCACGGCCGAACCGGTGCTTGTCCGCGCGCTTTTGATCGGCGTCGCGCTGGCGTTTCTCGGCTTGTTCCTTCTGGTGCCGCTGGCCGCGGTCTTCGCCGAGGCGCTGCGCAAAGGCGCCGGGGTCTATTTTGCGGCCTTGATCGAGCCCGATGCGCTGTCTGCGATCGAGCTTACCGTGCTGGTGGCGGCCATCGCGGTGCCCGCCAACCTGGTCTTTGGCGTGGCGGCCGCATGGACCATCGCGAAGTTCGAGTTCAAGGGCAAGAGTATGTTGATCACGCTCATCGACCTGCCGTTTGCGGTTTCACCCGTGGTTTCGGGTTTGATCTACGTGCTGATGTTCGGCCTGCAGGGTTGGCTCGGTCCCTGGTTGCAGGCGCACGACATCAAGGTCATCTTCGCGCTACCGGGCATCGTGCTGGCCACCATCTTCGTGACTTTCCCTTTCGTGGCGCGCGAGTTGATCCCCTTGATGCAGGCTCAGGGCAGGGAGGAAGAGGAGGCCGCCCGCGTGCTGGGCGCTTCCGGCTGGCAGATGCTCTGGCGTGTGACGCTGCCGAACATCAAGTGGGGCCTCCTGTACGGCGTCATCCTGTGCAACGCGCGCGCCATGGGCGAGTTCGGCGCCGTGTCCGTGGTTTCCGGTCACGTGCGCGGCTTGACCGACACCATCCCGCTCTACGTGGAGATTCTATACAACGAGTACCACTTCGCGGCGGCGTTCGCGGTGGCCTCTCTGCTGGCTTCGCTCGCCCTGGCCACCCTGGTCCTCAAGAGCCTGATCGAATGGAGGGCCACGCGGGAGGAGGCGCAAGCCGAGGTCTCTGTTGAGCATGGATAGTGCGATATGAGCATTCAAGTCCGCGACATTGAGAAGCGATTCGGCGGCTTCACGGCGCTCGACCGCGTCAGCCTGGAGTTCCGGTCGGGGGAGCTGGTCGCCTTGCTCGGGCCGTCCGGTTGCGGCAAGACCACCCTGCTGCGGGTCATCGCCGGCCTGGAGGTCCCGGACTCGGGCAGCGTCCTGTTCCACGGCGAGGACGCCTCGCAGCGCGATGTCCGCCAGCGTCAAGTGGGCTTCGTATTCCAGCACTACGCGCTGTTTCGCCACATGACGGTGTTTGACAACGTCGCCTTCGGCTTGGAAGTGAAACCGCGTGCGATCCGTCCTGGGGCCGAAGAGATCCGGCGCAAGGTCCATCAGTTGCTGGAGCTGGTGCAACTCGATTTTCTGTCCGATCGTTACCCGCATCAGCTCTCGGGAGGCCAGCGTCAGCGCATCGCGCTGGCGCGCGCGCTGGCCGTGGAGCCCAAGGTCCTGCTGCTAGACGAGCCCTTTGGCGCTCTCGACGCCAAGGTGCGAAAGGAACTGCGACGCTGGCTGCGCCGCTTGCACGACGAGCTGCATGTCACCAGCATCTTCGTCACTCACGACCAGGAGGAAGCGCTCGAGGTGGCGGATCGCGTCGTGCTGATGAACAAAGGCCGCGTGGAGCAGGTGGGCACGCCGGAGGAGGTGTACGAGCGTCCAGCGAGCCCGTTTGTGTACGGCTTCCTCGGCACCGTGAACGTCTTCCACGGCCGCGCCAGCGCCGGCCATTTGCACCTGGGACCGGTGACCGTGGCCGCCCCGGAGCACTGCGATGCCGACGACCGCCCGGCGACCGTATACGCGCGGCCCCACGAGATCGAAATCGAACGCTTTTCGCCCGGTCAGGAAGGCATACCCGTGGTGCTGCAACGGATGCTGCTGATCGGGCCCACTGCCCGCCTCGAGCTGGAGCGCGACGACAGTTCAGAGATCATCGAGGCCGAGCTCACAGCTGCCCGCGTCCGCAGCCTGAACCTCAAGCAAGGCGAAACTTTGCTGATCCGCCCGGGCAAGATGCAGGTGTTCCTCGGCGAGAAGCGGAAGTTAACGGGCGAGGAATCGGACCCGGCTCCGGCCTCGAAGGCGTCGGGCGACCCCGCCGCCTGGCTGGCCGCCTACGGCAACGTGATCTGGTAGGCCGTCGCTTACTCGGGCTGGACGCCCGCGGCCTGGGCCAGCGTCTCCCAGCCCTGGCCGCAGCGGAGCGACAGGGCGATCGCCTGCCGCTCCGAGAACCAGTGGAACCAGCCGCAGTCGCCGTGCGGGTCCGGCACCGACCTCAGATAGCGGATGCGGTCATCGTGCAGATGGATGTCCATCCCCTCATCGAGTACGTTGACCCACCCGCCGCGGTCCGAGCGCTTGACGCGCTCGACGGCCTTGTCGGTAGAAAGGCACGCGGCGCGGTTGCGTGCCACGAAGGTCAACGCGTGCCGCGCGCCGGCAGCAGCCTGAAGAAACGCCAGCAACGCGCCGGGGGCAACCGGGGCCGGGCGTTGCAGCGGAAGGCTGTATTCGGGAGCCCTCGGCTCGATGGTTTCCCGGGGTGATTGGTCAGGACTGGCGCATGCGCGGACCAGATCGCGCAACGCGTGGAGATCGCTGCCGGGACGCAGGAAGAACTTGGCCGCCGAAATTCCCTCGGCGGTAAAGAATTGCAGGCTGAGCTTGAGCCCGCGCTCTGTCTTCTCGCGCAGCGCGAATGCCTTGTTCCACTGCGCCGACTGGCAGGCCATCTCGAAATGGTCCGCCTCGACCAGGATCGCGCCGACGCCGTTGAGCTCGATGGAACGCACCGTCCCTGCGCGCTCGATGACGGCGGTTGGATTTCGGACCACGGCCTTGATCTCGCCCAACGTCGGCAGGTGGTGCAGCAGGGCAAGCGCATCGGGCCGCAGGCGAGTGACGAAGCGCCCGCAGCCGGAGGCGATCAACTCCGCTTCGCTCCGCCCCAGCTTCGCGGCGGCGGCCCGGTTGTTCCTACCCTGAGCGCGCGCCTCCTCCCATGCCGCGAGCAGCCCGCCCGCACTTGCCGCTCGGATGTCAGCGCCCGCGGGCATCATGTGAGTGCTCGCCAAACGGCGGTCCGCCGTCCGTCGAGCCGGCGGCTACCGTTCCGGCAAATAGATCTGATCGAATACGCCGCCATCAGCGAAGTGCGTCCTTTGGGCTTTCTGCCAACCGCCGAACACCTCGTCGACGGTGAACAGGATCAGCTTGGGAAACTGGGCCGCGAATCGCGCGGTCACTTTGGGATCGACTGGACGGTAGAAATTGCGGGCGATGATCTCCTGCGCTTTCTCCGTATAAAGATACTCCAAGTACGCCTGCGCGGCTTTGCGGGTGCCGTGCTTGTCGACCACCTTGTCCACCCACGCGACGGGCGGTTGGGCGAGGATGCTCACTGAGGGCACTACGATCTGCACTTTGTCTGGCCCTAGCTCCTTCACGGCGAGGAACGCTTCGTTCTCCCACGCCAGCAGAACGTCGCCGATACCGCGCTCGACGAAGGTGGTGGTAGCGCCGCGCGCCCCCGAATCGAGCACCGGAACGTTCTTGTACAGCCGAGTGACGAACTCACGCGCCTTGACCTCGTTGTTCCGGCTTTGCCGCAACGCATAGCCCCAGGCGGCGAGATAGTTCCAGCGGGCACCACCCGAGGTCTTCGGATTGGGCGTGATGACCGCGATCCCGGGCTTGACCACATCGTCCCAGTCGCGGATGTTCTTGGGATTGCCCTTGCGGACCAGAAACACGATGGTCGAGGTATAGGGCGAGCTGTTGTGCGGCAGGCGGCTCTGCCAATTTGCGGGAAGCAGTTTGGCGCGCTCGGCGATCTCGTCGATGTCGTAGGCCAGCGCGAGCGTGACCACGTCCGCCTCCAGTCCATCGATGACCGCCCGGGCCTGTTTGCCCGACCCGCCATGGGATTGATTGATCCT
>DATJVW010000251.1:0-10704 GCA_035501675.1 Burkholderiales bacterium
CAGACGCGAAGTGGGGCGAGACCCCATGTGCCTTCGTCACCCTCAAGCCCGGCGCAGCGGCGGTGGGCTCCGAGGACATCATCGCCTGGTGCCGGGCGCGCCTGGCCGGGTTCAAAGTGCCGAAGCGCGTGGTGTTCGGTCCTCTGCCGAAGACCTCGACCGGAAAGATCCAGAAGAATCTGCTGCGCGAGCAGGCGAAGACGTTGTAGGGAGCTACTCGATCTCCGCCAGCAGACTCGCGTTGCCTCCCGCGGCGGCGGTGTTCACGGTGTAGGTCCGCTCGAGCGCGAAGCGCTGCAGATAGTGTGGGCCGCCTGCTTTAGGCCCCGTGCCCGACAGTCTCTCGCCCCCGAAGGGTTGCACGCCGACCACGGCGCCGATCATGTTTCGGTTGACATAGGTATTCCCGACCTGCAGCCGGCTGCGCACCTCCTCGGCGAAGCGCGAGACCCGCGTGTGGATTCCCAGCGTGAGCCCGAACCCGGTCGCGGCGATGGCGTCGAGCAGCGGGCCGAGATCGCGGCGCCGGTAACGGATGACGTGGAGAATGGGTCCGAACACTTCGTTGCGCGGAATCTGCGACGGCTCG
This sequence comes from Burkholderiales bacterium, assembly GCA_035501675.1. Classification (GTDB taxonomy): domain Bacteria; phylum Pseudomonadota; class Gammaproteobacteria; order Burkholderiales; family SHXO01; genus SHXO01. The sequence continues at coordinate 590 of DATJVW010000251.1, forward strand.
ATCTGATACGCGCATGGCGCGAAGAAGTCTCCGCCGTCGCACTCCGCCGGCAGCGCGAGCTCGACGATCGGTTGCGCGGTAGATCGCAGCTGCTCGAGATGCGTTTGCAACGCGCGCTTCGCGGGCGCGTCGATGACGGGTCCTACGTCCGTCTCGGGCTGGCCCGGGTCGCCGATGCGCAGCTCCTGCATCGCGCGCGCGAGCAACTCGACGACGCGCGATCCGATCTCCTCCTGCACGCACAACAACCGCAACGAGGAGCAGCGCTGCCCGGCGCTTTGAAACGCAGAGGTGATCACGTCCCCCACCACCTGCTCGGGCAACGCGCTGGAATCCACGATCATGGCGTTCTGCCCACCGGTCTCGGCGATGAGTGGAACGATCGGCCCGTCGCGCGCGGCTAGGGCCCGGCTGATCGAGCGCGCCGTCTCGACCGAGCCGGTGAATACCACGCCGGCGACGCGCGGGTCGCTCACCAAACCTGCCCCGACGGTTTCGCCCGGACCCGGAGCGAGCTGCAGCACCTCGCGCGGCACACCGGCCTCGTGCAGCAGCGCCACGGCACGGGCGGCAATGAGCGGAGTTTGCTCGGCTGGTTTGGCGATCACCGCGTTGCCTGCGCCCAGCGCTGCGGTGACTTGGCCGAGGAAGATCGCGAGCGGGAAATTCCAGGGGCTGATGCAGGCGAACACGCCCCGGCCATGGAGGGCGAGCTCATTGCTCTCGCCGGTGGGCCCCGGAAAGCGCTGCGCCGTACCGAACTCACGGCGCACCTGGGCTGCGTAGTAGCGGCAGTAGTCCACCGCTTCGCGCACCTCGGCGGTGGCGTCCGCAATGGTCTTCCCCGCTTCGCGCACGCACAGAACCAGGAACGGGTCCAGGTTCGCTTCGAGCAGATCCGCGGCGCGCTCGAGACAGCCGGCGCGCTCGGCTGCGGGCGTCGAGTCCCATGCCCTGGCGACGCCGCTTGCAGTCTCGATCGCGCGCCGCACCTCGGCTTCGCCCAGCTCCTGAATCACGCCCACCGGCACGCGCCGGTTGGAGGGCTCAGTCACGAGGCGAGCGCGGGGGACTGACGGCTCGCCCTCGATGCGGCTGCTCTCGAAGCGAGATGCGGCCACGGCGCGTGCGATGCCCGCCAGGGTCGTCTCGTCGGAGAGGTCGACGCCGATGGAGTTCGCGCGCTCGCCGTACAGGGCGCGTGGTTTCGGGATCGAGGGGTGGGGCGCAAACTGCGCCGCCTTTACGGTCGCAACGGGGTCGGCGACGAGCCGTTCCAGAGGAACCCGGCTGTCGCCGATCTGGTGCACGAAGGAGCTGTTCGCTCCGTTCTCCAGCAGGCGGCGCACGAGGTAAGGGAGCAAATCGCGATGGCTTCCGACCGGCGCATAGACCCGGCACGGACGATTCATTCCCGAGGCGATGGCGACCCGCTCGTAGAGACGGTCGCCCATGCCATGCAGCTTTTGGAACTCGAAATCGTTGCGCGGCCCGGCCAGCTCGAGAATAGTCGCGACCGTGCGCACGTTGTGGGTCGCGAACTGCGGGAAGACTCTGCCGGACGCTTGCAGCAGCCGGTGGACGCAGGCGAGATAAGACACATCGGTGGCCGCCTTGCGCGTGAAGACCGGATAGTCTAGTCCGAGCTGCTGGGCGAGCTTGATCTCGCTGTCCCAGTAGGCGCCCTTGACCAGCCGGACCATCCAGCGCCGCCGCGCATCTTCGGCCAGCTCAATCAACCAGTCGATGACGTGGATCGCTCGCTTCTGGTAGGCCTGCACCGCGATGCCCAGCCCCTCCCAGTCTTGCAGCGCCGGGTCGCGGGCGAGTGTCGCAAACAGCTCCAGGGACAGCATGAGACGGTGAGATTCCTCCGCGTCCAGCGTCAGGCCGAGGCCCGCCTGTGCCGCCTTCAGCGCCAGCTCGCGCAGGCGCGGCAGCAGCTCGGCCATGACGCGTGCGCGCTGCGCTATCTCGTATCGCGGGTGCAGGGCCGACAGCTTCACCGAGATACCGGCGCGTTGCACCACGCCAGGCTGGGTGTCGGCCGCGCCGATGGCGTCGATGGCGGCGGCATAGTGCTCGAAGTAACGCTGCGCATCCAGCGTGCTGAGGGCCGCCTCGCCCAGCATGTCGTAGGACATGCGGTAGCCTTGCTGCTGGAACGGCCCGGCGCGGCGCAGCGCGTCCTGGATGGTTTGTCCCATCACGAACTGCTCGGCCATGACCCGCATCGCCTGCAGCAGGGCCGCCCGGATGATGGGCTCGCTGCTGCGTCCGACCAGCCGCCGCAGGACGGCGAGCGGCTCGTCGCCCGGCGCTTCCCGCCATTCGACAAGCCGGCCCGTCAGCATCAAGGCCCAGGTGGATGCGTTGACCAGCAGCGAGTCGGTATCACCCATCGCGCCGGCCCAGTCCGACTGGCCGATCTTGTCTCGGATGAGCTCATCCGCTTTGTGCGCGTCGGGTATGCGCAGCAGCGCTTCTGCAATGCACATCAGGACCACGCCTTCGCTGGTGGACAGACCGTAGTGGCGCAGGAAGGCTTCGGCGCTGACATCGCCGCTCAGTGCGGTGCGCACCTCCTGCGCCAGCGACAAGGCATGCTGACCGATGCGCGCGTTGGTTGACGCGTCCAGCGGCAGGCGCCCCCACAGCGCCCGCAGTGCTTCGCTCTCGTCGGTGCGGTAGGCGGAGCCGATGCGCATCGACGCCTGCGTAAGGCGCTGGCCTGCGGTGGAGTCCTGTGCTTTAGTTGCGACCATCGGCGGCCTCGCTGTGGGATCTGCACGCGCCGCGCGGGCGGCCCGCGAGCCGGTGGTGACGGGAACGCGGGAATCCTTCGCGGCGTGCGCCCCGGGATCGTTACGTCTGCTGCGAAGTATAGCGGTTCGGCCGTAGGGGTTTGACGCACGATCATGCCTGCGCAACCCGCTTCGGTTTCGAGGGATCGCCTGCGGTAAAATCCCACGCTTTCGAGCTCACTAGAGAAAAAGCATGAAGATCCTGGTGCCCGTGAAGCGCGTCGTCGACTTCAACGTCAAGGTGCGCGTCAAGGCGGACGGCTCCGGCGTGGAGACGGCAAACGTCAAGATGTCCATGAACCCGTTCGACGAGATCGCGGTCGAAGAGGCCGTGCGGCTGAAGGAGGCGGGCGTTGCCACCGAGATCCTCGCCGTGTCGATCGGCCCGGTACAGTGCCAGGAAACGCTGCGCACCGCACTCGCGATCGGGGCCGACCGGGCGATTCTGGTGGAGGCCAGCCTCGACGTGCAGCCGCTGGGAGTGGCCAAGGCGCTGGAGAAGCTGGTGCGCCGGGAGGCTCCTCAGATGGTGATTCTGGGCAAGCAGGCCATCGACGACGACTCCAACCAGACCGGGCAGATGCTGGCCGCCCTGCTCGGTTGGCCACAGGCCACGTTCGCCTCGAAGGTGAAGATCGCCGGGGGCGAAGTCGAAGTGATCCGGGAGATCGACGGCGGTTTGGAGACCGTGTCGGTCAAGCTGCCCGCCGTCGTGACCACAGACCTGCGCCTGAACGAGCCGCGCTACGTCACGCTGCCCAACATCATGAAGGCGAAGAAGAAGGCCCTGGATGTCGTCAAGCCGCAGGATCTGGACGTCGATCTGGGGCCTCGCCTCAAGACGCTGAAGGTCGAGGAGCCGCCCAAGCGCAAGGCCGGTGTGCAGGTGAAGGACGTCGCGGAGTTGGTCGCGAAGCTGAAGAACGAAGCAAAGGTGATCTCGTGAGCAGCGCGGACGAGATCATCGCGGCGCAAGCCAGGACCCCCACATACGTCGCGGCGGAGACGGCCGGGCGACGCAGGAGAACTGAATGGCCAGCCTAGTGGTTGCCGAGCATGACCATGCCAGGCTCAAACCGAGCACTCTGAACACGATCACCGCCGCGGCGAAGATCGCGCAGCCGGTCCATGTGCTGGTCGCCGGGCACCAGTGCGCAGCGGCCGCGCAGGCGGCGGCGAAGATCGCGGGCGTGGACAAGGTGCGAGTGGCAGACGTACCCCAGTATGCGCATCCGCTGGCGGAGAACTTGGCCGCGCTGGTGGTGAGCGTGGCGAGCGGCTATTCCCACATCCTGGCGCCGGCCACCACGTTTGGAAAGAACTTTCTGCCGCGCGTAGCGGCGTTGCTCGACGTGGCTCAGGTGTCGGACATCATTGCCGTGGTCTCACCGGACACCTTTGTGCGTCCCATCTATGCCGGCAACGCGCTCGCCACTGTGCAATCCACCGACCGTATCAAGGTCATCACCGTGCGCACCACCGGCTTCGAGGCCGCCAAGAGCGAGGGCGGTTCCGCTGCGATCGAGCCGGCAGAGGCCGTCGCCGACGCGGGCGTCTCGCGTTTCATGGCGCAGGAGCTGACCAGGTCTGCGCGTCCCGAGCTCACTGCGGCGCGCATCATCGTGTCGGGCGGACGCGGCATGGGCAGCGGCGAGAACTTCAAGATTCTCGAGGCGCTGGCGGACAGGCTCGGCGCGGCGGTCGGCGCTTCGCGCGCCGCGGTCGACTCGGGCTTCGTGCCGAACGACTACCAGGTCGGCCAGACCGGCAAAGTGGTGGCGCCGGAGCTGTACATTGCGGTCGGCATCTCGGGCGCCATTCAGCACCTGGCGGGGATGAAGGACAGCAAAGTCATCGTCGCCATCAACAAGGATGCCGAGGCGCCAATTTTCCAAGTGGCCGACTATGGCTTGGTGGCCGACCTGTTCCAGGCCGTTCCCGAGCTGACCGCGAAGCTCGGCTGAGACCGGTGGAGGGATGTGCACATGGCTGAATACGCCGCGCCGCTGCGCGATATGAAATTTGTCATCAAGGAGCTGGCGGGGCTGGATGCGGTGTCGAGCCTGCCCGGTTGTGAGGAGGTTACGCCCGACCTGGTCGATGCCGTTCTGGAAGAGGCGGGCAAATTTGCTGCCGGCGTGCTCAGCCCGCTGAACGCGTCGGGCGACCGCGACGGCTGCAAGCTGAGCGACGGCGTGGTGAGCACGGCGCCCGGGTTCAAGCAGGCCTATCAGCAGTTCGCCGCGGCCGGCTGGACCAGCCTGGGCGCAAGCCCTGAGTGGGGCGGCCAAGGCCTGCCGCATCTCGTTTCGGCGGCGGTATCCGAGATGTGGAACGCGGCCAACATGTCGTTCTGCCTGTGCCCGATGCTCACCAGCGGCGCAGTCAACGCCATCTCGCGCCACGGCTCCGACCAGCAGAAGCGGATGTATCTGCGCAAACTGGTCAGCGGGGAGTGGACCGGCACCATGAACCTGACCGAGCCTCAGGCCGGTTCGGACCTCTCCGCCGTTCGCGCGCGCGCCGTGCCCGAGCGCGATCACTTCCGCCTATATGGAACCAAGATCTTCATCACCTGGGGCGAACACGACATGGCCGACAACATCGTCCATCTCGTTCTGGCCCGAACGCCCGATGCGCCCGAAGGCGTGAAGGGCATCTCGCTGTTCGTGGTGCCGAAGCATCTCGTCGACCCGGACGGCAGACTCGGCGCGCGCAACGATGTCAAGTGCGTGTCGATCGAGCACAAGCTGGGCATCCACGCTAGCCCCACCTGCGTCATGACCTACGGCGACAACGAGGGAGCCGTCGGTCACCTGGTAGGAGAGGAGAACCGCGGCCTTGAGTACATGTTCACGATGATGAACCTGGCGCGCCTGGAGGTCGGTATCGAGGGCGTCGCGATGGCCGATCGCGCCTATCAGCGGGCGCTCGGCTATGCCAGGGAGCGCGTGCAAGGCCGCCCGATCGGCGAGCGGGCGGGCGAGCGCGTCGCCATCATCCAGCACCCCGATGTGCGCCGTATGCTCATGAGCATGAAGGCACAAGGCGAGGCGATGCGCGCGCTGGCCGCCGTCGCGGCGGCGGCGCTGGACCTGGCCCAGCTGCATCCCGATCGCGCGGAGCGGTTGAAGCACCAGACGGTGTTCGACTTGCTCACCCCGGTGGTGAAGGGCTGGTGCACCGAGCAGTGCATAGAAATCGCTTCCCTGGGCGTGCAGGTGCATGGCGGGATGGGTTTCGTCGAGGAGACGGGTGCCGCTCAGCATCTGCGCGACGCGCGCATCACGACGATCTACGAAGGCACTACCGGCATCCAGGCCAACGATCTGATCGGGCGTAAAGTGGCGGGGGAAAAGGGTATGACGGCCAAGGCGCTGATCGAGGAAATGCGCGCCTTCGACCGGGAGCTTGCCGGCCACACGCACCCGGCGCTCGCCGTCATCCGGCGCGCTCTGGCCGAAAGCGTCGCCGCGCTCAACGAAGCTACGGACTGGTTGCTGGAGACCTATCCCTATAACGCACTCGCGGCCGGCGCGGGCGCGGTTCCTTACCTCAAGCTCTGGGGAATCGTGGCCGGCGGATGGCAGATGGCGCGCGCCGCGCACCTCGCCAAGGCGCGTCTCGACGGCGCCGCGGAGGACTTCGACTTCTACCGTGCTAAGATCGGCACGGCCCGTTTCTACGCCGAGCACATTCTGCCGCAAGCGCAAGGCTACAAGGCGGCCGTCGTGAACGGCTCCGCGAGCGTCCTGGCGCTGGACGAGGCCCAGTTCTGAGCGTGAGCGCCCGCTGCGCCAGGGTTGACACCGAAGCCCTGCCTGCGCATCATTCAAACGGGCGTTTGAATCGGCTGTTTTGCGGGGCGCAATGAACCAGCGCCTGCATGTAAGCGGCCCGAAGAGGACTGAAGCAACGGTGCTCTCATCCCACGGCCAAGGTGGCCGGGCGCAGGCGGACACGCGCACTCGCATCCTGCGTGCCGCCGAAACGGTGTTCCTGGAACGCGGCTTTGCGTCGAGTTCGCTGCGCACGATCACGGCGCGTGCACGGGTCAACCTGGCCGCCGTGAACTACCACTTCGGCTCGAAGGAAGCGCTCATCCGCGAGGTCTTCGAACGTCACCTCGGGCCGCTGAACCGGGCACGCATCGCGTACCTCGATCGGCTCGAGGCGGAGGCGAATGGTCGCGCTCTCAGCCCTGAGAGGATCATCGAAGCGATGGTGGCGCCGGCCCTGCAGGTGAACCGCGATGCGCTCAAAGGCGGCGCGGTCTTCCTGCGCCTGCTGGGCCGGGCGTTCTCCGAGCCGGGACCGTATATGCGCGCGTTCTTGCCCGGGCAGTACCGGGACGTCGTGGTGCGGTTCAAGCGCGCCCTGGCCTACGCCCTGCCGCAAATACCCGAGCAGGATCTGGTATGGCGCATGCATTTCATGTTCGGGGCGATGTCCTATGCGATGGCGGGCAACGACGCGCTGCGATTGATCGCGACCTGCCAGATCGATGGCGCGGACGACGCGGAGGCGGTCATCCGGCGCCTGGTCCCTTTTCTCACCGCCGGGCTGCAGGGGTCGCTGGCGCCTTCCCCGCTCACCGCCGTGCAGGCATCCGCGCGGCGGCCACGCAGCGGCGTGGTGGCCCGCAAAGCCGCCTGAGCCTGTGACGTTGCACTCGCGCAGCGCTGCGCTACCTTCGGGAGAGTTGTCATGGCCTTGCTGATCTGGATTCTGGTTTTGACCGCCGTGCTTGGAGCGCTCGCCTACTTCCGCGCGCCGGGCTGGACCTGGGCCGCGGCCGGCGGCGCGTGGCTCGCGGGTCTGACCCTGCGCGCCGGGCTCGCGCCGGCGGTGAGCGCAACCCTGTGCACCCTGCTGCTCGTCGCATCGGCGCTCCTGCTCATCGGGCCGTTGCGCCGTGCGCTGCTGAGCGACGCGCTGCTCGGCTGGTTCCGCAGAGTGCGGCCGCAGGTGTCGCAAACCGAGCAGGAGGCGCTCGACGCTGGAACCGTCTGGTTCGACGGGGAGCTGTTCAGCGGCCGGCCGGACTGGGCGAGATGGTTGTCTGTTCCGAAGCCCGAGCTCAGCGCGGAGGAGCGGGCGTTCATCGATGGCCCGGTGGAACAGCTGTGCCGCATGTGCGATGACTGGAAGATCAGCTACGAGCTCAACGACCTCCCGCCGGAGCTGTGGCAGTTCATCAAGGACAAGGGCTTCCTCGGGATGATCATCCCCAAGCAGTACGGCGGGCTCGGCTTCTCAGCGCTGGCGCACTCCGAGGTGGTGATGAAGCTCGCCAGCCGCAATCCCACCGCCTGCGTCTCAGTGATGGTGCCCAACTCGCTGGGACCGGCCGAGCTGCTGCTGCACTACGGGACCGAAGAGCAAAAGAACTACTATCTTCCGCGACTGGCGCGCGGCATCGACATGCCCTGCTTCGCGCTCACCGGTCCCGAGGCCGGCTCGGACGCCGGAGCCATCCCTGACTTCGGTGTCGTGTGCAAGGCTCGGCACGAAGGCAAGGAGATGCTGGGCATCCGCCTGAACTGGGAGAAGCGCTACATCACGCTGGGTCCGGTGGCCACGGTCCTCGGCCTGGCCTTCAAGCTGTACGATCCAGACCATCTGATCGGCGAGCAGCAGGACATCGGGATCACGGTGGCGCTGATTCCCGCCTCCCATCCGGGAGTGAGCATCGGCCGTCGCCACGCGCCGCTTAACGGCTCGTTCATGAACGGGCCCAACTGGGGCAAGGACGTCTTCATCCCGATGCACTGGGTGGTGGGCGGTCAGGCTTTCGTGGGACAGGGGTGGCGCATGCTGATGGAGTGTCTCGCGGCCGGCCGCGCCATCTCGCTGCCTTCTTCCACCACCGGCGGGGCCAAGACCGCGGTGCGCACCACCGGCGCCTACAGCCGCGTGCGCAACCAGTTCCGCGTCCCCATCGGCAAGTTCGAGGGCGTGGAGGAGGCCTTGGCTCGTATGGGCGGCAACCTGTACCTGATGGAAGCCGCGCGCGTGACCACGGCAGGCGCGGTCGACCTGGGCGAGAAGCCCGCTGTCATATCGGCCATCGTGAAGTATCACTGCACGGAGCGTGCACGCCAGGTGATCAACGATGCCATGGACGTGCACGGTGGCAAGGGCATCTGCCTCGGCCCCAACAACTACCTCGGGCGGGGCTACCAGCAGGTGCCCATCAGCATCACCGTCGAGGGGGCCAACATCCTCACGCGCAGCATGATCATCTTCGGGCAGGGCGCGATCCGCTGCCATCCCTATGTGCTCAAGGAGATCGCTGCGGCGCAGGAGCCCGACGGGGCGGCCGCCTCGCGCACCTTCGATGCCGCGCTATGGGGGCATTTTTCCTATCTGATCGGCAACGCTGCTCGCTCGCTCTGGCTGGGCGCCACCGGTGCGCTTTTCAGTCCCGCCCCCGGCGCTTCGGAGACGCGCGCCCACTTCCGCCATCTGACCCGCTTCTGCGCGGGCTTTGCGCTGGCCGCGGACGTGGCGATGTTGCTCCTGGGGGGCGAACTCAAGCGGCGCGAAAAGATCTCCGCGCGCCTGGGCGACATTCTCGGTCACCTCTATCTCGCGTCTTGCACGCTCAAGCGCTGGCACGACGAAGGCCGCCAGCAGACCGATCTGCCCTTCGTGCAGTGGGCGGTGCAGGACGCCGAGCACCGCATCCAGGAAGCGTTTTACGGCTTGTTCCAAAACCTGCGCGCGCGGCCCGCGAGTTGGTTGCTCCGCCTGCTCATCTTTCCGTACGGCCGAACCTTCAGCGCGCCTGATGATCGGCTCGGCCATCGCGTGTCCCGGCTGCTGCTGGAGCATTCACCCGCCCGCGATCGACTCACGGCGGGCATGTTCATCCACCGCCACGAAGCCGACCCGGTCGGACGCCTGGAGCTGGCGCTCGAGCGCGTCGCCGAAGCCGAGCAGATCGAAACAAAGGTGCGCGCTGCGGTCAGGCACGGCGCGGCGCCCGGACTCGCCGCAGATGCGCGGACCAGCGCCGCGGTCGAGCTCGGCGCCATCACGGCCGCGGAAGCACAGGCGCTCGAGAGCTACGACGGGCTGCGCCGCGCCTGCATCATGGTGGATGACTTCCCGCTCGACGTGGGCCGTCACACTGCAGCCGAGCCGATCAGCCTCGACGATTTCCAGCAGGCGCTCATGGCCAGGAAGACGGCGTGAGCTTAGGAGCAGGGGCCGGCGCAACTCGGAGCAGGGGCCGGCGCAACTCGGAGCAGGGGCCGGCGCAACTCGGAGCAGGGGCCCCACGTGTGGGGATGCGACAGAGGAGCC